>NZ_JARDAN010000006.1:0-428861 GCF_040560085.1 Paenarthrobacter sp. CC6 | reverse complement strand
GGGCCGATACCCATCGACACGGTCGGGAATTCCCAGAAATCAGGCATCAACCGCGGGTGCGGGTACGAGGACAACGCATGCCCGGCCTTGGACTTCTCCTGACGGAACCCGTCCAAATCCTCTTCGCTCAACCGGCCTTCCATGAACGCCCTGGCGTACATCCCCGGAGAGGCGTGACCCTGGAAAAACACCTGGTCCCCGCCACTGGGGTGGTCCTTGCCGCGGAAGAAATGGTTGAAGCCCACCTCATACAACGTCGCAGCACCGGCATAGGTGGAAATATGCCCACCCACACCAATATCGGAGCGCTGCGCACGATGGACCATCACCGCGGCGTTCCACCGCATATACGCCCGGTACCGGCGCTCGAACTCCTCGTTCCCCGGGAACGGCGCTTCCTGGTCCACCGGGATCGTGTTCACATAATCAGTGGTCGTCACCATCGGCACACCCACCGACCGGGCACCAGCACGCTGCAACAACGAACGCATAATGTACTGAGCCCGCTCGGTACCCTGCTCAGCGATCAACGCATCAAGGGACTCAATCCACTCCGCGGTCTCTTCCGGATCACGATCAGGCAGCTGGGCAGTCAACCCGCTGAGGATGTGTGAGGTCTCTTCTCCTGCAGCCACGTCCAACCTTCCTTTAGGCGCATGCATCGGCGCCTCAGGTCTGGCAGGGTGACTGCCCGTCGTGAACGCGTCGTGTGCGACATCTCGGTTTCAACAGCCCGGTCGGATGCGCCGGGCAGGTCTTGTGAGCGCTTGGCTGCCCAGTAGAATTCTGCGGGGCGATCGCCCTGCAGCCAGAGCGCTCATGGCCACTCTAGCTTTCGCGGCGCTGCTATGCGTAGCCGCAGCCCCCGCAGGGCGTTGTATGTCACATCTGAACGGCTTCCGTGACGTAAAGCACGCATGTGCCACGGGCCCGAAACACCCCAGGTGGTGCGGAATGTGCCCCGGTGCAGGGAGAATGGCTTGAAGCAGGCGCCCAAAGGGTGTTGGCTGTTAGTAATGGAAGTCACTTCAAAAGGAGGAAACGTGAGCGAGGCCGACGCCGCCACATCGGTAAATGTGGCGGAACGAATGGGTTTCAAAGATGGGGATCTGATTCAGGAGCGCGGCTACGACGATGACGTCGACTTCGACTTGCGTGATGATATTGAAGATGTCACCGGCTCGGAATTGCTCGATGAAGACGATCATGACGTCGTTGATGCGGTCATCTTCTGGTGGCGCGACGGCGACGGTGACCTCGTTGACGGGCTCATGGATTCGCTCACTACGCTGAAGGAAGGCGGAGTTGTCTGGGTACTGACGCCCAAGTCAGGAAGGGATAACTACGTGTCTCCGGCCGATATCCAGGACGCAGCCCCTACTTCGGGACTTCACCTGACTACCTCCGCCGGGGTATCCAAAGACTGGAGCGCCACACGGCTGGTGCCCAAGAAGAACAAATGACGGAAGTCCAGCAGGCACCTGCTGCGGTCCAAGGCCCCCGTACAGGTGAGCCTGCACCTGATTTCGAACTTCTGAACCAATACGGTGAGCCTGTCCGGTTGTCGGACTATCGCGGCCGAAACGTCGTCGTTGTCTTTTTCCCTTTTGCCTTCTCAGGCATCTGCACCGGCGAGCTGTGTGAGATCCGCGACAACATGGCGCAGTTCAACGACGCTGATGCAACAGTGCTGGCAATTTCCGTCGACAGCAAATTCGCTCAACGGGCCTACGCCGAACATGAGGGCTTCGACTTCGATCTCCTGGCGGACTTCTGGCCGCATGGAGCTGTTGCCCGGGATTACGGAGTCTTCGATGAAGCCAGCGGAATGGCCCTGCGGGGAACCTTCATCATCGATGCGGCGGGCGTTATCCGTTACGTCGTGGTCAATCCGCGGGGCCAGGCGAGGGACTTCAACGAGTACCGGAGGGCCCTATCGGCCATGGTGGAACAACAGCCATGAGCAACCGGGGGCCAGGCGTGGGGATGACGGGGTTCGCCAGCATGGCACCTGCGGCCGCAGTGCAGCTTGAACCCTCGGAGCTGGAAGCCTTGGATCCTGCGGTGCGCGTCCTGCAGGGCCAGCGCCTGGCTGTCCTCACAGGAGCCGGATTGAGTACCGACTCCGGGATACCGGATTACCGGGGACCGGGTTCTGCGCCACGAAACCCCATGACCTACCAGGAGTTTATTGGGAGCGAGGCGAACAGGAGGCGTTACTGGGCCCGCAACCACATCGGCTGGTCCCACCTCCGGCATGCCGACCCCAATGCCGGCCATGCCGCCGTCGCTCTGATGGAACGGCGAGGCCTCCTGACGGGGCTCATCACCCAGAACGTGGACAGGCTCCACGAGGATGCCGGAAGCGTCAACGTGGTGGATCTGCACGGGCGCTTCGACCAGGTGATCTGTCTTTCCCACGGACACACCTTCAGCAGGCAGCTGATCGCGGCCATCCTGGAAGAGATCAACCCGGGCTTCGTTGAAGCTGCCGTGGAGTCCGGCCTGGTGGAGATGGCGCCGGACGCCGATGCCACGGTGGAAGACCCCGAACTCATCACGTCGTTTGTCATGGCAGTGTGCCCGATCTGCGGCGGAATCCTGAAGCCTGATTTCGTGTACTTCGGGGAGAACGTCCCCAAGGACCGCGTAGCCCGTGCCTACGGCATGGTTGATGACGCGGAAGCTCTGTTGGTTGCAGGCTCGTCGCTGACGGTGCAGAGTGGCCTGAGGTTCGTCCGCCATGCGTCAAAAGCTGGCAAGCCTGTGGTCATCATCAACAGGGGGATCACCCGCGGGGACGAACTTGCTTCAGTGAAACTTGAGCTGGGCGTCAGCGGTGCATTGGACTACCTTGCGCGGGCTTTGCCTGATCTTCCGGCCGTTCCAGACTCGATTGGTGTTTCCGGCAGTTGATCATGTAGAGTCATTGTTCGTTGGTTGAAGCGCTGAGGAAGTCAGAGGCTGCTGAAACCGCAATATGGGTCTTTAGCTCAGCTGGTAGAGCGCCACGTTTACACCGTGGATGTCATCGGTTCGATCCCGGTAGGACCCACCAGGAAGCCCTGTCACTCACGGCCGCAAGGTTCGAGAGGGCGGGGCTTTTTCGTGCTCAATTCACGTTGTTGTTTCACGCCCGGAGCCTTTGTCCCCTCGGCGCCTTTATCCTCCCTGCGCCTTTGTCCCCTCGGTGCCGTCACTTGGAGTCTGGTGATCTGCCGTCAGTGCCTCCTTCCGCCGGTAGCGACCTCTCATTGTCGTAGCCTCCTCCTACGGTTGACTCCATGGAGCACGTTTACATCCGCACAACCGCCCAAGGCGAGCCGGCCGTCGTCGTGAGAGGAGGCCGGGAGTGGAAGATCGCAGTGGAGCCCGTCCGATGGTTCGAAAGGGTTGCCTGGTGGGAGGTATCGAAGCGGATGCCGCGCGGAACCGGCCGCGTGGATGTTGAGGTCCTGCAGGTCCAGGTGCGCTTGGGGAACAACGCCCGTTCCGCTCTCGCCACGTGGCAACTGGTGCGCGATGGATCAGGAGGGGGCTGGTGCCTTCGGGGTGAGGACGCCGCGGCAGCATAGGGAGCTTGAGCCGGCAATCAGCAGCAGACAGGAAATGGATGAACTCTCCACCGCGACTATTGGGGGATGCCGCGGTGGAGAGCTCGAAAATGAATATACAGCCAACTTTTGGGTTTGGAAAGCCGGACAGGTCAGCGACACCTGCTTGCCACTATGATGGGTATTGTTCAGCAGATTGAACACTGAGTTGCAATGACGAAGGAGAATCATGGCCGATTCCCGCACCACCCGCTCCGAAGGGTTGGGCGCTTCGTCGCCGGCCCCCGCCGTCACGCGCGCCGCCGCCGTCCTGGAAGCCCTGGCTGATTCCCCGTCCGGCCGCTTGACCCTCAGCGATTTGTCCCGTGAGCTGGGCATACCGAAGTCATCAACATCGAACCTGCTGCTGGCGCTCGAGGAAGCGCGCCTCATCACCAGGCAGGGCGCAGATTTTGCGCTCGGGCGGAAGCTGGTGGAACTCGGAGCTGCGTACCTCAGCCGCCTCGACGAAGTGCAGGAGTTCTACAAGTACTGCGAGCAGGCTCCAACGCTCTCCGGCGAAACGGTCCGCATTGCGATGCTCGACGGCGACCACGTCATCTACCTGGCGCGTTACGAAGGGCATCCCGCCGTGCGGTTGACGTCCAATATCGGTGACAAGATGCCGGTCTCGCTGTGCAGTGTGGGCAAGGCGTTGCTGGCACAGCTGCATGACCACGACATCGAGGCCATGTTCCCGGACGGTATGGAATTGCCCACGATGACTGCCAACTCACTCCGGACGGCCGAGGAACTCAAGGCCCAGATCACCACCATCCGCCAGCAAGGCTTTGCTTTCGAGGATGAGGAGTCCACGGTAGGTGTCGTTTGCCTGGCCGTCCCTGTACCCACCCACGGCGCGCATGGGCCCAGCCTTGGTCTCTCCGTGACCGCATTGAAGGCCACATATTCGGAAGAGCAGGGAGCTCTCATGGTGAAAGAGCTCAAGGAGTTGGCGCGATCGCTAGGCAACCCCATGGGCTGATTTTTATAAATCTGATTTTAACCTTGGCATTGCGTTCAGCAAGCTGTACTCTGTTCATCATAGTGATCTTGGCGGTGATGCCATCACTATCTCACTGGGCCAACGGGGGCCCGGGGTGATTTTGAGGGAGTGCTTGTGACAACTCGTACTAAGACAAACTTCGCGGCGGAAGCTGACGAGGCCGTCGTTGAACCGGAGCAGCTCCGGCGGGCGACGCTGGCCAGTTCCGTGGGCTCCGCCCTGGAATACTACGATTTCTACATCTACGGCCTCGCTTCGGCGCTGATCTTCGGGCCACTGTTCTTCTCGCCGCTCGGTCCGGACGGGGCATTGATCGCCTCCTTTGCCACGTATGGTGTCGGATTTGCTGCCCGTCCCTTCGGCGGCTTGATCTTCGGCTACATCGGTGACCGGTTCGGCCGCAAGATGGTCCTGATCCTGACGATTGCCTTGATGGGCACGGCAAGCTTCGCCATTGGCCTCCTGCCGACCTTTGAGCAGGCCGGGATGCTGGGTGCGGTGCTGCTCGTGACCCTGCGTATCATTCAGGGGCTCGGTGCCGGCGCCGAGCAGGCCGGCGCAACCACGCTGATTTCCGAAGTCGCGCCGCGTCGTCGTCGTGGTTTCTTCGCTTCCCTGCCGTTCGTCGGCATTCAGCTCGGTACCCTGCTTGGCGCCGGCACGTTCGCGCTGATCACCATGGCGGACAAGTCGGTCCTGCAGGGCTGGTTGTGGCGGGTACCGTTCCTCGCCAGCTTCATCCTGATCGTGATTGCCATCTTCATCCGGCTCAAGCTCAAGGAAACTCCTGCCTTCCAGGAACTCGAAAAGCACAAGAACGTAGTCAAGAACCCCATTGGCGCTTTGTGGAAGCACTCCAAGAAGAACGTGTTGATCGGCATTGGCCTCCGCATGGGCGAAAACGGGAACTCGTCAATTTACTCTGCCCTGCTTGTCTCGTTCATGAGCATGCCCGCGGGAGTCTTCGCGGGCAACAACTCCATCGGTCCTGTCGGTCTGTTGATCGCCGCTGGATTCGCAGCAGTCATGGTAGTGACCTTCGGTGCGTTGTCCGACAGGTACGGTCGTGTTCCGGTTTACCGCTACGGCGCGTTGTTCCAGGCGATCATTGCCGTACCCGCCTTCTACCTGGTCACACTGGGCAACGTCACCTTGGTATGGGTGGTCATGGCCGTGGGAATCGCCATCGGCGTCCAGTCGATGCTTGGTCCGCAGTGCCCCCTGCTGCCTGAACTGTTCGGATCGCAGTACCGGTTCACCGGTGTGGCCATGAGCCGTGAAATTTCAGCCGTCCTCGCCGGTGGCCTTGCGCCGCTGCTCGGAGCGCTGATGCTGGCCGCCACCAACCACTCCTGGCTGGTACTCGCCATCTACTCCTTGGTCCTCGCGCTCATCTCCTTCGTGACCACCTTCTTCACCCCCGAGACGGCAGGCCGCGACCTCGTCAGCACGGAAGACGCCAAGTAGTCGCCGAAACCGCTGCTACAACACGCCTCAGGACGGCGTCCCTCCACAGGAGGGGCGCCGTCCTGTCTTCTTTGCGGCGTCCAACCCCGGAGTGCTGGAAATTCGCGGACCGCGGTGCAGAATTGGTGCAGCGATAGAGGAGCGTGTCCATGACGGCAACCAAGGGCGTGGCATCGCCGGAAAGCCCCGGCCAAATCCGGGGCTCCAGAGGCACCAGATTTCGGCCCGAGATCCAGGGGCTCCGTTCACTGGCCGTGCTCATGGTGGTGTCGTATCACATCTGGTTTGGCAGGGTTTCGGGAGGCGTGGACGTCTTCCTGCTGATTTCGGCTTTCCTGATGACCCTCCAGTTCGTCAGTCGGTATGAGGAGTCCCGGCCGGTGTCGCTGGTCCGGCACTGGCTGCACCTGTTCTGGCGGCTGCTTCCCGCCGTCGTCGTAGTGCTGACGGGTACATTGGCAGCAACGTTCGTTATCGTCCCCCGGACAAGGTGGACTGAGATCGTCAACCAGGCCTGGGCTTCCCTGTTCTACGTACAGAACTGGCTGCTGCAAAAGCAGGTGGTCAATTACTACGCCGCTGACCACAGCCTGGCGAGCCCCATGCAACACTTCTGGTCGTTGTCCATCCAGGGGCAGGTCTTCATCCTCTGGCCGGCGATCTTCGTCACTACCGCGTTGGTGTGCCGGAGGTTCGGCTTGGGATACCGGTCAATGTTGCTGGGAATCTTCGGGCTGATCTTCGTCGCGTCGCTGAGCTACTCGATCTACTTCACCAACGCCCACCAGGAACTGGCCTACTTCGACACTCTTGCCCGGCTGTGGGAGTTTGCGCTGGGTACCCTGGTTGCGCTGCTGCTTCCCTTCCTGCGCCCAGGGCGTGGCCTGGGTACCGTACTGGGTTGGGTGGGAGTTGCTGCGATGCTCAGTTGCGGTGTGCTCCTCCAGGTCCGCTCGGCGTTCCCGGGCTTCGTGGCGCTGTGGCCCACCCTCGCGGCTGTGGCTGTCATCGTGGCAGGACAGACGGGAAGCCGTTTCGGGGTGGACCGTATTCTTTCCTCCAGGTTGCTGGTGGGGCTCGGGTCTACCTCATATGCCCTGTACCTGTGGCACTGGCCGCTGTTGGTCATCACCCTTGTGTGGATCGGCGAAGACCACGCGGACGCACTGACGGGCGCGGCGATCGTGGGTGTTTCGTTGCTGCTGGCCTACCTCACCACCAGATTCGTGGAGCAGCCGCTGCGGTCATGGCGCTGGCCGGAGGCAAAGCGTCGCCGTCTGGCCGTAGCGGTATTGGTTTGCCTTGCTGTGGGAGCGACGCCGATGACGGTGTTCGGGTTCCAGCAGCAGCAAGAGAAGAACGCCATTGCCGGCCAGGACATGGATGACAACCCGGGTGCAAGGGCGTTGCTGCCAGGCTATGTCAACCGGGTGGGCAAGGACGCCAGGACGCTCCCGACGCCTGAGCAGCTTCCGGCGGACTGGGGCAAGCTTGACGGCCCCTGTACCGGGGAGCTGCGTCCCCAGGACCCGGTCCTGTTCGCGGAGTGCCAGCAGAACGACGTCGGCGCGGATGCCGCCAAGACCATCTTCGTTGTGGGGCAGTCACATTCCCTGCAGTGGCTCGGCGCCATCGGCCCCATGGCGAAAGAGCGCAACTGGCGGGTGCAGGCCATTACGTTTGGAGCCTGTCCATTCATGACTCAGACGGACGAGGTTGGCGACGAATGCAATGCCTTCAACCGGAATGTCCGCGAACACATTCGGCGTTACCGCCCGGATGCTGTTTTCCTTGTCGGGACCGCGGCTGTCCCGGATTCTCCGGATGAGGACCTTACGTGGGGACTTGATGAACTGGTGGGGGAGATCACCGATCAAGGTGTGGAGGTCATCGCCATGCGGGACAACCCACGGTTCTCCTTCAGCCCCAGCGAATGCGCCATGGCTTCGGGCGTCGACGATCCCCGTTGCCGTCCCGCCCTGTCCTCTGTGCTGGCCGCCGACAATCCGCTGGATCAGCTGGAAGGAACCTTCACCGGCCTGTCCATCCTGGATATGACCGACCTGATCTGTGATGGTGCCAGCTGTCCGGGGATCATTGGCAACGTCTACGTGTACCTGGACGACAACCACCTCTCGAGCACATACACCAGGAGCATGGCCGATGCATTGTCCGAGAGGTGGCTCAGCGCCACAGGTTGGTAGTCCGGTTTAGTAGAAGTGGACCGGGTCCACCAGGTGGGGGAGTTCGCCACCGTCCAGGAAAATGCGCAGGTTGTTGCGGAATCGTTCGGCGATGAGCCTGTTTTCCGCCGCGCTCAATGCCGAGGTGTGCGGCGACACCAGGACCTTGGGGTGGTTCCACAAAGGGCTGTCCTGAGGCAAGGGCTCCACTGCAAACACGTCCAGGCATGCGTATCCAACCTGTCCGTTGTCCAGTGCCGCGAGCAAGGCGTCCTCGTCCACTACCGTGCCGCGCCCCACGTTGACGAAAACTGTTCCTGGCCTCATGGCAGAGAAGATGTCCTTGTTGAACAGCTTTTCCGTGTACGGCGTGCCGGGCAGCGTGTTGACCACGGCGTCGGCGTCGGCGAGGAGGCCGGCCAAGCCGTCGTTGTTGGTGACTTCGTCGATTCCCTCAATGGCTTCGACGTTGCGTTTGGTTCCGCTGACCCTCATGCCCAGGGCGCGCGCGATGCGGGCCGTTTCCATGCCGATTTCACCGAGGCCCGCGATGACAACCTTGGAACCGTTGGCCAGCTTGGTGGGCGTCCGCAGTTCCGGCCAGAACCTGGCGGCCTGGTCCTGTGCCATCTCGGCGCTGCGCTTGAAGCCGTTGAGGATACCGAATGCCGAGAATTCCGCCAGCGGCAGGGCGTGGACGCCGGCAGAGGTGGTGACATGGAACTTCCGGAGCGTTTCGGTGTCCAGGCCTGAGGCCTTGACCGCTCCACCGGCGCCGGCTGCCATGGCGTGGATCCACTGCAGGTGCGGGTTGCTTTTTGCGATGCGCGCAAGGCCGGCGGGACTTTCGTTGGGGAAGCCATAGAGGACCTGGGCGCGGTTCAGCATGGCCCAATAGCGTTCTTCCTGTTCCGGCGACCTTTTGAACGCGGGGTCGCCCGCGTGGTCTGCCGGGAACCGTTCCGGAGGAAGCAGCTCCGGTTCGTAGAGAACTGTTACGGAGGGATCTACAGCGCGGATCTGCTCTACGTGCTCAGCTTCGAGCGGTACAGCGATGGCGATGGTAAGTTCATCAGTCGTCATGGTGTTCATCATACTGAATGGCGGCTAGGATATTGAACAGAATTTACGTAAATGACCACGACGAAGTGAGGTGTTACCTGCCATGACCACCAAACGCGTGGGTTTTGTCGGGCTGGGTCTGATGGGCGCGCCGATGGCCTCCAACCTGGCCGGCGCCGGATGGAACGTCACCGCCTGGAACCGCTCCGACGCCGCGTTCGAAGCTCTCCCCGGCATCAACCGGGCCGCCAGCGTGGCCGCGTTGCGTGACGAGGACGCCATCATTTTCATGCTTCCCGACCTTCCGTTCATCGAAGAAGCGGCAGCGGAGCTGCTCGAATCCTGGGGGAGTTCGGCGCCGCGCCCGGGGACCGCCGTCGTCGTCATGAGCAGTGTCTCCCCAGCGGGTGTCCAGCGGTTCGGCGAACTGGTGCACCAGGCAAGCGGCGGCAATGCCGTCGTAGTGGACGCGCCGGTGAGCGGCGGAACTGCCGGTGCACAAAGCGGAACCCTTGCCATCATGGTGGGGGCCGATGAAGGACCCTTCGAGCAGCTTGGGCCGCTTTTCCAGGCCATGGGCACCACCGTGCGTCGGATGGGACCGCTGGGGTCGGGGTCGCTCGCCAAGGCGTGCAACCAACTGATTGTCGGAACCACGACGGCGGCCCTCGCCGAAGCTGCGGAACTCGCCGAACGCTCCGGGATGGATGTAGGGGCTCTTTTCGAGGTGCTGTCCGGAGGACTGGCGGGAAGCCGGGTGCTGGACAACGTCGGTCCGCGCTTGGCAGCCAAGGACTACACGCCAACTGGACCGGCAAAATTCATGCACAAAGACCTCGGGTTCGTGCTCGCCAGCGCTGCGGCAGCCGGCTCCGCCACGCCGATCGCTTCGGCGGCACATGACCTGTACGCCGAACTCAAACGCCAAGGGCTCGGCGACCAGGACCTCGCCGTCGTCCGGCAGGCCATCGCAAACCTGGGCCGGACGCCTGTCCCCATCACGTCCAACAGCAACTGAACCGTCGCAACTGAAGAAGGAATGACGAACAAACCATGAGTGCACTTTTCGATCTGACCGGGCGGGTTGCCTTGGTCACTGGTTCAAGCCGGGGGATAGGCAACGCCCTTGCCCGCGGCCTCGCCGATGCCGGCGCCACGGTTGTGCTGAACGGCATCAACACTGAACGGCTTGAAGCATCACACCTGGCGATGGCCGCAGAGTATCCGGAAGGGAGAGTCCACAGCCGGGCCTTCGACGTGACGGACGCCGACTCTGCCGCTGAAGGCGTCGCCTGGGTGGAGCAAAACGTTGGGCCTCTGGACATCCTGGTGAACAACGCCGGCATCCAGCACCGGGTGCCCATGCTGGACCTTGATGTCAAGGACTGGGACCGGGTCATCACCACGGACCTCACCAGCGCTTTCCTTGTGGGCCGGGAAGCCGCCCGGCACATGATCCCCAGGGGCCAAGGCAAAATCATCAACATCTGTTCTGTCCAGACGGACCTGGCCCGTCCCACGATCGCGCCGTACGTCGCCGCGAAGGGCGGCTTGCGCAACCTCACCCGGGCCATGACCGCCGAGTGGGCCGCATCCGGCTTGCAGATCAACGGAATCGCCCCAGGCTACATCCACACCGAAATGACGCAGAACCTGGTCGATGACGCCGACTTCAACTCCTGGATCCTGGGCCGCACCCCGGCCAACAGGTGGGGAACCACTGCGGACCTTGCCGGCCCCACGGTATGGCTCGCATCGCAGGCATCGAACTTCGTGAACGGCCAGACGATTTTCGTCGACGGCGGAATGACGGTGGTGGTCTGATGAGCATCATCCTCCCTGCATCCGGTCCGGCAGTTGTAGCCCATGGCAAAGGCGATCTTCGCATCGAGGACATCCCCCTGGCAGCACCGCAACCCAACGAGTCCATCGTGGAGATTGCCTATGGCGGGATCTGTGGTTCGGACCTCCATTACTGGCTGCACGGCGCCGCGGGCGAGTCCATTCTCAAAGAACCGATGGTCCTCGGCCACGAGATCGTTGGTGTTGTCCTCCAGCAGGCAGCCGATGGTACGGGTCCTGCAGCGGGCACGCCTGTGGCTGTCCACCCTGCCACCCCGGCACCCGGCGACGTCCGGTACCCCGAGGACCGGCCAAACCTCTCGCCGGGGTGCACCTACCTTGGAAGTGCGGCACGCTATCCGCACACCGACGGCGCCTTCAGCCGCTACGCCAATCTGCCCGCCAGGATGCTCCGTCCCTTGCCGGAAAATCTGGACCTTCGCACGGCGGCGCTTGTGGAACCGGCCAGCGTCGCATGGCATGCGGTCTCCCGCGCCGGCGACGTTCGGGGGAAAACGGCACTCGTGATCGGCAGCGGTCCGATCGGAGCCCTGGCGGTGGCCGTGCTGAAGCGCGCCGGCGCTGCCCGGATTGTCGCCGTCGACATGCATGACAAGCCGTTGGAGATCGCCCGGTCTGTCGGTGCCGACGCCGTCCTCAAGGGTGATGACGCGGACGCCATCGCGGCGGTGGACGCCGACGTCGTCATTGAATCCTCAGGGAGCCACTACGGATTGGCCTCGGCCATCAAGGGTGCCACCCGTGGCGGCAAGGTGGTGATGGTGGGTCTTTTGCCGTCGGGACCCCAACCGGTGTTCATTTCCCTCGCCATAACCCGCGAGCTGGAGCTCCTGGGCTCATTCCGCTTCAACGACGAGATCGACGACGTCATCGCGGCCCTGGCTGACGGATCCCTGTTTGCCGACCCCGTTGTGACGCACGAATTCGATCTCGCCCACGGCCTGGAGGCTTTCGAAGTGGCGAAGAATTCGGCCGAGTCCGGCAAGGTTTTGCTGAACTTCCGGAACGGCTAATTCCTGGCCACAGGGACGAAGACGCGGGGCTGGTCGTCCCAGCTGGGTGCCAGCTCCGCGATCGTCTGGCGCATGATCCTGGCAGCGGCGTCGCGGGCCACCGCACCGTCGCCGGCGTCGATGGCGTGGGCCACGTCCATGTGCCATTGGAGGGCTTCCTTCTGGGGATGCTCGGGCATGAGGCCGTGGACGGTCCGGCCCGTGAGGGTTTCGGTGACCTGGCCAATGAGGTTGGCGAACATCTCGTTGCCCGATCCGGACAACACCAGGGCGTGGAAGCGGATGTCGAGGTCAAGGAATCTTGCCATGTCCCCGGCGTCTCCCGCTTCCTTCATGGCGAGGGAAATGCCCACCAGTTCCTGCCGCAGGCTCTCGGGTGCGTTGCCGGCGGCGAGTTCGGCGGCTACGGGCTCGACGGCGGAGCGCAGCTCGGCCAACGACCGCAATTGCGCGCCGCGGCCTTCGCCCGCGAGACGCCACCGGATGACCAGGGGATCGAAGGGATTCCAGCGATGGGCAGGAAGGACACGGATGCCCACCCGCTTGATCGTTTCCACAAGCCCGAGTGATTGGAGGACACGCACGGCTTCACGCACCACGGAACGGGAGACGTTGAGTTCGTCTTCCAAATGCTCAGCCAACATCACGTGTCCCGTGGGAAGGGCGCCACCCACAATCCGGGTCCCCAAATGCTCAACGGCGCGGTGGTGAAGGCTGGTTGACATAGAGGTAAGCATAGTGGCGCGGGGCGACCGGGGATGCCGGTATCCGTGCCGGGAACGCATTCCGCGCCGCATCAGCAGCCGCCGGGCATCATAGACTGTTTATGACGCGGCAGCTTCCACAACGTGGGCGCCGCTTTCCCGCCCAAGGTTTATATACGTATGGTTTATTACAGCCCCTGGTTTTGAAATCGCTTCCCGCGTGCCCCCATGGCCACGTCGGGACTGTTTGCACACGAACGAATTGGAGTTTTGATGTCAGCACACATCGGTGTCACCGGCCTTGCGGTGATGGGCGCCAACCTGGCCCGCAACCTCGCACGCAACGGCTTCACCGTGGCTCTCCACAACCGCTCCGTGGAAAAGACTGACGCCCTGCTGGAAAAGCACGGCACGGAAGGCGACTTCATCCGCACGGAAACGCTGCAGGAACTCGTCGACTCCCTCGAAAAGCCCCGCCGCGTCCTCATCATGGTCAAGGCAGGCGCCCCCGTCGACAACGTCATCGAGCAGCTGGAACCGCTGCTCGAGGCCGGCGACATCATCATCGACGCCGGCAACTCGCACTACGAGGACACCCGCCGCCGCGAAGCAGCGCTGGCCAAGAAGGACCTTCACTTCGTCGGTGTCGGTGTCTCCGGTGGTGAAGAAGGCGCGCTGAACGGCCCCTCCATCATGCCCGGCGGCTCCCGTGAGTCCTACGACGCGCTCGGCCCGCTCCTGGAAAAGATTTCCGCCAAGGTCGACGGCGAACCCTGCTGTGCTTGGATCGGCACCGATGGCGCCGGCCACTTCGTCAAGATGGTCCACAACGGCATCGAATACGCCGACATGCAGGTCATCGGCGAAGCATTCGACCTTCTCCGCTCCGGTGCAGGCATTGAGCCCGCCGAACAGTCCAAGATCTTCGCTGAGTGGAACAAGGGCGATCTGTCCTCGTTCCTGATCGAAATCTCCGCTGAGGTTCTCGGCCACGTCGATGCCAAGACCGGCAAGCCGTTCGTTGATGTCGTCGTTGACGCTGCCGGCCAGAAGGGCACCGGCCGTTGGACGGTCATCTCCGCCCTTGAACTCGGCTCACCGGTCTCCGGCATTGCAGAGTCCGTGTTTGCCCGCGCGCTGTCCTCCCAGACCGAGCAGCGCAAGCTCGGCCAGGAGCTGCTCGCCGGTGAAGAGGCTTCCGTGGAAATCCCGGAGACGTTCGTCGAGGACGTCCGCCAGGCACTCTACGCCTCCAAGCTCGTGTCCTACGCACAGGGCCTGGACATGCTGACCTCCGCAGCCAAGGAATACGGCTGGGACCTCAAGCTGGACGAGATCGCTTCCCTGTGGCGTGCAGGCTGCATCATCCGTGCAGAGCTGCTCAAGGACATCACCAAGGCCTACGCTGCCGATGAGAAGCCCGCGAACCTGCTGTTTGCACCGGCCTTCACGAAGGCCATCGCAGAGGCACTCCCGGCCTGGCGCCGCGTTGTGGCCACGGCCGTGCAGCTGGGCATTCCGGTACCGGTGTTCTCCTCCTCCCTGGCTTACTACGACGGCCTCCGCCGCAAGCGGGTCGCCGCCGCCCTGATCCAGGGACAGCGCGACCTCTTCGGAGCACACACCTACGGCCGAGTAGACACCGAGGGCACGTTCCACACCCTGTGGGGCGAAGACAAGTCCGAGATCTCGGCTGTCGACACCCACTAGCAGCCACGTGGGTCAGTAACACCACCGCGCAAAGGCCGGTTCCTTCCTATTACGCTGGAAGGAGCCGGCCTTTGCCGTAACGGAGCTCCCGTTCAGGTGCTGGGCCACCAGCAAGGGGAAAGACAATGCCAGCCAGCATCGCACTTGTTACAGGCGCCTCCACGGGTATCGGATTCGCGACGGCCCTTGCCCTGGCAGGGGCGGGCTTCACTGTCTACTCAGGTGCGCGTCGCGTCGACATGATGGAGCCCCTGAAGGACCACGGGATAACCGTACTGTCGCTCGACGTGACCTCCGAGGAATCGATGATGTCAGCGGTCGCGCAAGTGGAAGCCGCCCACGGACGCGTGGACGTGCTGGTCAACAACGCAGGCTATGGTTCCTACGGCTCCCTTGAAGAGGTCCCCCTGGCCGAGGGGAGGCGGCAATTCGACGTCAATGTCCTGGGCCTTGCAAGGATGACCCAGCTGGTTCTTCCGCAGATGCGGGCGGCAGGGAAAGGCAGGATCATCAATGTCACATCCATCGGGGGAAAGATCTACGAGCCCCTGGGCGCTTGGTACCACGGCACCAAGTTTGCCGTGGAGGGGATGAGCGACTCGCTGCGCCTGGAACTGAAGCCGCACGGCATCGACGTCGTCATCATCGAACCGTCAGGGACCGACACCGAATGGGGCACCATCGCCGGCGAGGGGCTGCTGGCCACGTCAGGCGATGGCCCGTACGCCGATCAAGCGCATATTGTTGCCGCAGCGCTGGCATCCACCTCGGGTGACGGCCACGTGCTTTCCACTCCGGCAACGGTGGTGGCAAAAGCCATCGTCCGGGCAGCAAAGGCAAAACGCCCCAGGACCCGCTACCCGGTAGGGCGGGGGGCCTGGAGCGTTCTGGCAATGCGAAGGATTCTTCCGGACAGGGCGTTCGACGCCGTGTTCCTGAACTTCTACAAAGGACTGGCCGGCTAGATGCGGTATTCGATGTAGTACTCGGCCGGATCTACTGCAGGCTTCGTCTCGGACCTGGCGTCCCGGTGCCGCCAGGTCGCCGGAATTCCAGTGATGATCGACTCCGGTGGAGCGTCCTTCACTACTACGGCATTCGCACCAACAGCACTGTCTGCTCCGATGGTGATGGGGCCCAATACTTTCGCGCCGGCACCAATGGTCACCCTGTCACCGATGGTGGGGTGGCGCTTGACCTTGGCCAGGGAGCGGCCGCCGAGCGTGACACCGTGGTAGATCATCACGTCATCGCCGATTTCCGATGTCTCACCGATGACGACGCCCATGCCGTGGTCGATAAAGAACCTGCGGCCAATCGTGGCCCCGGGGTGGATCTCGATGCCCGTCAGGAACCTCGCGAGCTGCGAAATCAGGCGCGCCGGAAAACGGAGCGCCGGGTTTTGCCAGAGCTTGTGGGTCAGGCGGTGCGCCCAGATGGCATGCAATCCGGAGTATGCGAAAAAGTTCTCAAAAGAACCTCGCGCCGCCGGGTCGTGGGACCGGGCGGCGTCGAGGTCTTCCTTAAGTCTTGCGAAGAAGCTCACAAAGACCTTTCTACAGGAAATGAAGGTGTGCAGGCGTTGTGTTAGCCGCGGATGTCATCGAACAGCACGGTGGAGATGTAACGCTCCCCGAAGTCACAGACGACGGCCACGATCAGCTTGCCGGCATTCTCCGGACGCTTTGCGAGTTCGAGCGCGGCCCACACGATGGCACCGGAGGAGATGCCGCCGAGGATGCCTTCGCGGGCACCGAGGTCCCGGGCAACCCGCACGGAGTCCTCAAGGGTGGCGTCAAGGACTTCGTCGTAGACGTTGGTGTCCAGGATCTCGGGCACGAAGTTGGCGCCGATTCCCTGGATCTTGTGGGGACCGGGAGCGCCACCGTTGAGGATGGCCGAATCCTTGGGTTCGACGGCAACAATCTGGACTCCGGGCTTGCGTTCCTTGAGGACCTGGCCCACGCCGGTGATCGTGCCACCGGTTCCCACGCCTGCTACGAAGATGTCAACTTCGCCGTCGGTGTCGTTCCAGACTTCCTCGGCCGTGGTGGCGCGGTGGATCGCCGGGTTGGCCTCGTTGGCGAACTGCTGGGCCCAGATGGAGTTCTCCGTGTTGGCGACGATCTCCTGGGCCTTCTCGACGGCCCCACGCATGCCTTCGGAACCCGGGGTCAGGACGATTTCGGCACCGTAAGCGCGCAGCATGACACGGCGTTCGGTGGACATGGTTTCGGGCATGGTCAGGATGACCTTGTAGCCGCGTGCCGCGCCCACGAGTGCGAGGGCAATGCCCGTGTTGCCTGAGGTACCCTCGACGATCGTTCCGCCCGGCTTCAAGGCACCGGACTTTTCGGCGGCGTCAATGATGGCTACACCAATGCGGTCCTTGACGCTGTTGGCGGGGTTGTAGAACTCAAGCTTGACGGCAACCTGGGCGTCAAGGCCCTCGGTGAGCCGGTTCAATCGAACCAGCGGGGTGCGGCCGACCAGCTGAGTAACGTCGTCGTAGATCCTTGCCATGAAAATTTACGCCTATCTCTGAAGAGGGATTGCTGAGGTCAGCCTAACCAGCCGGATCGAAACCCTGCTAAGCAGTAAGCCATGCAGAGTAATATTTCCTGGCCTTTGCCAGCTTGGGGTTAATGATCACCTGGCAGTATCCCTGGTACGGAAACTTTGCATAGTAATTCTGGTGGACTTCCTCGGCCTCGTAGAAGTCCGGGAGCGGCACCACTTCAGTCACAATCGGGTCGGACCACAAGGCCTGGGCGCGTTCGATGGCTTCCTCGAACAAGACCTTCTCCTCGGTGGTGGTGTAGAACATCGAGGACCGGTACTGGGTCCCGACGTCGTAGCCCTGCCGGTTCAGGGTGGTGGGGTCGTGCAGGGCGAAGAACATGTCCAGGATGACTTCTTCCGGAACAACAGTTTCATCGAATGTCACCGCAACCACCTCCGCGTGACCAGTGGTCCCGGAGCACACTTCGTAGTAATCGGGATTGCGGACGTGGCCGCCGGTGTAGCCGGAGACAACCGAGCTGACCCCGCGGGTTTTCTGGTAAACGGCATCCAGGCACCAGAAGCAGCCGCCGCCAAGTACGAAAGTTTTCATGTTCTCTTCAATGGTTGGGATGGCCTGATGATTCCCGCTTCACCTTACGGGAGAATTACGGCACCGGGCAGCTGCACAAGTGACCGGGACTGCCTGAACCGGCCCGGTAGTGAAGAATAGGGATATGGAAGCAGTGAACACTGGCATTTCTGATGCGGATTCCGTCGAAGATGACGAAACAGAACACGAAGAAACAGTTGGGGCCAGCGGCGAACCTACCCTCGGCCAGGTGTTGTTGGCTGTTGAAGAACTCTGGCCCGAGTCCCTCGCCGAGGATTGGGACGAAGTCGGCCTGGTTGTCGGGCGCCCCACGGTCCCGGTGACGAAAGTCCTCTTTGCCGTGGATCCCACCCTGGCCGTTATCGATGAAGCCATCGAATGGGGTGCCGGGCTCCTTATTACCCATCACCCCCTGTTGCTCAAAGGGGTGAACTCCGTTGCCGCAACGTCGGCCAAGGGCCTCGCTGTCCACCGATTGATCGAAGCGGGCACTGGCCTGCTTACCGTGCACACGAATGGTGACTCAGCCGTTGGCGGGGTGTCGGACGTCCTGGCAGATGCCTTCGGTCTGGAGAACGTGGCGCCCCTGACCCAGGCATCCAACGGATTGCCGGAAGAAGGAATCGGCAGGGTGGGCGATCTTCCGGAGCTTGAAACCCTGGGCGACTTTGCGGCCCGTGTCTTTGAAATGCTGCCCGCCGTGGCGGGCGGGGTCCGCGTTGCCGGCGACAAAGACGGCCTGGTGCGGCGTGTTGCCGTCTGCGGCGGCGCCGGGGACAGTTTGTTCGACGCCGTCCGGGCCAACCATGCCGATGTGTACGTCACAGCGGACATGCGGCATCATCCGGCCTCCGAAGCGCGTGAGGGGGCCACCAACGGGCGGCCGTACCTGATTGACGTATCGCACTTTGCGAGTGAATGGCTGTGGCTTCCAGCCGCCGCAGAAGCGTTGGGCAACGTGCTCGCTGACCAGGGCTACGACGTCGATATCCGCGTCAGCAGTACCAACAGTGACCCTTGGGACTTCATACTGACTCCCGGCGGCGACTAGAGTCTAGGAAAGGGCCGGACCTGATCTCCAGGACCGGCGGCGACAAGCGGAGGTAAGCGTGGCGAAAGCAGCACCGGCAGAACAATTGAAATTGCTTGAACTGCAGGGGCTGGATGCCAAGCTCAAGTCGTTGGCGGGCCGCCGGAAGGTGCTGGAAAACGATCCCCGCATTACTGACCTGACGGACGCCCTCAGTGTGGCCAACGGTGAACTCGGGGCGGCCAAAATCGCTGTCCATGACGCCGAAGCCGAACTGCGCCGCGCGGAAGCCGACGTCGAACAGGTTGCGTCCCGCATCGAGCGCGATGAAACCCGGCTGAACAGCGGAACCGGGTTGTCCAAGGACCTGGTGGCGCTGCAGAACGACATCGCCTCGCTGAACAAGCGCCGTTCGGACCTTGAAGACGTTGAGCTTGAGATCCTGGAGCGCCTGGACACCCTGCGTGAACGCCAGGCTGCCCAGCAAGCCATTGTTGACGACATCCAGGGTTCGTTCGGCAGCATCCGCTCTGAACTGGACGAAGCGATCGCGGAGATCGCGGCCGAGGAGACAGTGGTTCGCGGGCAACGGGCTGTATTCGCCGAGGCGCTGGACCCGGGGATGCTCGCGGTGTACGAAAAGACCATCGCCAAGCGTGGAGTCGGTGCTGCCCGGCTGTTCCACGGAAAGTCCGAAGGCTCGGGGATGATGCTCAGCCCAGGTGACCTTGCCGAGGTCAAAGCCGCAGCGGAGGACGACATCGTTTTCTGCCCGGACTCCGGCGTCATCCTGGTCCGTTCAGCGGAGTGGAACTGACCTGACCCGGGCACGGCCTTAGTTGGACAGAATGATGTTCAGGGCGTGTGGCTTCCGGGCGGTGCCCTCAACCAGTTCGGCGGTCCGGATTTCGCTGGCGGCCTTCAGGAGCTGATCCGGAGTTTCCGGAGCCTTGCCGCGCCTGGTCAGCAGATGCCGTGCCAACTCACCCCTGGTGTGCTTGGCGAAGTGGCTCACCACGGTGCGCTTGCCGTTCGCCTCGTTGAACACATTGACGTTCACCGTCTGTGCGGCCGGGGGAGCCCACGCTGCGGCGTAGGTGCTGGAGCGGCAGTCCACCAGCAGTTCGCCGTCGACCCGCTGGGCGAGGGCGGCGTTCAGCTGCGGCTTCCAATAGGAGGCGAGGCGTCCGACGTCGGGCAGTGCGGTTCCCATCGACAGACGGTAGGCGGGCACGTGGTCACCAAAGCCAATGGCTCCCCACAAAGCGGAAACAACCAGGATGGACTCCGTCGCCTTGCGGCGCTGGGCCGGCGTCATGGTCTTGAAGCCGAGGGCGTCGTACAGGACTCCCGAATAGACCTGGTGCGCGGGAGCCGCGGGTTCGGCGTGCAGCCGGGTATTACGTTCGACGTCGTCCCGCAGCGAGGCGCCGACGCCCAGTAACGCCAGGGCGTCCTCGTGCGCGCTCACTGTCCCCAGAGCTTCAAGGACCTTGGCCCGGTACGGGTTCAGTTCCGGGAAGCTCAGCGACTCCCATTCGATGGCAGGTCCTTTGAGGGCGGGGGTTTTGCCTTCTGAGGGCGGCAGGAGAATCAGCACCAGTCGATATTACCGGTGACTTGGGCCGTCCTGGACGCCGGTAGACTGTACGGCGGATGGGTTGACCAGGCGGCCGCGCGTCACGAAAGTGGCTCGAGGAACGTCCGGGCTCCACAGAGCAGGGTGGTGGGTAACGCCCACTCGGGGTAACCCGCAGGCCAGTGCCACAGAGAACAGACCGCCTGCGTCCCGGTATTGCACCGGGGCAGCAGGTAAGGGTGAAACGGTGGTGTAAGAGACCACCAGCTCCCTGGGTGACCGGGGAGGCTAGGTAAACCCCACCCGGAGCAAGGCCAGACAGGACACGTTCGAGGGCTGCTCGCCCGAGTGTCCGGGTAGGCTGCTGGAGGGCGTCGGCAACGGCGTTCGTAGATGGATGGCCGCCTCTCCCTTTCCGGTAACGGAAGGGGATGACAGAACCCGGCGTATCGGTCAACCCATCCATTTATGACTCCCTGAATGACGGGCGTGTGAGTGATTTCACGCCTCCGGGACGACCATGCCCCGGCCTTCCCGCCTAGAATGGTTACTGAACGTAGATGTTCTGCCGCCGGGACTGCGTTCGCAGCCGGCGGATTTTCTTTGCTCTCGTTCAAGGCGCTGTGGGTGGACCGAAGCCCGCCGGCGCATGTGCCGCAGGACTACTCCGGGCGGCCGCCGCCATCCGCATACGAGGACGTATGTGGTTGACCCAAGGAAGGTAGTTCTGTGAGCCAGACGTCAGATTCTTGTCTTGATAAGTGGATGGGCCGGGAGGCTCTCGCCGAGGCCATGATTCCGGTGATCGGCCGGTTGTACCGGGAAAACAACGTGGTCACCAGCATCCACGGCCGGAGCTTGATCAACAAGTCCACCATGAACATCCTCAAGGCCCACCGCTTTGCACGCCGGATGAGCAACCACGAGCTCCTGCTCGAGGAGACGGCACCCCTGCTGAACGCCCTTTCCGAGCTGGAGCTCGGCGCAGCAGCCATTGATATTGCACGTTTGACGGAAAAGTACCGGGCAGAAGGCAATGGCGCCTCCCTGGACGAGTACTTGCGCTCCGAGCTCGCCGAGATCGTTGGCAAGCGCGGCGCTGACGACCGCACCAGCACCGACGTCGTTCTTTACGGTTTCGGGCGTATCGGCCGTCTGCTGGCCCGCATCCTGATCGAAAAGGCCGGTGGCGGCCACGGCCTGCGCTTGCGCGCCATCGTGGTCCGCAAGGGCGCCGACAACGACCTCGTGAAGCGCGCGAGCCTGCTGCGTCGCGACTCCGTTCACGGTTCCTTCGAAGGCACCATCCGCGTGGATGAGGAAGCCAACACCATCACCGCCAACGGCGTCCAGGTACAGGTCATCTACTCGGACAACCCCGCAACTGTTGATTACACCGAGTACGGAATCAAGGACGCCCTGGTGGTCGACAACACCGGACGCTGGCGCGACGCCGATGGCCTCTCCCAGCACCTGCAGAGCAAGGGCGTTGCCCGCGTCCTGCTGACGGCGCCGGGCAAGGGTGACCTCAAGAATATTGTTCACGGCATCAACCACCGCGACATCAGTGACGACGACAAGATCGTCACCGCCGCATCCTGCACCACGAACGCCATCACTCCCGTGCTGAAGGCCATCAACGACAAGTTCGGCATCATTCACGGCCACGTCGAGACGGTTCACTCGTTCACCAACGACCAGAACCTGATCGACAACTTCCACAAGGGTGACCGCCGCGGACGCTCCGCTGCGCTGAACATGGTGATCACGGAGACCGGTGCCGCCAAGGCAGTGGCCAAGGCCCTTCCCGAACTGCAGGGAAAGCTGACAGGCAACGCCATCCGTGTACCCACCCCGGACGTCTCCATGGCCATCCTGAACCTCAACCTGGAGAAGGGCACCACGCGCGACGAGGTCAACGACTTCTTGCGTGAAATGTCTCTGCATTCCGATCTCCGCAAGCAGATCGATTACATCGATTCTCCCGATGTAGTCTCGACGGACTTCGTCGGCTCCCGTCGGGCCGGCATCGTCGATGGCCTCGCCACGATCTCCAACGACAAGAACCTCGTGCTGTACGTCTGGTACGACAACGAGTTCGGCTACTCCTGCCAGGTTGTCCGTGTGATGGAAGAAATGGCCGGCGTGAACCCGCCGTCGTTCCCGGCCCGGGATGTCATCGCTCCCATTGCCGTACTCGAAACGGCCGGCGCCTAGGTCGACAGCAGTTAACACGGGTTTCCCGGCCGGGTCACTGGAAACGGCCGGGAAACCTGACCAGAATGGGTCTCATGGAAAACGAATCAACGATGGAACATGAGACCACGCTGGAGCACGCCCTGGACGTCGCCAAGGCCAACCATAAGCAAGCCCAGAAGCTTCTGGACCAAGCTGTTGCGGCCAATGCTGCCGGGGACGTCACCGACGAGCGCGTGGAACAACTGCGGGGCCTGCTGGCTCTTGCCGCCGAGGACCTCCAACGCGTGGCGCGCGAGCAATAACCTGCTCTTTCACCCTCTGTGTAGTGTGACTTCTCCTACACATTGTGGATACCGACTCTGACTGTCGGGGCCGTGTCCTACGCTCGTAAGACACTGCCTGCCCCGTTGGATGGAGTCCCTTGAGCATCACCTGGTCCGCCTATAAACGCGCCCGCCGCCGTTCCCGTCAAGCGTGGGCGGTTCTGGCACTGGCTGCCGCTACCATTGTCGCCGGGCTGTCCTGGTTCTTCACCGTGGGCCAGTTTGAAGCAGCTCAACCTCCGCAGTCCGGCCCCAGCGAAGCCCCGGTTTACAACCCCGAATGGATGAAGCCTGTGCGCGGCGCGGCGGCGGTCGTATCCGAAAAGGCCTCGGAGGCCCTGGACCAGTTGCCGGTCAAAGGGCGGGCGCCGAAAACGGACTATGACAGGGCCGCCTTTGGACAGGCGTGGGCCGATGCGGACCGGAACGGTTGCGATACCCGCAACGACATCCTCCGGCGCGACCTGAGTGCAGTCAAGTTCATGGACGGCTCCTCCTGCAAGGTGGCCTCCGGGACGTTGAACGAGCCTTACACGGGAAGGCAAATATCCTTCACAAGGGGCCAGGAAACCAGCTCCGCCGTGCAAATCGACCATGTGGTGGCGCTGGCCGACGCGTGGCAAAAAGGCGCCCAGCAGCTGACCATCCAGCAGAGGCAGACCCTCGCCAACGACCCGCTGAATTTGATTGCGGCGGATGGTCCGGCAAACGTCAAGAAAGGCGCCGGCGATGCCGCGACGTGGCTGCCGGCCAACAAGAACTTCCGCTGCCACTACGTTGCCCGGCAGATCTCGGTGAAGACGGCCTACCGGTTGTGGGTCACCCAAGCGGAGAAAGACGCCATGAAGAGCGTTCTATCTTCCTGCCCGGATCAGCAGACGATCTACAACGCCAGGTGACCATGCCCGAGTTGCCAAGTGCCGCCGTCGTCGATTCTCTCCAGAACTACGCGCTGAAGTGAGGTTTCCCGCGGGAGCTTCTCCAGGTCGTGCATGCCGCGCTGCCGGAAGGTGAAGTACACGGCATCCGTAGCTGCGTCCGTGCAGCGGTCCACGGTAAAGCGGCGGGCAAATGAGGCGATGTTGCTCTCTGGCAGCCGCTTTGCCAGATAGGGATCGAGCATCCACGAGTCACAGGTGGCCACTGCCACCGGCTTGTCAGGAAAATGGCGTGCGAAGAAATCCCGGGCCTCTGCGAAACTCTCGTCCACCAAAGCGGGGGAGAGCCCGCCGTCTTCGGGGATATGCACACCCAGCACCCAGCCCGAGGCGTAACCCTCATCAGGCACCAGATGGAACTGCAGCCTGCCGAGCCTGAAAAGATTGCCGGCCATGTGCAGCGTCAGCCAGGACCAGGTGTCGAGCCCGAAACGCCCATGGACCCGGCGGTTGATCCGCATTTGCAGTCCGACGTCTGCCAGGGACGCAGCGGAGACGTCCACGCCGATTCCCAGGCCGGCATGATAGTCGTGGACCGACGGGGCGAAGCGAAGCAGTGCTTCTATCCAGGTCGCTTCCGATGCACCCTCTGCCGTGATGCTGTGCAGCGGAAAAGCTCCCAGCCTGCCCTGCAAGGCGTCCAACGCGCGGACGACGTCCGCGGCCGGGGGAGTGGCCAACAGACGGGCGCACTCCGGAGCGTCCTCGGCGCTGATGTCCAGGAGTTTGAACAGCTCGGCGTGCGTGCTGGTGTCCATGGGCCTAGTGTCCGAAGGGATCGGGATCGACGCCGGGCATCCAGGTCAGGCCGGGCTTGCCCCAACCGTTCTTCTTGGCCTGCTTCATCGCTTTCCTGGCATAGCGGTCCACCAGGCGGTTGACGTAGAGCTTGCCGTCCAAGTGATCGTATTCATGTTGAAGAATCCGGGCGAACCAACCGGTCGCTTCAAATTCCACGGGGTTGCCGTCGCCATCAAAACCCTGGACCCGGGTCCAATCAGCACGTTGCAAAGGGTAGTACTCGCCAGGGAAGGACAAGCAGCCTTCAACGTCCTCGTCAGGATCCGGAAGGGCACCGGAAACTTTGGAGAGCGTAAGGACCGGGTTCACTACCACGCCTTGGGGCGGGACGTCGTCGTTGTTCTCGTACTTGTAGACGAAAATGCGTTTGCCAACGCCGACCTGAGGGGCGGCGAGGCCCACACCGTTGGCGGCGTCGTTCGTCTCGAACATGTCAGCGATCAGGGTGCGCAGTTCGTCGTCGAAAATTTCGACTTCGCTGGCCCGGCGGTGCAAAACAGGTTCGCCCCAGATAGTGACTGGCAGGACGGTCATGTCAGTTCTTCCTTAGTGATCGCTATGGTCCGGGGCGTACCGGATCGGGTTAAAAGCAAAGGCCGCACCGGGTTACCGGTGCGGCCTTTGTGGAAACCGGCTCTGCAGCCAATCTCGGTGGGGTGAGCTACGGGGGTTGAACCCGCGACCTCCTGGACCACAACCAGGCGCTCTGCCAACTGAGCTAAGCCCACCATGTGCCTTTTCGGGCTAGTCCGTTGGACCGGCTTTCCTCGAAGGCAACGACAAATAGCTTACCTGCTGTTTTGGGGTGCAAAGTCCACTTTTGCCGGTTTTGGCAAAAAAACCTTCAAAAATGGCGCAGATCACACCGGATTGCTGGATCCCAGGCTTTCGGCGCTGGCCATGATGTCCTTGGAAATGCGCTGCGCCGTTGCGGTGTCGGGCCCCGGAGCGGCGACGAACACTGCCTCGCGGTAGTAGCGGAGTTCGTCGATGGAGTCCTTGATGTCACCCAACGCGCGGTGCCCACCGTGTTTTGCGGGCGACTGGAAGTAGGCGCGCGGGAACCAACGCCGGGAGAGTTCCTTGATGGTGCTGACATCGATAACGCGGTAGTGCAGGTGCTCAACAATGTTCGGCATGTCCCGGGCCAGGAACATCCGGTCCGTTCCCACGGAGTTTCCACCCAAGGGGGCCTTGCGGGGATCCGGGACCCACTTCTCGATGTACTCCAGAACCTGGGCTTCGGCCTCAGCCATGGTCTTTCCGTGCGGGAGCTCATCAAGGAGCTTGGAGCGGGTATGCATGTCCCGCACAAAGTCATTCATTTGTTCCAGTGCGGCATCATCCGGCTTGATCACGACGTCCACGCCGTCGCCAAGGATGTTGAGCTCGGAATCCGTCACCAGGGCGGCAACCTCGATCAGGGCGTCGTTCTTGAGGTCCAGGCCGGTCATTTCGCAGTCGATCCAGACGATGCGTTCATTAGTAATAGGCACGCGCCTAGCCTATCCTTCAGCCGGTTCCAAGTGCTCCGATGGTACGATTTTTGAGCGCAGCAGTGTCGTTTCTTCCTGCTGCGGAAGCCCCGAAGACGCAGAACTTTTGTCCCGAATTTACCGGGCGAACGATTGGATGACGACTACATGACGGTGCCCGTACCCGCCGCCCAGAAGGCAGGGACAGCAGCGCCGACGGCGGATGCTGCAGCCAGCGAGGTAGATAACGCACGTTCGCCGCTGATTGCCGGGTTCATCGGTTCGATGTTCATGGTGTTCGGTTCCTTGGGCGTTGGTTGGCTGGCTCCGGTATCCGAACTCAGGCGGCTGCCGCTTTTTATTTGGATGCGTACCGAAGGCGCGGGCGTCGCTCTCTCCATCGTTCTGCTCGCCATTGGTGGAATGCTGCTGGTCCGGGCCTGGCTGCGTCTGGGCCAACGGGTCCGGGTGTGGGGGCTGGAAGCGCGCAAGGCCACGCTCCAGGCCGTTGTGGCATGGGGACTGCCCATGATGTTCACGGTTCCGCTTTTCAGCAGGGACGTGTACGCCTACATCGGCCAGGGGCGTCTGATGGTGGAAGGCATGAATCCGTACAAGAACGGGATCTCGGCCCTCCCTAATTATTTCCAACTGGGTGCCGACAAGATGTGGACGGAAGCGCCGGTCCCTTATGGGCAGCTGTTCTTGTGGATCGAACAGTTCGTGGTGTGGGTGACCAATGTCCAGCCCGAAGCCAGCATCATGCTTTTCCGGATGGTGGCTTTGGTGGGCATCGTGCTCTGCATCATCTACGTACCCAAGCTGGCTGAACTCCACGGTGTAAATCCGCATCGGGCACTGTGGCTGACAGCGGCGAATCCGCTCTTCCTGACCAACTTCATTGCCAGCGTCCACAACGATGCCCTGATGATCGGTCTCGCGCTGGCAGGTCTCTACTACTGCGCTACGCGTCGTGTGATTCTTGGCATCGTGCTGGTCACGCTCTCGATTTCGGTCAAACCGATAACCATTGTTTTCCTGCCGTTTATTGGACTCTTGTGGGCCGGCAAGGGCGCCTCCTGGCCGCGGAAATTCCTGTACTGGTTCCTGACGGCGGGCATCAGCTTCGGGCTGCTGTACGCCCTGAGCCTGGTCAACGGTTTCGGATTCGGCTGGATCAACGGTCTTTCCGCTCCTGGCAGCATCTGGATCTGGTACGCCCCAGTGGGGCTGATCGGCTTGGTTGTGGCCTCGATTTTCAATGTCTTCGGCCTGGACGGTTGGGGCATGGCGAAATGGGTTTACGACGCCGGCAAGGTCCTGATGGTTGGAGCCGTCGCCTGGCAGATCTTCCGCGGCGACTACGACCGCTTGATGCGTCGCCTCACGCTGGCGTTTGCAGCCATCGTTATCCTGGCACCCATGATCCAGTCCTGGTACGTGGTGTGGTTGATACCGCTCTTTGCCGTTACGGGTATCCGCAACGACTGGCAGGTCAAGGCCGTCTACTTTATCGTGTCGTTCTTCATGGTCTACGCCATCTCCGACCAATTGGACGTCTTCCCCTACCTGCAAAGCGAAGACCTGGGCCTGGCGCTCACGCTGGCCAGGAATGCGGCGGCCATTATTGCGCTCCTCTTTGCCGTCTACCTGATCTTTGTTGACCCGAAGACCAAGAGCCTGTTCCGCAAGCGCGACGAGCCGGGGCTGCGCCCCATCATTTGAGCAGCCTAGTGGCCTCCCTGGCGGACAAGGGGCTCAGGGCTTGCGCGTTCTCCTGCACGAATCCACGGACCCAGTCCGCATCGGTCTTGCTGAACTCCCGTAGTGCCCAGCCGATGGCCTTGCGAACGAAGAATTCTTTGTCCGCCAGGTTTGCCGTGATGGCTTGTGCCAGCAGGACCCGGTCAGTAGCGGATTTCGCACCGAGCTGGGAAGTGATGGCTGCTCTGCGGATCCACATGTCTCCGTCTTCGGCCCACCGAAGCAGCACCGGGGTCATGGTGTCCCGATGGGCCAACAGCAGGGCGCAGATCCGGTGCGATACGCCATCAACGAGGTCCCACCAGGCACCCGTCCGGATGATTTCTTCGTACACGGGCAGCATGAGCAGATCTTCCTTGACCATCCGCAAACCGGTGAGGTCAATGGCCGCGTAGCGCTCCTCACGTGCCTCTGCCTCCCGCCACAGTGTCAGGGCAGCACTGCGCAATTCTTCCGGTGACGTCGGTGGGAATGCCTTGGCAGCCGCTTTTACGATTCTGCGCACCCCAGGCACTGTGACGCCGTATGAGGGCATTTCTGACTTCATGTACGCCTGTGCGCCACGTGCGCGCTCCGGGTCGGCCTCGGAACGCAGCTTTAAGCGAATGGACTCAACGAGTTCAGTAGTGGACATGCCCCAACTTTAGGGTCGTTGGCGGCGGCAAGGGCGAACCTTTGGTACCAACCCCGCAGGTCCAGTACAACCAGTACCACCACGACCGGTACCGGCACAGTCGGGGGCCGCCCTTGTCCGGAGCACTTGGCCGGCATCCGCCTGGACGGCCGGATGCCGGGCGGACATTTCAAGCGCCGGCACCCACCAGTTCGCCGGTTGTTGTGTTGACCAACAGGGAACTGTCGCCACCTGTACTGTGAAGCCCTGCGGGTACAGTTTCTTCCTCCGGGGGAGACTGCTCCTCGTCTTCGCCCTCCCAGTCGCTGCGATTCGCGGGATTGCCGGAGTCATCCACGGAGGGGCCCGAATCTACAGGTGCCGAGGCTCCGTTCATCCGGGTGAAGTTGGCAGAGCCCCACATGAGGTCGTGGCCAACAGATTCGGCATCGATCTCGGCCACATGGTAGACGCGGCCCTCGTGCTCCCATTGCCGTAGCCGCAGCTTGCCGACGACCAAGACCCGCTGGCCTTTCTTGATGCTGCAGCCCACGTGGCCGGCAAGGTAACGGAACGACTGCACTGTGTACCAGTTGGTGTTGCCGTCCACCCAGGTGTTGCTCGCGCGGTCGTATCGGCGCTCAGTGGTTCCGAGGCGGAACGACGCAGTAGCGGTACCACGGGTAGTCGTGGAACTTTTCACGTCCGAGGCCACAAAGCCCCTGACGGTGATCATGTCATTCATTGGTGGTCCTTCACGATGTAGGGAAGTGCCTGTCCGGCATCTATAGCCTTGTCCAGCGACGTTCCGGATGGGAGTGCGGTCCTGCGCTATGTGAATAACTTAGGGCCCAGGCCCGTTGTTGAGGAATGGAGGCAGCCAGCGTGGAGATGGCGGGTGACCCAGCGATCGCATGTAAACTCTTTGTGGCGCGAGCGGCCCGGGTGGTCATCGAGCCAGTGCGCCCCAGTAGCTCAGGGGATAGAGCAGCGGCCTTCTAATCCGCCGGTCGGGGGTTCGATTCCCTCCTGGGGCACCATTCACCCTCCTTGGATACTTCCAGGGAGGGTGTTTTTTCAGGGGGTGGACTCCTTTTCAGGGGGTGGACTCCAGGAACTCCTTGAGGTTTCCCAGCACCAGTTGCCAGGTGGCGGTGGAAGACGCCACTTCTTCTTCGCTTGAGTTGTTCCCCTGGGTGATGGTCACGGTGGTTCCATCCGGTGTTCCCGCCAGGAGGTACTCAACGGTGTGGTGGTTTTCCGGTATATCGGCAAGTCCGGAGGCGGGACTGAAGTGCGTAGTCTTGAGCCTGACAGGAGGGTCGAAGACCAGGATGGTTCCTTTGTCTTCGTAGGTCTTGCCGTTGTACTCGCCTTCGTAGGTAATCGGCTCGCCCACGCGCCAGGACGTAGTGACGTTGGTCCCCAGGAAGTACTGCCTGATGAGGGCCGGATCAGTCAGGGCGTCCCAGACCTTTTCAAGCGGCGCGTCGATCGTGGCAGACGCAACGGCCTCTGAAGCTTGTCCGCTCATAATGTGCACTCCATTTCCGCGTCCCGCCGTCGGGAACCCTTCCGGTGCACACGGTACGCCCGTCGAGGTCGCCTGTGAATGGCACAATGACTAGGTGATAAGCAGGGGAAGCACTTCGAAGTATCGCGGGCCGGCGCCGGCGTCCACCACCAAGGTCCGTCTGGCGGGGTGGTCAATGCTGGTCGCCGCTCTTGTCCTGGTTACAGGCTGCACGGCCACACCCGGGCCTCCAACCACCCCGGTGGGGTCCACCGCTCCGGGCGCCAGCAGTGGCGCAAGCTCGCCCGTCAGCCCTGGAGCCAGCGCGTCCGCCAGCGCCGCGGAGGCCCCTTCCAACACTGCAGATCCAGCTGTGGCTGCAACGACATCAACCGTCGAGTCCACGCTTAAGAACCTTGTGGCCGGGAATCCCAAACCGGACAGGGAGGCGCTGCGTGCCGCATTGGTATCTGCAGGAATTCCCCAGGAGAATATCGAGGTATCAGTCAGCCGCACACCCACCGGCCTTGACGTTGACGCCATGGAAGCGGCCACCCTGGCCGGGAAATCCTGCGTTATGGGGCAGATACGCGATGGCGGCGTTGTGGTCACGGTGTTGCCCGTGCTCTCAACCGGAAAATGCTTCGTAGGAGACGCCCGCTAGCCCGGCCTCAGGCAGCGAATGTGAGTTATGTACGCCTACCCATTAGATTTAAGGGCATGGCGGAATTCATTTACACGATGACCAAGGCTCGCAAGGCCGTTGGCGACAAACTTATTCTGGACGACGTCAGCATGTCGTTCTACCCTGGCGCGAAGATCGGCGTCGTGGGCCCGAACGGTGCTGGCAAGTCCACCATCCTGAAGATCATGGCCGGTTTGGACACCCCTTCCAACGGCGAGGCCCGCCTGAGCCCCGGTTACACCGTGGGCATCCTCCTGCAGGAACCGCCGCTGAACGAGGAGAAGACCGTCCTGGGCAACGTCCAGGAAGGCGTTGGCGAGATCTACGGCAAGATCCAGCGCTTCAACGAAATCTCGGAAGAGATGGCCAACCCGGACGCGGACTACGACACGCTGCTTGATGAAATGGGCAAGCTCCAGGAAGCCATTGACGCTGCTGACGCCTGGGATATCGATTCCCAGCTTGAGCAGGCCATGGACGCCTTGCGTTGCCCGCCTGCAGACGCCGACGTCACCGTCCTTTCCGGTGGTGAGCGCCGCCGCGTAGCACTGTGCAAGCTCCTGTTGCAGAAGCCGGACCTCCTGCTCCTTGACGAGCCCACCAACCACCTGGACGCCGAGAGTGTGCTGTGGTTGGAGCAGCACCTTTCCCAGTACCCCGGCGCAGTACTTGCCGTCACCCACGACCGGTACTTCCTGGACCACGTGGCTGAATGGATCGCGGAAGTGGACCGTGGCCACCTTTACCCCTACGAGGGCAACTACTCCACCTACCTGGAGAAGAAAAAGGCCCGCCTCGAGGTCCAGGGCAAGAAGGACGCGAAGCTCTCCAAGCGTCTTAGCGAAGAACTTGAGTGGGTGCGCTCCAACGCCAAGGGCCGCCAGACCAAGTCCAAGGCCCGTCTTGCACGTTACGAGGAAATGGCCGCAGAAGCCGAGCGGACCCGCAAGCTGGACTTCGAAGAGATCCAGATTCCGCCGGGACCGCGCCTGGGCTCTTTGGTCATCGAGGCCAAGGACCTGAAGAAGGGCTTCGACGACCGTGTCCTGATCGAAGACCTCTCCTTCTCCCTTCCGCGCAACGGCATCGTCGGCGTGATCGGTCCCAACGGTGTGGGCAAGTCCACGCTCTTCAAGACGATCGTCGGCATGGAACCCCTGGACGGCGGTGAGCTCAAGATCGGCGAGTCCGTGAAGATCTCCTACGTTGACCAGTCCCGTGGCGGCATCGATCCCAACAAGTCACTGTGGGAAGTAGTCTCCGAAGGCCACGACTTCATCCAGGTCGGCCAGGTGGAAATGCCCTCACGCGCCTACGTTTCGGCGTTTGGTTTCAAGGGCCCGGACCAGCAGAAGAAGGCCGGTGTCCTCTCCGGTGGTGAGCGCAACCGCCTCAATCTTGCACTGACGCTCAAGCAGGGTGGCAACCTCCTGCTCCTTGACGAACCCACTAACGACCTCGACGTCGAAACCCTCAGCAGCCTGGAAAACGCGCTTCTCGAATTCCCGGGCTGCGCCGTCGTGGTCTCGCACGACCGCTGGTTCCTGGACAGGGTGGCAACGCACATCCTCGCCTACGAAGGTGATGATGAGAACCCGTCCAAGTGGTACTGGTTCGAGGGCAACTTCGACTCTTACGAGGAGAACAAGGTGGAGCGCCTGGGCCCGGATGCCGCCAAGCCGCACCGGGTGACGCACCGCCGCCTGACCCGCGACTAACCACCGCCGCTGGCAGTACAGAACAGCTGGCAGTACAGAACACAGGAAGGCCGGTCCCACGGGACCGGCCTTCCTGCGTGTGATTCCGAACTGCGTGAGCGTCCGAACGCTATGGAATCCGCACCATACCCTCCTGCGCCACGGTGGCAACATGCACGCCGTCGCGGTTGAAGATCCTGCCCGTGGCCAAACCCCGGGCACCCTGGGCGCTGGGGGACTCCTGCACGTAAAGCATCCATTCGTCCACCTTGACCGGCCGGTGCCACCACATGGCGTGGTCCAGGCTGGCTACGCTCATGCCCGGCGTCATCCAGGACAGACCGTGTTTGCGGAGGATGGGCTCCAACAGTGTGTAGTCGCTGGCGTAGGCCAGGGCTGCGATGTGCAGTTTGGGGTCGTCAGGGAGCGGACCCATGGTCTTCATCCACACCGCATTGGTGGCCACATGCTCGCTTGGCGGGGATACGTAAAGCGCGGGGTCGATGTGGCGGACGTCGAAGGGCCGCTCGGAGGACATGTGCCGGGCCAGCGGGTGGTCGAAGTGGGACAAGAGCTCGGCTGTGCTTGGGAGGGTTTCCGGATCCGGGATGCCTTCGGGCATGGTTGCCTGATGGTCCAGGCCGTTGTCCTCCACCTGGAACGAGGCGATCATCGAAAGGATCGGGACGCCGTCCTGGTAGGCGTGCACGCGGCGGGCGGAGAAGGAACGGCCATCACGCAGCCGTTCAACGCCGAAGGTGATGGGCTTGTTGGCATCCCCGGGGCGCAGGAAGTAGCCGTGCATGGAGTGCGCCACCCTGTCCGGCTCCACGGTGCGCATGCCGGCCATCATCGACTGCGCCAGCACCTGGCCCCCAAAAACACGGTGCCGGGGCTGCTTTTGGGACGGACCAAGGAAGATGTCCTCGTTGGTCCGGGCTCCGTCGAAGTCACCGAGGTCCAGCAGGCCGATAAGCACTTCCATGGGGTCTTCTGCGGGTGCTTCCACCTGGAGGCCAGTGTTCGTCTCAGTCATGGTTCGACTTTAGACGCCACCCCGACCCCTCTCAACCGGGGACATGCCGGTAGAGTCGATCATGTGACAGACGTCTTGACCCAGTCCTTCCGCTTCGCCGATCCCCGTGACCTCGCCGATTTGCGGACCTTCGCCACCCGGGCAAAAAGCATCGACGACGGCGCCATCCGCCTCCAGGCGGCAGGCAACGTCCTCGCTGCCTATGTATGCGTCTTGCGGCCGCGCATCCTGGGTGAATCCACGCCGACGATCCTTGGCTTGAGGACAATGGCGCTGGCTGAACCGGCTCACGCGGATGTCACCGTAACGCTCGCGTCCGTCATGGACCGTTTGGCCCGCTCCGGTGCCGATGATGTGGAACTTCCCATCCCACCGTCGACCGTTTCGGAGTCATGGGCCGGAGTTGGTGCGCCACGCAGCGGCTGGGAGGCGCTGGGGACATTGTCCGACGCCGACCTCAAGTCAGCCGCGGAAGCAGGCATCGCGGAGGTGGCCGGCGTCATTCCGACCGCGGCAGGTGCTGCGGTGGTCAACACTGCAAGGGCTGCTGTCTGGGGCCGTGAGCTTCCCGACGGCGGGGGCCTGCCTGCCGGGTCCGCGTTTGCGGCCTTCGCCCTTGGATTCCTGGGCGATGGTGCGCAGCAGGTCTTCAGGAATGGTCGGTGGTACCGGCTCAGCGGACCCCGCGGCCATGTGCTGGTACGCACAGGCGCGGGGCTCGGCCTCGGTTTTCCGGGCTAGTTCCGGGGAGCTGCCGAAGGGCTGTTGACCATGGTCAGTGCGGCCCGTTCCATGTAGTCCCACAGGGTTCCCTCATGAAGGGGCGACAGGTCCAGAGCGTCCACGGCCGTCCGCATGTGGAACAGCCAACGGTCCTTGGCTTCGGGCGTCACTTGGAAGGGCATGTGGCGCATGCGAAGACGCGGGTGGCCGCGCTCCTCGCCGTAGGTGGTGGGCCCACCCCAGTACTGTTCGAGAAACATCAGGAAGCGGCGCTTCGCCGGCCCAAGGTCCTCTTCCGGGTACATGGGGCGCAGGAGCGGATCAGTGGCCACACCGTCGTAGAACACGTCGATGAGCTTCACGAACGTTTCATGCCCGCCGACGGCGGCATAGAAACTGTCCGTGTACGCAGGCTGGCTGAAAGGGTCGTTTTGCATCAGCTGGCGTCGGGGACCCGCCTGCGCCGGCTGGGGCTCCCCGCCTGCAGTGTTACTCATTGGACTTCTCCTCGGCTTTGGTGACGCGCGATGCGCCAGCTGTGACGGGCGCTGCTGAGGCGCCTGGTTCGTCGCTGTTGTCGGGTGACTCCAGCGGCACGTAGTCCCCTTGGGAACGGTTTCCGACCCTCAGGATCTCACCGTTCCGCAGGTACCAGATGGCTCCGTCTTCCGCGCGGACGCGGGTGATCCTCAGTCCAACCGACTCAACGGTACCAACCACTTCGCTGGTGACGATCACGTCGCCGATCCCGTACTGGTCCTCGATGGTGATGAAGATGCCGGCGAGGAAGTCGCGGATGAGCTGTTGGGCGCCGAAGCCGATGGCGACACCCAGGATCCCCACGCTGGTCAGCAGGGGCGCGACGTCCACATTCATGAACTTGAGGACGTAGATGATGACGATCACCACCACCACGACGCTTACCAGGCTGGTGAGCAGCGAGCCGATGGTTTCGGCGCGCTGGGAACGCCGCTCATGGTCCAGGGCGCGGATGGCGGGCTGGACCCATTTGAAATGCGGCTTCTTGAAGAAGGAACTGCCGGCAGATACGCGCCGCGTGATGCGCAGGATGATGAAGCGCGCCACGATCCACACCAGCAGGCCGATGCCTACGGTAATGAGGATCGAAACGAGGTCGATCTTTTCGGGTTCGATGTTGATGGCTTCCGCAAGGGGGATAAAGGTCAAAGTGGAATAACTCCTTGTGGTCGGCCCGTGTTCGCCGGGCGCGGAACACTCTGTCCACGTTTAACCCTAGCGCCGTAGCGTGACGGTATGCGCATCCTGGTCCTGGGCGGCACCGCCTTCCTGTCAGCAGAAATCGCCCGGCAGGCAGTTGCCGCCGGTCATGACGTCACCTGTTTTGCCCGGGGTACTTCATCGAACCCGCCCGACGGCGCCACGTGGGTGCGGGGGGATCGCACCTTGGGTGCCGCGGCCTATGCGGAGGTGGCAGACAGCTGGGACGCGGTGGTGGACGTTTCCAGGGATCCGGTCCAGGCACGCGAGGCCTTGGAGGTGCTGGGACCTGTCGCGGAGCACTGGACGTTCGTCTCCAGCTGTTCGGTGTATGCGGACCACTCAGTACCTGGCGCGGATGAAAGCGCGGCCCTGCTGCAGCCGCTGCCAGAGGGGCATACGGCTGGCCCGGAAAGTTATGGCGAGTCCAAATCAGCCATCGAGCACCTGACACTGGGCCTGGTGGGGGAGAAGGCGCACATCGTCCGGTCCGGACTCATCGGCGGCCCAGGGGACGGTACGGACAGATATGGCTACTGGCCGGCCAGATTCGCTGCGGACAGTGACACGGTGTTGGTTCCGGACATTCCCACCGCCGCAACCCAGATCATTGACGTCCGGGATCTCGCAACCTGGATCCTGCGCTCGGCCGAAGGCGGGCTGACGGGAACGTACAACGCCTTGGGCGATGTTGTTCGCTTCGGTGACTACATCACCGAATCCCAACGGATTGCCGGGGCCGAAGAGAGTGATGTTATCCGTCCCTCCGAGCACTGGCTCGTTGAGCAGGGCGTGGACTACTGGGCAGGACCGGACTCACTGCCCTTGTGGCTTCCCCCGGGGCACGATGGCTTCCAAGCCCGCTCCAACCGTGCGGCACGGGATGCGGGAATGACCTTGCGCCCATGGCAGGAAACCCTGGCCGCCACGCTTGACGACGAGCGGATGCGGGGACTGGACAGGGAGCGAAAAGCAGGCCTTGGCCGCGGGACCGAACAAAGGCTCGTGGCGCTCTGGCGGGAGCTGCAGCGTTAGGCCGCGGCCGCCGTCGTGATCGGTTCATGGAGGACCGGGAAGTTGACGCTTCGCGCAATGAAGCAGACCTGGTTGGCCTCATGGTGAAGCTGCGGCATCAAAGCAGCGTGCGCGGCATCCACGATGGTGACATGGGGCCGGAGCGTCACATTCTCGAATTGCCCGCTGCCGTCACGGTTGAGTTTCATGAGCCCTTCGGCGTTGTCCTCATAGCCGGTAACCACCACTCCGTGCTTGACGGCTACGTGCAGGAAGGACAGCATGTGGCACTGCGAGAGCGCAGCAAGCAGCAGTTGCTCCGGGTTGTAGCGCGTCCGGTCGCCATGAAACGTGGGATCGGCCGACCCCTTGAGTGTGGGAAGTCCGCGGATCTCGACGTCGTGGTCCCGTGAATATGAGCGGTAGCCCGCTGTGCCCTCTCCGAGGTTCCCGGTCCAGCGGACAGTCAGCGCGTAGTGGTGTTCGTTCAGGCCCATGCGGACAGTCTAGTCAGGCACAACGGACTGTCCGCATGGACCCCGCGGGCTGGTCCTAGACGTCGGCCGCCCTGGCGCGAAGGGCGCGGGCCACTCCGTCACGGTTTTCCAGCATCATGCGGCGCAGGGCTGCGTTTTCTTCGGGAAGTCCGGCCAGGAACGCGTCGGTGCGGTCTACCGTAGCCTGCGTGGTGAGCTGGGCCGGGTAAAGCCCCACCACGATCTGCTGGGCCAGTGCGTGGGTGCGTTCCTTGACGATCCCGGGCACGGCCTGGAAGTACTTCTCCGCGTAGGGTTCCAGCAGGGAAGTGTCCGGGACGCGCATGAAGCCTGCCACCGCTGACGACTGAAGTGCGTTGGAAAGTTCTCCCTTGACCACGATCGACTCCCAGGCCGCTGCCTTGGCTTCCGGGGTGGGAATGGCCGCCTTGGCCTGCGCGGCAGCGTTCTGGCCGTTGGAGGTGTTGTCGCGGGCGAGTTCTTCGTCGATGCGTTCCTGGCCTTGGCGTCCGCCAGCCACCAGCGCGGTCAGGAGCTCCCAGCGCATGTCCTGGTCGACGGTGAGCCCTTCCAAGGTTTCGATCCCGTCCAGGAGGGCTTGGAGACGGTCCAGTTGTGCCTCGCTGCGTGCCAACTGGGCGTAGGACTTGGCGAATTGCAGCTGGGCGTCGGAGCCGGCTTCCACGCTCGAAGCAAGTTCCCAGAGCCTGTCCGCTGCTGCGATGGTGGTCGCGGCTTTATGTTCCGCGGCGACGTAGTAGGTCAGGGTGGTGGCGAGCTGGCGGAGCTGGACCAGGATGACCGAAGAGTCGGTCTCGTGGGCAATATTGGCCAGGATCAGGTCCACATAGCCGCGGGCCGGGGTCTCACCGTCGCGGGCTGCATCCCAGGCTGAGCCCCACACCAGGGTGCGGGGCAGGCTGGCTGCGAAGTCCCTCAGGTGTTCCTTGGCTGTGGCGAGGGAGTGCTGGTCCAGGCGCACCTTTGCATAGGCGAGATCGTCGTCGTTGAGCAGGATCAGATCCGGGCGAGCTTTGCCCACCAGTGCGGGCACATCGGTCCGGGGACCGTCGACGTCGAGTTCTTCGCGATGGGTGCGTTCCAGCTTGCCTTCGCCGGAGAGCGTGTAGAAGCCGACGGCGAGGCGGTGCGGACGCAGGGTGGGTTGCTCATCGATGGCGGTCTGCTGGATTGAGAAAGCAGTGATGGTGCCTTCAGCATCGACGGTTACCTCGGGTGAGAGGGTGTTCACGCCTGCCGTTTCGAGCCAGAGCTTGCCCCATTGGTCGAGGTCACGGCCCGAAGCGGCTTCCAGTTCCACCATGAGGTCTGCGAGTTCGGTGTTTTTCCAGGCGTGCTTGGCGAAGTAGGTTCGGACACCGACCATGAACTGTTCCGGGCCTACCCAGGCCACCAGCTGGCGAAGTACAGATGCGCCCTTGGCGTAGGTGATGCCGTCAAAGTTGACCTCGACGTCTTCGAGGTTGTTGATCTCGGCGAAGATCGGGTGCGTGGTGGGCAGCTGGTCCTGCTTGTAGGCCCAGGACTTCTCCACCGAAGCGAACGTGGTCCAGGCCCGGTCGAATTCGGTGTTCTCCACGGCCGCAAGGTGTGACATGTATTCGGCGAAGGACTCGTTGAGCCAGAGGTCGTTCCACCAGCGCATGGTCACCAGGTCACCGAACCACATGTGGGCCAGTTCGTGCAGGACAGTGATGGCGCGCCGTTCGATCTGCGCGCCGGTGACCTTCCCGCGGAAGACGTAGCCTTCGAGGATGGTGACGGCGCCGGCGTTTTCCATGGCGCCGGCGTTGAATTCCGGCACAAACAACTGATCGTACTTCTCGAACGGGTAGGGGCAGCCGAACTGGGCCTCGAAGAACTCGAAACCCTGGCGGGTCAGTTCAAAGATGTTGTCAGCGTCGAGGTACTGCATCAGGGATTTGCGGGCGAACACTCCCAGGGGAATGACCCGGCCGTCGGAGCTGGTGACCTCTGAACGGACCGACTGGTAAGGCCCTGCGATCAAGGCAGTGACGTAGGAGGAGAGCCGGGGGGTCGGCGCGAATTTCCATACGGAGCGCGCGCTGCCATCTTCCGCGGCAGGAGCCTCAACGGGAACAGGAGTGGGGGAGTTGGAAACAACGTCCCAGTGCGACGGCGCCGTGACCGTGAACGTGAAAGCCGCTTTCAGATCGGGCTGCTCAAAGACGGCGAACATGCGCCGGGAATCCGGAACCTCGAACTGCGTGTAGAGGTACGCTTCCCCATCCACGGGGTCCACGAAGCGGTGGAGGCCCTCGCCGGTGTTCATGTAGGGCGCATCTGCCACGATCGTCAGTTCATTCTCAGCAGCAAGCCCCGGCAGCTGGATGCGGACGCCGTCGGAGACCTCCGCTGGGTCCAGGTCAGTGCCGTTCAACGTCACGCTGTGGACGGTGTGCGTGATGGCATCGATGAACGTCGAGGATCCCGCCTCGGCAGAAAACCTGACCACGGTGGTGGAGCCGAAAACCTCCGGGCCGCGGGTCAGGTCCAAGGTGACGTCGTAGGAGTCGACAGTGAGCAGTTCGGCGCGGTTCGCGGCTTCATCGCGCGTGAGGTTCAGGCCTGGCAAAGTAGTGCCTCCGGAGATCGGGATGACCGGCCGGTCCGCCGGCCGCTGGTATGAAGTTATTCTTTCACTCCCACGACGGAAGGCAAGGAGTGGACACCACAGTGTCGCTCCCACGGAGTAGCGTTGGAATATGGGATCGATCCGGGAAAACCTCGACGTCCGCGCCTTAAGGTTCGCGGTGGCCTTTCCTCTGCTGCTTGCCATCGGCTTCGTGGTGTGCGCCCAAATGCTCCGCAATGATCTCCCCAACCCCGTGGCGGTCATGTGGAGTGCCGACGGCGGCACGTCCTTCGCGCCGTTCGGCGCCTATGTGGCAGTCGGCGCGGCGCTCATCACCTTGTGCGGTTGGGCAGTGTTCCTGCAGGCTGTCCCGATTTCCCGGCCCGTGATCATGCGGCGCGTCATGATGGGTATCGGCCTGATGGTCAGCCTGTTCATCACCACGGTCCTGGCGGCCGGCCTGGTGGGCCAAAGCGGGGCTGCCGACGCCCGCGAGTCCCATGTCGACCCGATCGTGCTGGCTATGGGCAGTGGAGCCGCGTTGGCCCTTGGAGTCGTCATGATGTTCGCGTTCAAACCGGACCCCCGGTGGACGCGGGAAGATGACGTGGCCCTCCAGAAAGAGCTGCGCCTCCTGGCGGATCCGGAGCTGGCCCACGACAGCCTCAGGATGTGGGTCCACGCCCGAAGTTCGGTGTTCGTCATGATCATCGTTTCGGCAGTGTTCCCTGCTGCTTTGATTGCGGTCGCAGTGCCATGGCTCGGCGCCCTCGTGGCCGCGGCGGCGCTGGTTGGTGCCTGTTTTCTGTTTGCCAGGGTGCGGGCGGACAGGGGAGGCCTGCAGGTCTTCGCAGGAGGCATCGTACGGGTCCTGACCGTTCCCGCCGTCGAGATCGCTGCGGCTGCTGCCGCGGAGGTCAAAGCCGCCGACTATGGCGGCTGGGGCTGGCGGCACCATGACGACGCCACCGCCATGCTGGTGGGAAGCGGCCCGGCCGTGGTGGTAAAGAAACTTAACGGTGGCCGCGTCGCTTTAAGCGCAGGTACGCGTGCCTCAGCCGACAAACTTGCCGGAATTCTCAACAGGGCTGCCCGTCGGGCCCACGATGACGGGCAGGCCCAACAACCGCGGTAGCGGTAACCTAGGTAGCGCATCCCTCAACGCCGCGCCCCGGCATGTGCTGTGCCGCTGCCCAGTGCCGAACCGGCGCGCCAGATAAGAATGGACTTCCCGTGACAACACCCCGCGTCCACATCGCTACGGACCACGCTGGAATGGAACTGAGCGCCCACTTGGTCAACCACCTCACTGCGAAGGGCTACGAAGTAGTGGATCACGGGCCCAAGGAATACGACGCACTGGATGACTACCCGTCGTTCTGCATCAACGCCGCCCTTGCGGTCGTCGCTGACCAGGAGGCCGGGGTTCACGCGCTTGGCATTGTCCTGGGTGGTTCGGGAAATGGTGAGCAGATTGCCGCCAACAAAGTGAAGGGTGTCCGCGCAGCCTTGGCCTGGAACCTCTCCACCGCAAAACTGGCCCGGGAACACAACGACGCCAACGTCGTAGCCGTCGGCGGCCGCCAGCACACTGTGGAAGAGGCCACGGAGCTGATTGAAGCCTTCCTGCAGGAACCGTTCAGCAACGACGAGCGCCATGTCCGCCGCATCGGCAAGATCGCTGTGTACGAAACCACCGGCGAAATCGTCCAGTAGTGCCGGAAGGACATTCGGTCCATCGGCTGGCCCGCCAATTCCAGGATGTTTTTGGCGGGCAGCGCCTGGAAGTCTCCAGTCCCCAAGGACGTTTCGTGGCCGGCGCAAGCCTGTTGACGGGACACACCTTGGAGGAAGCTACGGCCCACGGGAAGCAGTTCTTCCTCCGCTTCGACCACGGCCTGTTCCTCCACGTGCACCTGGGCCTGTACGGAGCCTGGAGTTTTGGCGGAGACAGCACATTCACTGGTTCCTCAAGCATTGGAGCTCCGCGCCGCATCGGGGAGCGGGAGAGCGGTTCAGGCGCGGACGGTGGTGACTACGCCGGTCCGCCGGAGCCCGTGGGTGCCGTCCGAGTCAGGCTTGTCTCAAAACACGGCTGGGCTGATCTCCGTGGTGCCACCACATGCGCGGCGATCACTGCTGCCGAGGCGGAATCCGTGCTGGACCGCCTGGGGCCCGACCCCCTCCAAAACCGGCCCGGGGACCGCGAGGAGTTCATCGCCCGCCTGCGCCGGCGCAAGACCGCTGTAGCACTGCTGCTGATGGACCAGTCCGTGTTGGCCGGGGTGGGAAACATCTACCGCGCCGAAGTGCTGTTCCGGCAGGCGGTGGACCCGTGGACGCCCGGAACAGGTATTGATGTCGAGACCGCAGGCCGGCTGTGGGACGACACAGTGGCAACCATGTCCGATGGCGTCCGCGATGGCCGGATTGTTACGACACCTCCGTCACTCTGGACCGGCGGCGGCGTCTTGGCGCCCGACGCCGATGCCCACTTTGTCTATAAGCGCGAGGGAATGCCCTGCCGCGCTTGCGGGACGCTGGTGGGTGTGACGGAAATCGGTGCCCGCAAACTCTATTGGTGCCCCGGCTGCCAGGTCTAGGTTTCTGCCGGATCTGAACAGAAACAAAGCTGCACAGAAAGGATCCGGAACAGAAACGATCCGGAACAGCACCGACTCTCAACAGAAAAAAGCGCCCCCGATCCGTGGATCGGGGGCGCTTTGCCTGGAGGGGACGACGGGAATCGAACCCGCGTAATCAGTTTGGAAGACTGAGGCTTTACCATTAAGCTACGTCCCCAGGAGGAATATCCTGCTTGAGGACAACTTCCCGGTGGCTGTTGAAGCCGGGTACAACTAAACCTAATTCCGGCGGCGGTGTCAAATGTGCATTCCCGGCCCGCTTGCCCGTAGACTGTCCTGTGCGTTCGGGGTGTAGCTCAGCTTGGCTAGAGCGCCTGCTTTGGGAGCAGGAAGTCGCAGGTTCAAATCCTGTCACCCCGACTCTGTGTTTTGTGTCCGATTCCGGGACACGACAGAACCCCATACCCACAAAATCAGGAGTACTTAGACTGTGAAGAGCGCTGTCGAGAACCTCACCGCAACGCGGGTCAAGCTCAACGTTGAGGTTCCCTTTGAGGAACTGAAGCCGAGCATCGATGCCGCGTACAAGACCGTTGCTTCGCAGATCCAGGTTCCCGGATTCCGCAAGGGCAAAGTTCCCTCCAAGCTCATCGACCAGCGTGTCGGCCGAGGCTACGTCCTGGAGACGGCCATCAACGATGGCCTCAACGGCTGGTACCAGGCTGCAGTCCAGGAAACCGGCGTCCGCCCGCTGAGCCGTCCTGAGGTTGAAATCACCGAGGTTCCGGATCCGTCCGCAACCGACGGCGAGCTCAAGTTCCAGGTGGAGATCGATGTCCGCCCCGAGATCGAACTGCCGGACTACGCCGGCATCAAGGTTGAGGTTGCTGCTGCTGAGTCCTCCGACGCCGACGTTGACAAGTCCCTCGACGAACTGCGCGGCCGCTTCGGCACGCTGAAGACCGTTGAGCGCCCTGCCAAGAACGATGACTTCCTCACCATCGACATCACCGCCACCATTGACGGCGAAGAGATCGATTCCGCTGCCGGCCTGTCCTACCAGGTAGGCGCAGGCACCATGCTCGAAGGCCTGGACGAAGCCGTTACCGGTCTGTCCGCCGACGAAGAAGCCATCTTCGACACCACGCTTGTTGGCGGCGACCACGCCGGCGAAGCTGCCCAGGTGAAGGTCGTTGTCAAGGCCGTCAAGGAGCGCGAGCTTCCCGAGGCCGACGACGACTTTGCCCAGCTCGCTTCCGAGTTCGACACCCTTGCAGAGCTCCGCGAGGACCTCGCCAAGCAGGCGGCCGACTCCAAGGTTGTGGAGCAGGGCGTCGAGGCCCGCGACAAGGTCCTGGACAAGCTCGTTGAGCTCGTTGAGGTTCCGGTTCCGGACTCTGTCGTCGAAGAGCAGATCGAGGCCCACTTCAACCCGGAGAACGCCCACGGCGAAGGTGACCACGACACCGAGGAGCACCGCGCCGAGGTCAAGGCCAACACCGAGCGCGCCTTCCAGAACGAAATCATCCTTGACGCCATTGCCGACAAGGAAGAAGTAGAAGTCAGCCAGAACGAGCTGATCGACTACATCGTCACCACGGCAAGCCAGTACGGCATGGACCCCAACCAGTTCGCCCAGATCATTGATCAGAGCGGCCAGGTTCCCATGATGGTTTCCGAGGTTCGCCGCCGCAAGGCCCTGGCCGTTGTACTGGGCCAGGCCGAGGTAGTCGACACCGAGGGCAACAAGGTTGACCTGACGGACTTCGTCCGCCCCGCCGGAGAAGCCGCAGCCGAAGAAGCTGCAGCTGTTGAAGCTTCGGAAGAAGCAGACGCTCCTGCCAGCGACGACCCCGCAGCAGTGAAGTTCTAATTCGCGACGCAGGCCGACCCCGGATCAGTTGATCCGGGGTCGGTTTTCTTTAAGGCCGAACAGTGGCGCTGAAGGCAAACGTGCGCCGTCAGCGAACAGCGCGATTCCGGCGAACAAATCACCCCGGAAAACGGTTAGTGTCCAAGTAGTGAAGTTCAGTGAGGTCACTGGCACCAGCGAGAGGTAAGTACTTATGTCACAGCAATCAGAGGCTCCCCGGATGGCAACTGTCGATCCCGCAGCCCAGGACAACTACATCTACAACCGCCTGCTGAAAGAGCGCATTATCTGGCTCGGCTCTGAAGTGCGTGACGAGAACGCCAACGCCATTTGCTCCCAGCTCCTCCTTCTCTCGGCCGAAGACCCGGAGAAGGACATCTACCTGTACATCAACTCGCCGGGTGGTTCCGTGACGGCCGGTATGGCCATCTACGACACCATGCAGTTCATTCCTAACGATGTTGTCACCGTGGCCACCGGCCTGGCAGCTTCCATGGGCCAGTTCCTCCTTTCCTCCGGAACCAAGGGCAAGCGTTACGCAACCCCCAACGCCCGCATCCTGATGCACCAGCCTTCCGGCGGCATCGGCGGAACGGCCTCGGACATCAAGATCCAGGCGGAACTGATCCTGCACATGAAGAAGGTCATGGCGGAGCTTACGGCCGAGCAGACCGGACAGACCGTGGAGACCATCCTCAAGGACAACGACCGCGACAAGTGGTTTACGGCCGCAGAGGCATTGGAATACGGCTTCTTCGACAAGATCTCGGCGCACGCCGGTTCTGTGGCCGGTGGCGGCGGTACGGCCAACCAGTCGAACTCCGAAAACTAATCCGGCACCAAAGAACCACTGAAACCCCAGGAGTAAGAACATGAACTACAACTTCGGATGGTCTGCCGGTAACCTCCCGTCCAGCCGCTACGTCCTGCCCCAGTTCGAAGAGCGCACGCCCTACGGCTTCAAGCGCCAGGATCCGTACACCAAGCTGTTCGAGGACCGCATCATCTTCCTCGGCGTGCAGGTTGACGACGCATCTGCCGACGACATCATGGCCCAGCTGCTGGTCCTTGAGTCGACGGATCCGGACCGCGATATCACCTTGTACATCAACTCGCCGGGCGGCTCCTTCACGGCCATGACGGCCATCTACGACACCATGCAGTACATCCGTCCGGAGATCCAGACGGTCTGCCTGGGCCAGGCAGCCAGCGCCGCCGCGGTCCTGCTCGCGGCCGGAACTCCCGGCAAGCGTCTTGCACTGCCGAACGCCCGGGTCCTGATCCACCAGCCTGCCCTCTCCGGCGGCCAGGGCGGCCAGGCCTCGGACCTCGAGATCCAGGCTGCGGAGGTCATGCGCATGAGGACCTGGCTTGAAGACACGCTGGCCCACCACTCGGGCCGCACCTCCGAGCAGGTCAATAACGACATCGAGCGTGACAAGATCCTGACGGCGGCCGAAGCCATGAACTACGGCCTGATCGACCAGGTTCTTGACTCCAGGAAGATCAAGCCGCAGGCAATCGCCCGGTAGCACACGGAATACGACGCCGGTGCGGTTCGCGAAATATGGACCGCACCGGCGTTCTGTTTCCACGCAAGCAGCCCATTGTGACCTAGAGTGGATGGTGTCACGGTGGTGCCAACCGCGGCTTGGCCGCACACTTGAGTACGGCGCGGAGCCGCATCACCCGCATGCAACGAAGGGATTCCCACATGGCTCGGATTGGTGAGAGCACGGATCTGCTGAAGTGTTCTTTCTGCGGAAAGAGCCAGAAGCAGGTGCGGAAGCTGATTGCCGGGCCCGGTGTGTACATCTGCGACGAATGCATCGAGCTGTGCAACGAAATCATCGAAGAGGAACTGGCCGAGGTCTCCGATCTCGGAAGCTTCGAGTTGCCCAAGCCCCGCGAAATCTTTGATTTCCTGCAGGAATATGTCATCGGCCAGGAACCCGCCAAACGGTCGCTCGCGGTAGCGGTATACAACCACTACAAGCGCATCCAGGCCGGGCATGCACCCAAGACCGGCAGTTTGGGCGAAGGGCCCCATCACGAGGATGTGGAGATCGCCAAATCCAACATTCTGCTGATCGGCCCCACCGGCTGCGGTAAGACCTATTTGGCCCAAACCCTGGCCCGCCGGCTGAATGTCCCGTTCGCTGTCGCAGACGCCACGGCCTTGACCGAAGCAGGCTACGTCGGAGAGGACGTTGAAAACATCCTGCTCAAGCTCATCCAGGCCGCTGACTACGACGTCAAGAAGGCCGAGCAGGGCATTATTTACATCGACGAGATCGACAAGATCTCGCGAAAGAGCGAGAACCCTTCGATCACCCGGGATGTGTCCGGTGAGGGTGTGCAGCAGGCCCTCCTGAAAATCCTGGAAGGCACTGTGGCCTCTGTACCTCCCCAGGGCGGCCGAAAACACCCGCATCAGGAGTTCATCCAGATCGACACAACCAATGTTCTCTTCATTGTGGCGGGCGCCTTTGCCGGCCTGGAGGACATTATCGGCTCCCGGTCCGGCCGGAAGGGCATTGGCTTCGGTGCACCACTGAACGAAGCCAGGGACAATGTGGATACCTACGGGGAAGTCATGCCCGAGGACTTGCTGAAGTTTGGACTTATTCCGGAATTCATTGGCCGGTTGCCTGTCATCACCACCGTGTCGAGCCTTGATCGTCCGGCGCTGATCCAGATCCTTTCCACGCCCAAAAACGCGCTCGTGAAGCAATACCAGAAGATGTTCCAGCTGGACGGCGTGGAGTTGCAGTTCGACCAGGACGCCCTGGATGCCATAGCGGACCAGGCGCTCGAACGGGGCACCGGCGCCCGTGGTTTGCGGGCCATCATGGAAGAAGTGCTTCTCCCGGTCATGTTCGATCTGCCCAGCCGGGACGACATCGCGACGGTGGTCATCACAGCCGATGCAGTATCCAAGAAAGCCCAGCCCACCATGATCGCCCATGACGTGGTGGCAAAGCGGCGGAATAAGTCTGCCTAAACTGCCGTTGGCAAAAAGGAGCGGCTTGGTTGCGAGCCGCCTTGAAAAAGCCACGTTTCCACTCTTCCGAGGAGTTCCCCTGTGTCCGAACAGCTTGTGTCTGAAGTGACCGCGTCCGACAACACCGTCAACAAGGCAGATTTCTGGTTCGACCCGGTCTGCCCGTTCGCGTGGATTACGTCGCGTTGGATCGGGGAAGTCGAACAGGTGCGCGGTATCGAGACCGAATGGCACGTAATGAGCCTTTCCGTCCTGAACGAAGGCCGCGATCTACCTGCCGACTACAGGGCCATGATGGACGACAGCTGGGGACCGGTCCGCGTGATCGTTGCTGCGCAGGAGCTTCATGGCAGCAGCTACGTCAAGCCCCTCTACGACGCCATGGGGGAGCAGATCCACCATGAGGGCAATAAGGACCGCGCATCCGTGATCCAGAAAGCCCTGGCCGACACCGGGCTTCCCGCGGACCTGGCACGTTTTGCCACTTCCGATGAATACGATTCCAAGCTGCGGGCCAGCCACGAGTCCGGAATCTCGTTGGTAGGGCAGGACGTCGGAACCCCCGTGGTCGCTGTCAACGGCACTGCGTTCTTCGGCCCCGTACTCACCCGCATTCCGCGTGGCGAGGAAGCCGGGAAGATCTGGGATGCAACCGTGACCCTGGCCGGCTACCCGCACTTCTTCGAGTTGAAGCGCAGCCGCACCGAAAGCTCTGAATTCAACTAACCGCTTGTTGCCCTCCAGAGGACACGGCCGGGCTACTTGAGGAATCGTGAGGTCCGGCGGTCGGCCAGGATCTTACCGTTGGTCTGGCAGTGGGGGCAGTATTGGAGGGAGGTGTCCGCGAAGGACACCTCCCTTACTGTTTCTCCGCACACAGGACACGGCAGGCCCGTCCGGGCGTGTACGCGGAAGTTGCTGCGCTTGGTGTCTTTGAGTTCGCTGGATGGCTTCCCGGCTGCCGCGTTGACGGCGCCGACCAGGACCTCCTGCAGTGACTGATACAGCCGCGCCACGGTCTCTTGGTCCAGCGACTTCGCTATGGCGAAAGGGGAGATCCTGGCGGCGTGGAGGATCTCGTCACTGTAGGCGTTGCCGATTCCGGCTATGACACTTTGGCTGCGCAACAGACCTTTGATCTGCTGTGGACTGGACTTCAGAATCGCGGCGAATGCAGCCTCATCGAAGTCCGGGCTCAGCGGCTCGGGACCGAGTGTTGCGATGCCTTGAACTTCCTGTGGGTCCCTGACCACATAGATGGCCAGGCTTTTCTTCGTCCCGGCTTCGGTGAGGTCCATTCCGATGTGGGCGTCGTCGCTGGCGCGGTGGAACAGCAACCTTGCCGAAATGTTGCTCTTGCCCATCCGCAACCCTGCCGAAGACGGGTGCTCCGTGTAGCGGACCCAGCCCGCCTTGGCCAGGTGGAACACGAAAAAGAGTCCGCCCAGGTCAACGTAAACGAACTTTCCGATCCGTTGCACCCCCTGGACTGTCCTGCCTTCGAGGGCGGTGTAGGGCGGGTCGGCGGTCTTGAGTGCCGAGAAGGAGTTGATGCGGACCTCAGTCAGCGTGGCTCCGTGGAGTTGGGTGTCCAGGTACATGCACAGGCCGTGCACTTCGGGCAGTTCCGGCATGGACATTACTTTGCCACAGGTGGTTCCGGATCGGCAGGATAACTACAGGATTGTAGTTATCCCGGAGCCCTTGCGTGTTGTCTTTTGCGGTACAACAATGGTTCTTACCCACTTCGAAAGAAGAGGGACACGGAAACCAAAGATTCAGTGATATGCAACCAACGCAGCCTTTGGCACAGTTGGAAGCAAGCTACCAGTGACGAGGTAGGAAGACCTGAAATTCCAAGGATTCCGCCAGACTGTCAAGTCGTCAACAGACAGCCGAAAAGTCGAAGCCCCACCAACGGCAAAACGCTGATGGGGCTTCCCCTTTGCCCGGATACTGCCGGGCTCACCTCGGCCTTAAGAGGCTGGAGTCTCCTCGGCAGGTGCCAGGACAACGTCGCTGACCGTCAGTTCACCTTCGCCGGACTGCAGCGTGATTTCCTGCGCGTTAGCGGCCGCCTTCAAGTCGCCCAGACCCGCCTTCAGCTGCGAGACCAGAATCTCCGAAGCTGTAATGGATGCTGAGAGAACCTCGGTGCGCTGCTTGACCTTGGCCTCGGACTTTGCCTTGCGGATGCCGCTCAAAGCGATCCCGACCGTGCCCAGCATGGTGGTGTCGCCGTCGGTGATTTCCAGGGCGGCGGGCCATTCGGCGCGGTGGACCGAACCTGTCCGCCACCAACCCCACACTTCTTCGGTGGCGAAGGGCAGGAAGGGGGCGAAGAGACGAAGCAGTGAGTCCAGGGCCGTTGCCAGCGCGGCCAGTACGGAAGCCTGCTCGGACTCGCCGGCCGCCCCGTAGGCGCGGTCCTTGATCAGTTCGACGTAGTCGTCCGTGAACTGCCAGAAGAACGATTCCGTGATCTGGAGCGCCCGGGCGTAGTCGTAGTTGTCGAACGCCTTGGTGGACTGCGCGACGACGTCGGACAGCTGCGCCAGCAGCGCACGGTCCAGGGGGTTCGTCAGCACCGCGAGATCGGTGGTCACCACAGAGTTCTCGGTGGCCCCGAGGTTCAGCACAAACTTGGAGGCGTTCAGCAGCTTGATGGCCAGACGGCGACCAATCTTCATCTGGGCAATCTCGTATGCCGTGTCGGCGCCGAGCTTTGCCGAAGCGGCCCAGTAACGCACAGCATCCGAACCGTACTCGTTCAGCACGTCCGTGGGGACAACGACGTTGCCCTTGGACTTGGACATCTTCTTCCGGTCCGGATCCAGGATCCAGCCGGAGATCGCTGCGTGCTTCCACGGTGCGCTCTTCTGCAGGGCGTCAGCACGCACTGCCGAGGAGAACAGCCAGGTACGGATGATGTCGTGGCCCTGGGGGCGCAGGTCGAAGGGGTAGACCTTGGAGAACAGTTCCTCGTCACGGCTCCAGCCGCCCACGATCTGCGGTGTCAGCGATGACGTTGCCCAGGTGTCCAGGACGTCCGCATCGCCGGTAAAGCCGTTGGCCTGGTCGCGCTGCGACTCGTCGAAACCGGGTGCGGCGTCGGCTGCCGGATCCACGGGGAGCATGTCGTCCGAGGGCAGGATCGGGTGGTCGTAGTCCGGGTTGCCTTGCGCGTCCAACGGGTACCAGACGGGGATGGGCACACCGAAGAAGCGCTGGCGCGATACGAGCCAGTCGCCGTTCAGGCCGGCGATCCAGTTTTCGTAGCGGGAGCGCATGAAGGACGGGTGGAAGTTGATTTCCTGGCCGCGTGCGATCAGGCGCTCACGGCGTTCCTCGTCGCGGCCACCGTTGCGGATGTACCACTGGCGGGAGGTGACAACTTCGAGTGGCTTGTCGCCCTTTTCGAAGAAGTTCACCGGGTGGGTGATCTTCTTCGGTTCGCCATCGAGCAGGTCTGCTGCCTTGAGCAGTTCTACTACGGCTTCCTTGGCGGAGAAGGCCGTCTTGCCCGCGATCGCGGCATACGCTTCCTTGCCGGCGTCGGTAGTGATCCATTCCGGGGTGTCGGCGATGATGCGGCCGTCGCGGCCCATGATGGCGCGTGTGGGCAGCTGGAGTTCGCGCCACCAGGTGACGTCGGTCAGGTCACCGAACGTACACACCATGGCGATGCCGGAACCCTTCTCCGCCTTGGCGAGCGGGTGGGCCTTGACCTCAAGTTCCACGTCGAAGACCGGGGACTTCACGGTCTTGCCGAAGAGCGGCTGGTAGCGCTCGTCGTCGGGGTTGGCCACCAACGCGGCGCAGGCAGCCAGCAGTTCCGGACGGGTGGTCTCGATGAAGATCTTTTCGCCGTCTTCGGTGAAGAACGGGTAGCGGTAGTAGGCGCCGGCGACTTCGCGGTCCTCGAGCTCGGCCTGCGCCACAGCGGTACGGAAGGTCACGTCCCACAGGGTGGGTGCCTCGGCCATGTAGGCGTCGCCCGCAGCCAGGTTGGCCAGGAAGGCGCGCTGGGACACGGCACGGGAGGTGTCGTCAATGGTGCGGTAGGTCAGGTCCCAGTCCACGGACAGGCCGAGGGTCTGGAACAGGTTCTCGAAGACCTTCTCGTCCTCAACGGCGAGTTCCTCGCACAGTTCGATGAAGTTCTGGCGCGAAACGACGTCGAAATCGCGCTGGTTCTTGGCCGGCTGTGCCGGGGGAGTGTAGTCCGCCTTGTAAGGGATGGCGGGATCGCAGCGCACACCGTAGTAGTTCTGGACGCGGCGCTCGGTCGGCAGCCCGTTGTCATCCCAGCCCATGGGGTAGAAGACGTTCTTGCCCGTCATCCGCATGTAACGGGCCTGGACGTCGGTCTGGGTGAAGGAGAACATGTGGCCCACGTGGAGCGAGCCTGAAGCCGTCGGCGGGGGAGTGTCGATCGAGTAGACCTGCTCCCGGGTGGTGTCCGGATTGAACTTGTAGGTTCCCTCTTCAAGCCAGCGCTGCGTCAAGGCAGCCTCAAGGCCTTCAAGGGCCGGCTTGTCGGGAACGTTAATGGGGGCGGTGGCGGGCGTGTCTGTACCCTGCGTTGATTCAGCCATGGACCAATTGTTTCATGGCCTGGCGTTACAACCCGCCGCCCCGGAACCTTGCACCCCCGATAGGGTAGTGCCATGACTTTGGCAGCGCACAATATCCCCGCAGGACAGAACAAGACGGCCGTGGTAACCGGAGCCAGCACCGGCATCGGCGAGGCCACCGTGAGGGCCCTGGCCGCCACGGGATGGAAGGTCTTCGCCGTAGCGCGCAGGGCTGACAGGCTTGGTGCCCTGGGTGCCGAAACCGGCGCCGTGCCGTTCCCGGCAGACATCACCGACGACGACGACGTCGCCGCCTTGCTTGCGGCTGTCACGAAAGCCGGGGGTGCTGACACGCTCATCAATATCGCCGGCGGTGCGCGGGGCGCTGACACCATTGCGAATGCCGATACCGAAGACTGGGAGTGGATGTACCAGGTGAACGTCCTGGGCACCATGAAAATCACCCGTGCCTTCCTGCCGATGCTGCGCGAAAACGGCCAAGGGACGGTCCTCAATCTCACCTCGACGGCCGGGCTGTCCGCCTATGAAGGCGGCGGAGGGTACAACGCGGCGAAGTTCGCCCAGCACGCCATGACCAATGCGCTCCGCCTTGAAGAGGTGGGCAATAACGTCCGGGTCATCGAAGTGGCTCCCGGCCTGGTGTACACAGAGGAATTCGCACTGAACAGGCTTGGAGACAAGGAGGCGGCAGCCAAGGTCTACGCCGGCGTGGAGAAGCCCCTGACAGCCGACGACGTTGCGGACGTCGTCAAATACGCAGTCTCACTGCCGCACCACATCAACCTGGACCAAATCGTGGTTCGTCCGGTGGCCCAGGCAGCCAACCACAAACTGGTCCGCAAGCAGGACTAGCCCGCAGGGACCTCCAACGTGGCGAGCACAGCTGCGTGGTCCGAACCGGGAACTTTGCGAACCAGGTAGCCGCTGCTGCCGATCCGTGGTGATGTGACCACATGGTCCAACACCGTTCCCGGGAGCTGCGGCCCTTCCATGGGCCAGGTGGGGGATAACCGCCCCGCCGCTGCCGTTCCCACGTCCACCAGCTTCGCTCCGTCCCTTCCGGAATCCAGCATCGCCCGGAACTCCGGGTGGTCGTAGGAGGAATTGAAGTCGCCCATCAGCAGATGGTTTCCCGGAGTCGAGGCCTGACGGCCGATCTTCCCAAGATCGCTCCGCCATTGTTCGATCCTTTCGTCCACCGGGGGCAGCGCATGGACATTAGTGAGGTTCAAAGCCAACCTGGCACCGGAGGCCTGGTCCGACACGAGGACCCTCGTGACGGCCATGCGGAACGGGGTATCCGGCAGGAGACCATCCGGTTCAAGCGGGAACACGGAGTAGACGGCGCCGCCCGACGCGTCGTCGCTGGGCTCGCTGACACGGTGTTGAAGGATCGCCTCCAAGCCTTCCGCGCGGAGGCGGTCCTCCAAACCCTGGGTATGTTCCTGCAACGCCAGGATCTGGATGCCGTTCTCACGGACCAACTGCACAATGGTCGACGCATCGGCCTCGCCATACTCGGTGTTCAGGCTCATGACCTTCACCGGAACTGTGACCGTTCCCGCGGGCAGTTCCATGGGCTTCCCGGCGTCCAGCGGAAAAAGCCAGAACAGCTGGACCGCCAGCAGGGCCGTCGTCGTGATGATGACCCAAATCCGCCGCCCCACCACAGCGAAGAGCAGCGCCACGGCAGCCGGGATGACAAGCCATGGAGTGAACGACAACAGCTGGACCACCGGCAGGGGCCACTCGACAGGAATCGCGCGGAACAGTGAGATGCCTGCCGTTGGCACCGCGAAGAGAAGTGCGAATACGGTCCATGCAAGGGAAGGCCGACGATGTGCTTTGCTGGCAGCCGGGACGGCAGGAGCGGGGTTGGACATGGACCCGAGTCTATGCAGCCCTCCCGCCCGGGACCGTCCTCCCCAGGGATGACTCTGCGAGTGGAGCAGGAGCCCCGGCTGCCGCTAGACTGTATGGACCAGCATTGACCCGGCCATCACCGGTGAGCTTCCGGAAGAAAAGCACCGAATGCCCTCAACGGCAAACAGTGCCCAGTAGAACCGGGCGGGTAAGCCCGTCACAGCAGTAATGAGAGGCCGGAACATCACGTTCCGGTAAGTGAGGTGGTACCGCGGTACCTGCGCAGCCGACAGGCAGCACAGAAGCCGTCCTCGCATCCTGACAGTCAACCAGCTATCACAGGATATGAGATGACCCACTACCCCAAGGCCTCAGCGTCTTCGTCCGGCACGCATGGCGTGTCCGCTTCCGTGAAGTTCCCGGAAATCGAAGAGCGCATCCTCAAATACTGGGATGAAGACGGCACCTTCCAAGCCAGCATCGACCAACGGGATGCGGGCACGGACGGCAGCAACGAGTTCGTCTTCTACGACGGCCCTCCTTTCGCCAACGGACTGCCGCACTACGGCCACCTGCTGACCGGCTACGCCAAGGACCTCGTCGGCCGCTACCAGACCCAGCGCGGCAAGCGCGTGGAGCGCCGCTTCGGTTGGGACACGCACGGCCTGCCGGCTGAACTCGAAGCCATGAAGCAACTGGGCATGACCGACAAAACCCAGATCGAAGCCATGGGCATCGACAAGTTCAACGACGCCTGCCGTGCCTCCGTCATGAAGTACGCCAACGAGTGGAAGGCCTACGTCACCCGCCAGGCCCGCTGGGTGGACTTCGAGAACGACTACAAGACGCTCAACGTCGAGTACATGGAGTCGGTCCTCTGGGCCTTCAAGCAGCTGCATGAAAAAGGCCTGACCTACAACGGCTACCGCGTGCTCCCGTACTGCTGGAAGGACGAGACGCCGCTGTCCAACCACGAACTCCGCATGGACGACGACGTCTACAAGAACCGCCAGGACCAGACCGTCACAGTCACCTTCCCCATCAAGGCCGGCGCCTCCGAACTCTCCAAGGAGCTCGAAGGCGTCCAGGCGCTCGCCTGGACCACCACACCCTGGACGCTGCCCACCAACCTGGCGCTCGCCGTAGGGCCGGAGATCTCCTACGCCGTCCTGCCAGCTGGACCCAACGGCGTGAAGGCCGCTTCCGCGGAAGCTCCGGTGACGGGCAGCTTCCTGCTGGCAGCAGACCTTCTGGGTTCGTACGCCAAGGACCTGGGATACGACGACGCCGCTGCCGCGACTGCCGCGGTGGTGTCCACCCACAGCGGTGCCGAGCTGGAAGGCCTCGAGTACCAGCCTCTGTGGAACGACTTTGCCGATGCTGAGAAGTATGGGACGCAGAACGCCTGGCGTTTCCTGGTGGCCGATTACGTGACCACCACCGACGGCACGGGCATCGTCCACCAGGCTCCTGCCTACGGTGAAGATGACCAGAAGGTCTGTGAAGAGGCCGGCATCCCGGTGGTCCTGTCCGTGGACGAGGGGGCCAAGTTCCTGCCGCTGTTCGCCCATGGCGAGCTGGCATCCATCGTCGGCCTGCAGGTCTTCGATGCCAACAAGCCCATCACGCAGGTTCTGCGCGCCGACGGCCGCCTTGTCCGCCAAGCCAGTTACGAACACAGCTACCCGCACTGCTGGCGCTGCCGTAACCCGCTGATCTACCGCGCGGTCTCCTCCTGGTACGTCGAGGTCACCAAGTTCAAGGACCGCATGTCCGAGCTGAACCAGGAGATCAACTGGATCCCGGGCAACGTCAAGGACGGCCAGTTCGGTAAGTGGCTGGACAACGCCCGCGACTGGTCCATCAGCCGCAACCGTTACTGGGGCTCACCCATCCCGGTGTGGCAGTCGGACGACCCCGAGTACCCGCGCACCGACGTTTACGGTTCGCTGGCCGACCTCGAAGCCGATTTCGGCCGCCTGCCTGTCAACAACGAAGGACAGGTGGACCTGCACAGGCCCTTCATCGATGAACTGACCCGTCCCAACCCGGACGATCCCACGGGCAAGTCCACCATGCGCCGCGTCGAAGACGTGTTGGATGTCTGGTTCGACTCCGGTTCCATGCCGTACGGGCAGGTGCACTATCCGTTCCAAAACCAGGAATGGTTCGACACCCACAACCCCGCCGACTTCATCGTGGAGTACATCGGCCAGACGCGTGGCTGGTTCTACATGCTCCACATCTTGTCCACGGCCCTGTTCGACCGCCCGGCGTTCCGCAATGTCATCAGCCACGGCATCGTCCTGGGCTCCGACGGACAGAAGATGTCCAAGAGCCTGCGCAATTACCCGGACGTCTCCGAAGTCCTGGACCGCGACGGTTCTGACGCCATGCGCTGGTTCCTCATGTCCAGCCCCATCCTCCGTGGCGGGAACCTGATCGTCACCGAACAGGGCATCCGCGACGGCGTCCGCCAGGTCATCCTGCCGCTGTGGAATGTGTACAGCTTCTTCACGCTGTACACCAATGCCGCCAACGGAGGGGAGGGATACGAGGCCAAGCTGCGCTATGACGGTTACGCCGACACCCTTGACCAGTACCTGATGGCGAACACGGGTGACCTGGTCCGCAAGGTCACCGCCAGCCTGGACAGCTACGACATCTCCGGTGCCTGCGACGAGCTGCGCAGCTACCTGGACATGCTCACCAACTGGTATGTCAGGCGCAGCCGCCAGCGCTTCTTTGACGAGAACGTCGACGCCTTCGATGCCTTGTACACCGCCCTCGAAGCCGTGTGCCGCGTGTCGGCATCGTTGCTGCCGCTGGTGACCGAAGAGATCTGGCGCGGCCTGACCGGTGGCCGTTCCGTGCACCTGGCCGACTGGCCTGAGGCTTCGCTGTTCCCGTCCAACCCCGGCCTGGTCGAGTCCATGGACCGCGTGCAGCAGATCTGCTCGACCGGTTCCAGCCTCCGCAAGGCAGCGAACCTGCGTGTCCGCCTGCCCTTGCAGGAGCTGACTGTCGTGGCACCCGGCGCGGACGCGCTGGAAGGATTTGCCGCCGTCGTCGCTGATGAACTGAACCTGCGGTCGGTGCGGCTGCTGGATGCCGCCACGGCCTCGCCCGAGGAGTTCGGCATCGAGCAGAAGCTCGTGGTCAACGCCCGGGCCGCCGGCCCGCGGCTCGGCAAGAATGTCCAGCAGGCCATCAAGGGCTCCAAGTCGGGGGATTGGTCGGTCAACGACGGCGTCGTTGTGGCCGGTGGCTTGGAACTTGAGCCGCAGGAATACACGCTGGAAACCGTGGTTTCGGAGTCGGCCGACGGCGGTTCAGCATCGGTTGCGGTGCTGCCGGGCGGCGGATTCGTGGTCCTGAACACCGAAGTGACTCCCGAGCTGGCCGCCGAAGGACTGGCCCGCGACATGGTCCGCGCCATCCAGCAGGCCCGCAAGGAAGCCGGGTTCAACGTCAGTGACCGCATCCGGACCACTGTGTCAGCTGCCCAGGATGTCGTGGACGCGCTGGAAGCCAACGCTGAATTGGTGAAGACCGAAACACTCACCCTGGAACTGGAGGTTCTTCCGGCCAGCGTCGATGAACCGCAGGTTACCGTTGCAAAGGCAGGGGCCTGAACCATGACTGACGAATTTTCCGTTGAGAGCGTCTACGCCGAACTCCTTGGCAGGGCGCCGGAAAACAAGATGGAACCGCGCCTTGCGCCGCTTTTCCGTGCCATGGACGTGCTGGGGGAGCCGAACAAGGCTTTCCCGATCATCCACATCACGGGCACCAACGGCAAGACTTCCACTGCACGCATGATCGAAGCCGGTTTGCGCGCCCACGGACTCAGCACGGGCCGCTACACCAGCCCGCACCTGTCAAAGGTCACTGAGCGCATCAGTATTGATGGCGAGCCGGTACCGGACGCGACGTTCGTACGCATCTGGGATGAGATCCGCCCGTACCTGGAAATCGTTGACAACGAGCTCGTTGCGGAGAACCAGCCGCGCCTGACGTACTTCGAATGCCTGACCATTCTTGGCTTCGCGGTGTTCGCGGACCAGCCGGTGGATGTCGCAGTGATTGAAGTCGGCCTGGGAGGCATCACCGATGCCACCAACGTCGGAGACGGCCAGGTCTCGGTCATCACGCCGATCTCGCTGGACCACACGGACCTCCTGGGCGACACTACCGAGGACATTGCCTACGAGAAGGCCGGAATCATCAAAGCCGGCGGCTTCCTGGTAAGTGCGGCCCAGCCGGTGGACGCGGCCCAGGTCCTGCTGGAAAAGGCCCGTGAAGTGGACGTGCCTTTCCGCTTCGAGGGCGTCGAGTTCGGCGTCGAGTCCCGCAGTGTGGCCGTGGGTGGCCAGGTCCTGACCATCCAGGGACTCGCCGGGCGCTACGAGGATCTTCTGCTGCCGTTGCACGGTGCCCACCAGGCCGAGAACGCCGCTGTTGCCGTGGCCGCCCTTGAGGCATTCTTCGGCGGGGGAGAGAAGGAACTGGACGCCGAGGTGCTGAAGGAAGCATTCGGCACCGTGACATCTCCCGGCCGGTTGGAAGTCGTGAGGACCGCACCCACGGTAGTGGTTGACGCAGCCCACAACCCGGACGGCATTCGTGTCACGGCAGAAGCAATCCAGGAGGCATTCACCTTCAGCAAACTGGTGGTGGTGGTTGGGGTCCTGCGCGAGAAGGACGCGGAGGAAATCCTGAAGACCCTCAAGGAATCCCTCGGCGGACTCGCCGAGGAGTTCTGTTTCACGCAGTCCAACTCGGCGCGCGCCGTCCCGGCAGCGGAACTGGCTGAACTCGCCATCGATCTTGGCTTTGGCGAGGACAACGTGCATATCGCCGAGAAGCTCGACGACGCCATTGAGTGGGCTGTCGAACGTGCCGAATCCAACGATGACCTGGCGGGCGGTGTCCTGGTGACGGGTTCCATCACGGTGGTGGCCGAGGCTCGGATCCTGCTGGGAAAGGCGAGTGCCTAGCATGGCGAAAATGACCAAAGCGCAGCGCGAATGGCGTCCCGGCATGCCGAAGAAGCGCCGGTCCACCAAAGTGATGTTTGCGTCCACGGTGTTGCTGCTCGAAGCCTTCGTGGCTTTCTTCGGCACCTTGGCTGTTTTCGGCCTGAAGCGCGGCGAAGTCGATCCGGGCATCATCCTGGGCGTCGGAATTGCCCTGAGCGTGGTGCTGGTCCTTGCCTGTGCCGTGCTGTCCAGGCCGTGGGGCATCGGACTGGGATGGGTGCTGCAGGTAGTGCTGATCCTGACGGGATTGGCCGAGCCCATGATGTTCATTGTCGGCATCCTCTTTGCCATCTGCTGGTGGTACGGGATCCGTGCCGGCATGAGGATCGACCGTGAGGTGGCCCAGCGCGACCGTGAACAGGCGGAATGGGACGCTGCCCACGGTGAAGAAGCCGGCCCGCAAACCCCGTAAACTGGCTGGGAAAACCACCGAACGTAAGTCACTGAACACATCACATTGGAGCAACTGTGAGCATTGAACGGACCCTCGTCCTGGTCAAGCCCGACGGCGTCGCCCGCAACCTGGGCGGGAGCATCCTCGCCCGCATCGAGGCCAAGGGCTACACCCTGGCCGAACTGAAGAAGGTCAACGCCACCCGTGAGCTGCTGGAGCAGCACTACGAGGAACACGTGGGCAAGCCCTTCTACGAGCCGCTGGTTGAGTTCATGCTGAGCGGACCGGTCATCGCTGCCGTCTTCGAGGGCCACCGCGTCATCGAAGGCTTCCGCTCACTGGCCGGAACGACGGATCCGACGACGGCGGCTCCGGGCACCATCCGTGGCGACTTCGGCCGCGACTGGGGCCTGGCGGTACAGCAGAACCTCGTCCACGGCTCCGACTCCGTTGAATCGGCCGAGCGCGAGATCAAGATCTGGTTCGCCGGCTAACCACGCCGCACCGACCTGACAGTTAAGGCCAATGTTCGAGTCGAACATTGGCCTTAGCTGTCACCCCGCGGAGGGGTTTAGTAGCCGGACGTCCCAGCGAAAACGTGGATGAAGGCGAAGAAGATCGTGGCGATGACCGCGACATACAGCAGGGCCACAATGATCCACCCGGAATCGCCCAGCAACTTGGTCAAGCCCGGCGGTGCCTTGATGACGCCGTGGGAGATGTTCCGGATGGTCACCCAGACAAAGAGGGGGATCATGACGGCCCACACCACCATGCAGAACGGGCACAGTACATTGATGACGTACAGGGCCTGCGACCACAGCCAGACAACGAACACGAAACCGAGGGTCACGCCCGCCTGCAGTCCAAGCCAGTAGCCGCGCGAGAACCTGGCGCCGGCGAGAAGGCCCATGGCCGTGGTGATGATGACGGCAAAGGCCACAATGCCGATGAACATGTTGGGGAATCCGAACACGGAGCTCTGTGGTGTTTGCATCACGGCTCCGCACGAAATCCACGGGTTCACATCGCAGACCGTTACATGGTTGGGGTCCTTGAGGACTTCCAGTTTCTCCAGGACCAACGCCCCGGACGCCAGCCAACCGATGACGCCGGTGACCAGGAGGAGCCAGGCGAAGGGCTTGTCGCGGACAGTCCTCGGCAACTTCTCCTGTTGTGCGGACGACTCTCCCGCAGTGGTGGAGGTATTGATGGCCAGGTTTTCCCTGGCGGTGCTCGGCATCGCGGATCGGATCCTTTTCGACGTTGTGCCCCGGCGGGCCGGGAAGGGTTCTTGGGAGGATTCTAACGCCGCTGGCTGTGGGCTGCGCCCAGCTTGTGCCGATCCGGACGACACAGCGTCCTAACGGGCGATGTCGCGCGGGTGTGAGAGAATGAACATGGCTGGAAGCCGACCCACATTCGGATTCCGGTCCGGTGACTTGTTCCCAAGACCGCCAGTATGAGCTGGGCATGCCCGGATCACGTCGATCCTCGGTAGGCCCGCCATAACAATGGACGGCACCTGGTTGTGGCAGCAGAACAACGGGTTTCAGAACTAAGCCGCCGGCCTTCCAGGGCTGCCGCACCCCAATGATGGTGCGAACCGGAAGGCATACTACCGACTTCTGTCAACGCCTGCGGGTTTTGACAATATTTGCCCCTCTGGGCGCCGGATGTGGCGGTGTCGCTGGGGCAGGAGTGTTGCCACATATGGATAATGACCAGGTTGTAGCCGTTAATGATGAGGCAGCTCCCGCGGACACTGCGGAAGCGCCCAAGAAAACCACCCGGACCCGGCGCAAGGCTGCGCCCAAGGCAGTTGCTGAGGTAGAGGCAACTGAGGCCCCTGCCACTGGGACGCCCGCAGTTGCGGAAACTCCCGAGGCTGACGCCAAGCCCGTACGCCGCACCCGGTCCCGCAAGAAGGTTGAGCCAACCGAGCCCTTGCCCGGCCTCGGCGATGAAACCGCCGCAGGCCAGGAGCCTTCTGCCGAAACCCAGCCCGAAGCCGTCCCTGAAGCTGCCCCCGAAAAGCCGGTCCGCCGTCGTCGTGCTGCCAAGCCCAAGGTGGAGGCAGAAGAGACGCCCGCAGTTGCTGAAGTTGTTGAAGAAACCACGACGCCGGAAGCCGGCGCCCAGCCGGAAGAACCTGCTGCTGAGGAAGAGGCTCCGGCCGAGGAAGCTGCTCCTGCCGCTGCCACCTCGCTGTTTATGGAGCCGGTTTCCATCACGTCGATGATCTTCCAGGCCCCTGACCTCACCACTGTCCCGCGCGTTGCGGCCGTGGAAGAGACGGACGACGAGCCGGAAGACGACGCTGAAGCAGCCGCAGACGGTGAGCTGGACGAGGGTGGCAGTCGTCGCCGTCGCCGGAGCCGCGGCCGCCGCGGGCGCCGTGGCACTGAACGCGACGAGAACGACACCGAAGACAGCAATGACTCCGGCGACGAAGAAACTCCCGCAGCTGAAGCCCTCGAGGAAGGCGTCACGTCGCGTCGCCGTCGTCGTCGGCGTCGTGGAGACCAGGACCTTGAACTGACGGGCGGCTCGGATGACGACCCGCCCAACACGGTAACCCGCGTTCGCGCCCCCCGGCCCATCACGGAAACGGCTCCTTCCAACCGGGTCGCAAGCGTCAAGGGCTCCACCCGGCTCGAGGCTAAGAAGCAGCGTCGCCGCGAGTCCCGCGAGACCGGACGTCGCCGCCAGGTGATTACCGAAGCCGAGTTCCTGGCACGCCGCGAATCCGTGGACCGGCAAATGATCGTCCGCCAGCGCGACGACAGAATCCAGATCGCAGTCCTTGAAGATGGCGTCCTGGCCGAGCACTTCGTGTCCAAGACCCAGCAGGACTCCCTGATCGGCAACGTCTACCTCGGCAAGGTCCAGAACGTCCTGCCATCCATGGAAGCTGCATTCGTTGATATCGGACGCGGCCGCAATGCGGTGCTGTACGCCGGTGAAGTCAACTGGGATGCAGTGAACCTGGAGGGCCAGCCGCGCCGGATCGAGAATGCGCTGAAGTCCGGCGACTCCGTCCTGGTCCAGGTGACCAAGGATCCGGTGGGTCACAAGGGTGCCCGCCTCACAAGCCAGATCTCACTTCCGGGCCGCTACCTCGTGTACGTGCCGGGTGGATCCATGACCGGCATCTCCCGCAAGCTGCCCGACGTCGAACGCAACCGCCTCAAGCGGATCCTGAAGGACCGCCTGCCGGAAAACGCCGGAGTCATCGTCCGTACGGCCGCTGAAGGTGCCTCGGAAGAAGAACTGACCCACGACATCAACCGTCTGCGCGCGCAGTGGGAAGGTATCGAAGGGCAAGCTTCCTCCACCAAGGTGCTGGCACCGGAACTGCTTTACGGCGAACCGGACCTCACCATCAAGGTTGTCCGTGACGTCTTCAATGAGGACTTCTCCAAGCTGATCGTCTCCGGTGACGACGCCTGGGACACCATCGAGGCCTATGTAACCTATGTTGCCCCCGACCTCGTGGGCCGCCTTGAAAAATGGACCAAGGATCAAGACATCTTCGCTGCCTGGCGCATCGACGAGCAGATCCACAAGGCCCTGGAACGCAAGGTCTTCCTGCCATCCGGTGGCTCGCTGGTCATTGACCGCACCGAAGCCATGACGGTGGTGGACGTCAACACGGGGAAGTTCACCGGCAGTGGTGGAAATCTGGAAGAGACAGTTACCAAGAACAACCTTGAAGCTGCCGAGGAAGTCGTTCGCCAGCTTCGCCTGCGTGACATCGGCGGCATCATCGTCATCGACTTCATCGACATGGTCCTGGAATCCAACCGCGACCTCGTTCTCCGCCGCATGGTGGAGTGCCTGGGCCGCGACCGTACCAAGCACCAGGTTGCTGAAGTAACGTCACTGGGCCTTGTCCAGATGACCCGCAAGCGCATGGGCACCGGTCTCCTTGAAGTCTTCGGTGAGCAGTGCGAGCACTGCGCAGGCCGCGGTGTCGTGACGCATGACGAGCCCGTGGAGCACCGCCGCGCCAACACCGTGGCAGCCGAGCAGCACCGTCCGCACACCGAAGCACAGCAGTCCACAGCCCGCACCGAGCGCAAGCGTCGCCGCGGCAAGGGCGGCGCCCAGGGAACGGTCGAAGCGCCGGCCCAGGTCCATTCGACGCCGTCCGCCCCTGTTGCGGCACCGGCAGCACACCCGGAAGCCCAGGACCCTGCCCGTCAGGCAAAAGCCGAAGCAACCCGGGCTGCACTGGCGACGATTGCAGCGGCCGCGCATGCCGCCCACCTTCACGATGACGAGCTCCACAAGGCAGAGGAGCAAACCCGGGCGGCCGGGGAGCATGGTCCCGACGCCGGTTCGGTCTCCGCTGCCCCGACGGCTCAGGAAGCCGCGGCACACGACGCCGCTGTCCGCGAAGGCCGGGCTACTCCAGTGCTGCGTTTTGGCGGCGAAGAGGTTGCCTTGCCTTTCGTTGAACACCACGATGAGCCGCAGGCAGCCCAGCCGGCCATGAGCCTGGACCGTCTGGCCGAAGCTTTCTCGCACCTTGGCGCGGCACCGTCGCCTGAGGACCGGAAAGCCAAGGAAGCTGTCGAAGCCCCGAAGGCTGCGGACACCCCGACGACTGAAGCTCCGGCTCCGGCCGCAGACGAAGCCCCCTCAGCATCGCGGGGTCGTCGTAGCCGCCGGAACCGCAGTGCAAGCAGGGCCCAAGGCGCGGCCAACGAGACCACTGTTGAGCACCACGACGTGACCGCTACGGCCGCGAAGGGATCGGCGCACGAGTCCAAGGCGCCTGCGGAGCCGGTCAGGAAAGCGGCCCCGGACGAACCCATCATCCTGGGCGTCGGCGTACCGGCCTCCGAACTCTAACCGTTTGTGACCGCACCAAGGCCCCGCAGTTCCGCTACCAGCGGGAATTGCGGGGCCTTTTGCTGTCTGCCGGTGCGCTAGGCTGGGGGACTGACACGGGGTGCCAGGCGATGGGCCAGGCTGAGATCCAAACCCGTTGAACCTGTCCGGTTAGCACCGGCGAAGGGATGTCCTCATGGCCGCATTGTCATCTTCCGCTGTTTATCCGCTGGCGGAGGACCGCAGACGAACCCCCCGGGTACTTAGCATCGCGGGCTCCGACCCGTCCGGAGGAGCCGGAATCCAGGCTGATTTGAAGAGCATCGCCGCCCACGGTGGATATGGCATGGCTGCCATTACGGCTTTGACGGCCCAGAACACCCTGGGTGTCAGCGGTGTGCACGTACCACCCGTGGAGTTCCTGCGCCAGCAACTGGACGCCGTCAGTACCGATATCGTCATCGACGCCGTGAAGATCGGGATGCTCGGCGACGCGGCTGTTATTGACGAGGTGCGCAGTTGGCTCGAATCGGTGCGCCCCGCCGTCGTGGTTCTTGATCCCGTGATGGTGGCCACCAGCGGTGACCGCCTGCTGACCGAATCCGCAGGGGAGGCCCTTCGTTCCCTGCTTCCATTGGCGGACCTGATCACGCCGAACCTGCCCGAGCTTGCCATTTTGCTGGGGGAAACCGAGGCTGCTGATTGGGCATCGGCATTGGAGCAGGGCAAGCGACTGGCAGCTGAGTGCGGAAACACGGTCTTGGTCAAGGGCGGTCATCTGGCCGGCTCGGAATGCCCCGATGCCTTGATCAACACCAGCGGGCTGTTGCGGCAGGACGTCATCGAAGTGGCAGGTCCAAGGATTGCGACCCGGAACAGCCATGGCACTGGATGCTCGTTGTCGTCCGCCTTGGCTACCGTCCAGGCGCGCACGGGCGACTGGGAGGCCTCACTGCGCGAAGCGAAACCGTGGCTGCTCCAGGCCCTGAGGAGCGCAGGGGAGCTGGAAGTGGGCCGGGGCAACGGGCCTGTGGACCACTTCCACCACCAGCGCGTCCTCCAGCCTGGCGGATTTGCTGCCACTTTGTGGAAGGAAGCCATCCCGGAGCTTGAAAAAATCCACGGCCTCAACTTCATCCAGGAACTGCAGTCGGGGCATTTGCCGGAGCCGGCGTTCAGCTACTACCTTGCGCAGGACGCCATCTATCTCAATGGCTATTCCAGGGTCCTTGCCCGTGCAGGTGCGTTGGCGCCCACCGAGGAAGAACAGCTGTTCTGGGCCAGGAGCTCACGGCAGTGCCTGGAAGTTGAATCGGAACTGCACAGGAACTGGTTGAGCTCCCGTGAGGCTTCGGGCGTCACCGGACCGGTCACCAAAGCCTATGTGGACCATCTGCTGGCAACGACGGCGTCAGGCAGCTATGCGGTGGTCCTCGCGGCGATCCTGCCCTGCTACTGGTTGTATGCGGAAGTGGGTCAAAAGCTCCACGCCGCGTTCGTCGAGGCCGGGGCCTCCGGCGGGCATCCCTATGCGGACTGGCTGCGGACGTACGCCGACGAGGACTTTGCCTCCGCCACAAGGATGGCGATCAACTTCACAGACGCGGCGGCCGTTGCCGCTTCCGGGCGTGAACGTGCGGAGATGCTTGAGGCTTTCAGGCAGTCCTGCCGCTACGAGACGGCGTTCTTTGATGCTCCGCGGCTCTACACCCAGGGTGGCCCGGCCTGTTGAATCGGGACTGAACCGGGATGAAAAGCATGGCTTGTCCCGCGCGTCGCGGGCGTGATCACGTTAATCGCCGCCAAACCCTGTAGGCTGTATGGGCACGGTGCCGGGAGAGTCCGTTACACCTCGTGATGCAAGTCACGGGGTAGCCTCCGGTCCCGGCCTCATTTGCAGCTGAGGGTCAAACTAGCGTAATCTTGATCTTCGGTGCTTACGCCAACACTTGGGTTATGCCCCTTGGAATTGTTCATGGGATGACTCGCGGACTTCGAACAGAAGTCCACGGCGTTGAGGCACAGCGCGAACCAAGCCTGATTCCGGTGACAGGTTCCGCACGCAAATTTAGTTATAAACGTCGAGAGAAGTGAGTACCCAAGTGGTGTACGCGATTGTCCGCGCAGGCGGCCGCCAAGAAAAAGTTTCCGTTGGAGACTACGTAACGCTTAACCGCGTCCCCGGTGGAGCCGGTAGCACGCTTGAGCTGCCCGCCTTGCTCCTGGTTGACGGCGACAAGGTCACCTCCGCAGCAGCGGAACTGGCCAACGTCAAGGTTACTGCTGAGATCCTCGAAGACCTCCGTGGTCCGAAGATCGTCATCCAGAAGTTCAAGAACAAGACCGGCTACCGGAAGCGTCAGGGTCACCGTCAGGAACTGACCAAGATCAAGATCACCAGCATCGCGTAACTTTCGTTACCCGCTGTTCAGGTTTTTCAGTTTCCCCAGAAATTTAGAGGCAGGCATTTCACATGGCACACAAAAAAGGCGCGAGTTCCACTCGCAACGGTCGTGACTCCAACGCACAGTACCTGGGCGTCAAGCGCTTCGGTGGTCAGGTAGTCTCCGCCGGCGAAATCATCGTTCGCCAGCGCGGCACCCACTTCCACCCGGGTGCAGGCGTCGGTCGCGGTGGCGACGACACCCTGTTCGCCCTGCAGGCCGGTGCGGTTGAGTTTGGTACTCGCCGCGGCCGTCGCGTAGTGAACATCGTTGCTGCTGCAGCTGCAGAGTAACAACAAGTTCTGAACCGGTGGAGCGGGCCAAGCGGCCCGCTCCACCGTTCTTTTAACCGCATTACAATCGACTAGGGCGCCCTCAGGCGCGCTGGTTTTTGCAACAGCGCTGGCAACAGCAATAGAGGAGATCCACGTGGCGAGCTTTGTAGACCGGGTAGTCCTGCACGTATCCGGCGGAACCGGCGGCCACGGCTGTGTCTCCGTTAAGCGGGAAAAGTTCAAGCCGCTCGGCGGTCCCGACGGCGGCAACGGCGGCAACGGCGGCGACGTCATCCTCCGCGTGTCAGCCCAGACCACCACTTTGCTTGATTACCACCACGCACCCCACAGGCACGCCACCAATGGTGGCCCCGGCATGGGCGACTGGCGTGGAGGCAAGAACGGCGAGACCCTGATTCTTCCGGTCCCTGACGGCACCGTGGTCAAGACCAAGGACGGCGAAGTCCTGGCAGACCTGGTGGGCGAGGGTACTGAATACATTGCGGCCGCCGGCGGCCAGGGCGGCCTCGGCAACGCTTCCCTTTCTTCGCAAAAGCGACGCGCCCCGGGCTTTGCGCTCCTCGGCATCGAAGGCGAATCCAGTGACATCGTCCTGGAACTGAAGTCCATTGCCGATATTGCCTTGGTCGGCTTCCCCTCCGCGGGCAAGTCCAGCTTGATTGCTGCCATGTCCGCTGCCCGGCCGAAGATCGCCGACTACCCGTTCACCACCCTCATCCCCAACCTGGGTGTGGTCCAGGCCGGAGACGTCCGCTTCACCATTGCCGACGTTCCGGGCCTCATCGAAGGCGCCAGCGAGGGCAAGGGCCTTGGTCATAACTTCCTCCGCCACGTGGAGCGCTGTGCTGCCCTGGTCCACGTGCTTGACTGCGGAACCCTGGAATCGGACCGCGATCCGCTCTCCGACCTCGCCATCATTGAGGCCGAACTGGAGAAGTACGCCGTCGATATGAGCTACGCCGGCGTTGACGGTGAAGTTGTCCCGTTGAACGAGCGACCCAAGCTGGTAGTCCTGAACAAGGTCGACCTCCCCGACGGCAAGGATATGGCCGAGTTCGTGCGTCCCGACCTGGAGGCGCGGGGCTACCGTGTCTTCGAAGTGTCGGCAACCAGCCACGAAGGCTTGCGCCAGCTCGGCTTTGCCATGGCAGAAATCGTCAAGGCTGCACGCGACGCCGTCCAGGCTGCACCCCCCAAGGTGGCTCCGCCGGTCCTTCGCCCGCGCGCCGTCAACGAGTCCGGTTTCAAGATCCGTCGTGAAGAGAAGAACCTCGAGCCGCTGTTCCGCGTACTGGGCGAAAAGCCCGTGCGCTGGGTCAAGCAGACCGACTTCACGAACGAGGAAGCCATCGGCTACCTTGCAGACCGCCTCGCCAAGCTTGGTGTTGAGACGGAGCTGTTCAAGGTTGGCGCCAAGCCCGGCGATACCGTCGTCATTGGCGAGGATGACGGCGTCGTCTTCGACTGGGAGCCCACCATGATGGCCGGTGCCGAACTTTTGGCAACTCCGCGAGGCACCGATATCCGTGTTGCTGACATCGGTGACCGTCCCACGCGTTCGCAGAAGCGCGAGGAGCAGATCGAGCGCCGCGAGGCCAAGGCTGCTGCGCGCGCCGAACTCGAAGCCGAGCGCAAGGCGGGCATCTGGACAGAGTCCGTCAGCGGGCGCCGTGCCCAGACGGTGAGGGAAAGCACCCTGGATTCCGGTGATGACGACTAGGACCATTGACGTTTCCGAGGACGCTGCCGGGCTGGAGCGCCAGGGGATAGCCACCGCCAAACGGATCGTGGTCAAGGTGGGTTCATCCTCCTTGACCAGCATCAAGGGTGGCATCTCCGAGAAGTCCTTGACGCAACTCGTCAACGCACTCGCCGGAAAGCGAAACGCCGGAACCGAGATTATCCTCGTTTCTTCGGGCGCCATTGCGGCCGGGCTGGCACCGTTGGGCCTGGCAAAGCGGCCCAAGGATCTTGCCACCCAGCAGGCGGCAGCAAGTGTTGGCCAGGGTCTCCTGATGGCCCGCTACACGCAGGCGTTCAACGCACACGGGGTAACTGTGAGCCAGGTCCTGCTGACCGCCGATGACCTCATGCGCCGGACCCAGCACACCAATGCCTTCCGGGCCTTGGATCGGCTGCTGAATCTTGGCGTGGTGCCGGTGGTCAATGAGAACGACACCGTGGCAACCCATGAAATCCGTTTTGGCGACAACGACCGCTTGGCTGCCTTGGTGGCGCACTTGGTCCGCGCCGATGCGCTGGTGCTGCTGTCCGACGTCGACGCCGTTTATGACGGTCCGCCGTCCCAAGGCGCCCGGCGCATCCCGCTGGTGCGCGGACCCCAGGACCTGGAGGACGTCACCATCGGCAAGGCCGGCAAGGCCGGTGTGGGAACGGGCGGCATGATGACCAAGGTCGAGGCCGCGTCGATTGCCGCAAGTTCCGGGATCCATGCTTTGGTAACCTCCACGGCCAATGCCGCAGCAGCACTGGCGGGGGAGGACGTGGGAACCTGGTTCGCCGTGAACGGCAACCGCAAACCCGTCCGCCTCTTGTGGCTCGCGCACCTGGCGACGGTGCAGGGACGTTTGGTGCTCGACGACGGCGCCGTCAAGGCTGTGCGCGACAGGCACCGCTCATTGCTTCCCGCCGGCATCTCGGAGGTCGGGGGCGAATTCGAAGCCGGTGATCCGGTGGAGATGGTGGCATTGGACGGAAGCATCGTGGCCCGTGGCTTGGTGAACTACTCGTCGGAGGAACTTCCCCGCATGCTGGGCCGCACTACCCAGGAGCTTGGTCAGTCGCTGGGACGGGGCTATGACCGCGAAGTTGTTCATGTTGACGATCTGGTGCTTCTGCGCGGGCCGCGCTCATCTAAACTGGGTGCATGACTGAAGCGCTGACCCCTGACGCCCCTGTGATTTCCGACGCTACCGGCACTGCCGGCACCGCGCCGGAGAACCCTGCGGCAGGACGCGTTCCATTGACTCCGGAGGAACTCGAAGCTGCTGTCCACGCCATTGCCGATCGTTCCCGGAAAGCAGCACGCCGCCTGGGACAGGCCAACCGTGCGTGGAAAGACCGTGCGCTTCGTGCAATCGGGGCAGCTTTGCTTGAGAACCGGAAGCATGTCCTTGAAGCCAATGCCAAGGATGTTGCCGTAGGACGCGCCAACGGCACGTCTGCAGCTCTCCTGGACCGGCTCACCCTTACTCCGGAGCGCATCGACGGCCTGGTGGCGGCATTGGAGAATCTGGCCGGCTTGCCGGACCCCGTGGGCAACGTGGTCCGTGGGCAGACACTGCCTAACGGTCTGCGCCTGCGCCAGGTCAATGTGCCGATGGGTGTTGTTGCCGCCATCTACGAAGCCCGCCCCAACGTCACTGTGGATATTGCCGGCCTCGCCCTCAAGAGTGGGAACGCCGTGATCCTCCGCGGCGGTTCCGCTGCCGCGAACACCAACGAGGCCTTGGTCCGGATCCTGCGCGACGCCTTGGACTCGGTGGGACTTCCTGCTGATGCCGTGCAGACAGTTGACCAGTATGGCCGCGAAGGTGCCAATGTCCTGATGCGTGCCCGCGGGCGGGTGGACGTGCTCATTCCCCGGGGCGGACGCGAGCTTATCCAGACTGTCGTGACCAACTCCTCGGTGCCGGTTATCGAAACAGGTGAGGGCAATGTCCACATCTTCATTGATGAGTCGGCGGGTGAAGAGATGGCCGTGGAGATCCTCCTCAATGCCAAGACCCAACGTCCGAGTGTCTGCAACACCGTGGAGACACTCCTGGTGCATTCAGGGTCGACGGCCCTGCCCGCAGTAGCGGCCGCACTGCGCAAGGCGGGCGTGACACTTCACGTCGATGACAGGATCGCGGCTGCCCTCGGCAGCGCAGTCGAGACTGTTCCCGCGGACGACGACGACTGGGCCACTGAGTACATGGACCTCGACCTGGCTGTGGCCATGGTGGACAGCCTGGATGACGCGGTGAAGCACATCCGCAAGTGGACCACCGGGCACACAGAAGCCATCCTGACGAACAACCTCGCCAACGCGGAGAGGTTCATCGCCGAGATAGACTCTGCGGCTGTGATTGTCAACGCTTCAACACGGTTCACCGACGGCGGTGAGCTTGGGCTTGGTGCCGAGGTTGGTATCTCCACCCAGAAGCTCCACGCCCGAGGTCCCATGGGCCTCACCGAACTGACCACTACAAAGTGGATCGTGCAGGGTGAAGGCCAAGTCCGCAGCTAGCAACGCGGTAACATAGAACAGAAGTCCGGAACGGCGGGGAGTCCCGCCGTCGAAATCCTTTGAGAACCAACTAGGGGAGAAGATGCTGTTTCAGCAGATCGCCACGTCCATTGCCGCCGAGACAGAAGGCGGCCACGAGGAACTCGCCCCGCTGTGGGCCGAGCCGTGGGTCTTCGGCGTCTCGATGTTTGCCCTGCTGCTGGTTCTCATGTTCGTAACCCTGTCCTACACCAACCTGGGTAACCGCCACGAGGCAGTGGAGGAGCACGCTGACCCGCACCGCCAGCACCCGAACAAGCACACCCACGGCCAGGGCCACTAACATTATTGCCGCAACACCTCGCGGGGAGTCGGAGCGCAGGCTTCGGCTGGGCGTGATGGGTGGAACCTTCGACCCCATCCATCACGGCCACCTTGTGGCTGCAAGCGAAGTCGCAGCCAAGTTCGACCTCGACGAAGTTGTTTTCGTGCCCACCGGTCAACCGTGGCAGAAGTCGCACAAGCTGGTCAGTGAACCCGAACACAGGTACCTGATGACCGTTATCGCGACGGCATCAAACCCACGGTTTACTGTCAGCCGCGTTGACGTGGACCGGCCCGGCCCGACTTTCACCATCGATACCCTTCGGGATCTTCGGGCCCAGCGCCCCGACGCCGACCTCTTCTTCATCACCGGCGCGGATGCCCTGGCCCAGATCCTGTCCTGGAAAGACGTGGACGAGCTCTGGTCCTTGGCCCACTTTGTGGGGGTTACCCGCCCCGGACACGAGCTGAACGACCTCGGCCGGACTGACGACGTAAGCTTGCTCGAAGTCCCGGCCATGGCCATATCCTCCACGGATTGCCGTATCCGCGTGGGTGCAGGCAACCCGGTGTGGTACCTGGTCCCTGACGGTGTGGTGCAGTACATCGCAAAGTATGGACTGTATGCACCTGACGCTGTACCAGGAGAACTGTCGCCGGCACTGTCCGGATCAGACGACCAAGCACGTACTGAATGAGTTTGTAAAATGAGCAGCCAGGAACAGCGACCCATCCGCAGCAGGCGTGAGCTTCGCCGTGCCCGGGAACAGAACCCGGAAGTCCAGGCGGAGCCTACGGCCCCGCAGGAGACAGAGCCTGCTGACGGTGCAGAGCGCTCCAACGGACGCAACCGTCGCGCGGCGGATGCGCCTGTGGATGCGGTGGGTGCTGCGGCCCAGGAACGCTCGTCCCAGATCCGGGCGCGTGACCGCGCCGCACTGCGCACCATCAAGGAGCTCGCCGATAAGGAAGAGCAACTCTCAGGTGGCGGTCCGCCCACCCGGCGCCAGCTTCGGCTTCAGCAGCTTCAGGCAGAAGTTGCCACGTCCATGAACCCGGTTGTTCCCATGCCCGGCGCCAAGCCGAAGGCTGCGGACAAAGACGGGGAAAATCCGCCGACGCGGGATGAGCCACAAGCGTCCCCTCAGTCGAAAACACCGGCACCCGCCGGGTCTGGCGGTGTACCAGCGGCCGAATCAGAGATGTCCGTGGAACAGGCCCTTGCTGTTCGCGAACTGATTGCCGCGCAGGTCCAAAACCAGACTTCCAAGCTCGAACACATTGCCGAGCAGGATCCGCTTGCCGTTGATCCCGAGGTCCTGGCCCAGCAGATCGCCCTGGCCGAGCGCGCGGCCGTGCTGAACAAACGTGCCGCTGCCAAGCAAAAGCTGGCAGAGCAGAATCAGGCCGAACGGAACCAACCCGGGCAGAGCGGGCCTGGCCAGAACCAGCCCGGGCTGAACCATCCCGGGCAGGGCAAGGAGCCTTCTACATCGGCCGGTCCTTCGACGGCGAACAACCTCGCCATGGTGACTCCGTTGGAGTTCGTCAAGGTTCCCGGCGTCGAACGCCCGGTGATGAAGCGTCCCAGCACTACCTTTGTCCCGTTGGTCACCTCGTCCGGCCCCAAGCTTGATCCGGTACAGGCACCGGCGAAGGAACGTGCTCCGCGTGGGCGTGCGGGGGTTCTTGCCCGCGCCGAGGCGGTTGCCCGGTCATCCAGGAACAAAGCCACCTCCACGGCAGAAACAAGCGAAGAAACACAGCGGCCTCCTGTGCCCGCCAGTACCGCCTATGGACTGGATCCGCTGGATGCCAGTACTGCCGGCCTGGCCAGGGCCCAACGGAGCCGCTTGCTGCAATACGGCGTCCTGGCATTGGGCCTGGTTGCCCTGATCGTCGGCATCATCATGATTACCAGCGGATAGTTCCGCCCCAACGGCTCACGCCATTTCCCGGCCACGCGCCATAACTAGGAGTTCCCTTTGTCTGCACATGAACAATCCATCACCCTCGCCCGTCACGCTGCCCGTGCCGCGGCGGACAAGCTCGCAGAAGACATCGTCGCGCTGGATGTCAGCGAGCGTTTGGCGCTGACCGACGTCTTCCTGATCGCATCAGCTCCCACTGAGCGCCAGGTCAACGCAATCGTGGACGGGATCGAAGAGGAACTGCTGAAGCAGGACCTTCGGCCCGTGCGCCGCGAAGGCCGCTCCGAAGGCCGCTGGGTCCTCCTGGATTACGCCGACATTGTCATCCACGTCCAGCACGCGGAAGACCGCGTCTTCTATGCATTGGAGCGCCTCTGGAAGGACTGCCCCGTGGTAGATCTTGAACTCGGTGATGACGCTTCCGCCAAGGCTGCAACCTCGGAGGATTCCGAGGCCTAGGACGCTGCGGCAAGCGAATATGCCCGATTTGGAATTATCGGAAATGCTGTTCTAAGATATTTGAGTTGCTTCGGCGCGGATGGCTTCCAAAGCCAAGCGTGAAGCAGCAAGAATATGGGGCTGTGGCGCAGCTGGTAGCGCACCTGCATGGCATGCAGGGGGTCAGGGGTTCGAGTCCCCTCAGCTCCACCCTATGAGGCTCCGCTTCTCTTCCTGGATCATCCGGTGAGGGAGGCGGGGCCTTTTTCGTGTCCGGATTCCCGGCACGAAGCTGCCGACCCTGGGGTGGGCTAAAAGACCCGCCCGGTGCCGGGCTAGTCCGGTGAGCCCGGTCGGACGGGAGACAGGGCCGGCAGCATGAATTCCCACATTTGCTCTATGCGCTGCAGCACGTCGTCGCGTCCGGTCAGTACGTCGGAAACCAATTGGACGCCGGTGAAGGAGGCCACCAGGTACCGGCCGAAGGCGGCGGCATCCAGGTCCGCGCGGACCGCGCCCTCAACCTTGGCCTGCCCCAGAAGGCCCTCTACCGTGGCGATCCAGTCCTCGTAAGGCCCGGACACGTCTGCCTCGAACGCTGAAGCTTCAAAGGTAAGGCGTATACCGGCCCGGACGATCGGTTCGTCCAGGAGTTGCCGGCCAAACATCCTGCAGAGCGCGATGATCTTGTCCAACGCAGGTGCGCTGGTGCCCAGGATGTCGGAACCTGCAGCCAGGACCTTGGAATGTTGTTCTTCGATCACTGCAAGCGCCAGGTCCCGCTTGGACGTGAAGTGAAAGTACAGTGCCCCCTTTGTCACCTCGGCGTGCGCGATGATGTCAGCCAGGCTCGCCTTCGCATAACCGATCCCGGCGAAGACCGATGCCGCCCCTTCAATGACGGCCAGCCGGGTTTCCTGCGCGCGTTGCTGCATCCGTTGTGAGGACCTCTCATGGTGGGCTGGCGGCGGAAGTAGCCGCCGTCGGGATTTCACAACGCTATCACCGCGCAAGTGCGGAAAGGCAGGGAAACCGACTGGACGGTTTTGTTTTCCGGCGCCGGGATCCTAGACTCCTTGGAGCACGTCATTTTGGGAGACTCCGCGCGGCCCGTTTTTGGGGGGAGGTGCAGTGGTTCGTTCCACGCACCTCGGTCGCGCGGGTCTCCCGAAGGACGGGCGCCCGGCGTGATGCACCTCACCTTCCGGCGATTTCTCTTCCGCTGGGATTGTGGTTAGTATTGACGAGTTGCTTCGACGGGAAGAGAAATACTTCCTGATGAAGTCAGCAAATCCGGGGCTGTGGCGCAGCTGGTAGCGCACCTGCATGGCATGCAGGGGGTCAGGGGTTCGAGTCCCCTCAGCTCCACTCCGGTAGAAAGACCCCGCTCAATCGAGCGGGGTCTTTTGCTTTCGGTCTGAACCGCAGCTCCAGCCCGGACGCCTACTTGAGGGCTTCGGCAAATTCGGCTCCGCTGACGAACTCGATGCCCTGGAATGGCTGATCTCCTACCACCCGGGCGTTGTGTCCAGGAGGGATGGAGTAGGAGGACCCCGGGGAAATGCTGATCTTGCCGCCGTCGTTTGTTTCGACTTCCAAGGAACCGGAAACGCAGAACCCGACGTGGCTTAACTGGCACGAATCGGTGCCGGCGGCAGGCTTGATGCAGTCTGCCCACGTCCAGCCTGGTTCAAACGTCATACGGGCGATGGTGTAATCTCCCACAGTGACCAGGTCCACTACGGTTTTGTCCGCACGCCGGGTTTCGTCGGGAGAGTTGTGGGACTTTGCGTCCAGGTTCGTGACAACATTGACACTCATGGCTTCTCGCAAGGGAAAGGGGAGCCCAGTGACGGGTGGTCCCGGCGCCTGGCTCCTGGGGTCGCCGTGACGAATGCCGGCCACCTTCGGGGTCTTCTCACCGCGCGGAGGAGGACAGGTGTTTGCGTAGTGCCAGCTTAAGCTTCCTCCGAAGCACCCATAAAGTCGAGACGCCGGCAGCGGCCGGTTATTGAAGCAAAGAAAGCGGGAACCTCCTAGTGGCGGTATTGGATCTTGGGGCGCTCTTTGACTCATTGAGCAGGTTGCCGGACGTAGAGGCCGACAACTTGCAGGCCTACGACGCCACGGACAAGCTGCTCTTGGAAACCGCCGTCGAATACAGCTCTCCCGATACCAGGATTGCCGTCATCGGCGACCGGTACGGTGCGTTGACCCTCGGCGCTTTGGCGGGGCTCGGCGTCGAACATGTCCGCGTCCACCAGGACCTTTTCTCCGGGAGGCTGGCCTTAATGCGCAATGCGCAGGGGGCCGGTGCCGAGGGGAAATTCAGCCCGCTGGAGCTCGGCAGGGAACTGCTTGAGGATGCGGAGCTGGTGCTGCTGCAGTTGCCTAAAGCCCTGGCGGAGTTGGAGGAGATCGCCGACGCCGTTGCACGGTTTGCTGCCCCGGGTGCTGTTTTGCTCGCCGGTGGTCGCGTAAAGCACATGACAATCGGCATGAACAGTGTGCTGGAAAAGTATTTTGGCTCCGTCCAGCCACAGTTGGCCCGCCAAAAGTCCCGGGTCCTGGTGGCGCGGGACGCCAGGCCGGTCAATGCTGCCCCGCCCTTTCCTGTGGTTGAGCCCTTGCCCGAACTGGGAATCACCGTCAGTGCCCAAGGTGCAGTCTTTGCGGGGGCACGCCTTGATATTGGGACGCGCTATCTGCTGACATTCCTTGACCGCATGCCCCAGGCGCGGTGTGTGGTGGACCTGGGGTGCGGGACGGGTATCCTCGCCACCATGGTTGCCTCGCGGCAAAAGAAAGCACGGGTTATCGCCACCGACCAATCTGCCGCGGCCGCTGCCTCGGCAAGGGGCACCGCTATGGCAAACGGACTGGGGGAGCGGATCACCGTACTCCACGACGACGCCATGTCGTCGCTCCCACCGGCCAGCGCCGATCTCATCTTGCTGAATCCTCCCTTCCACTTGGGCGCCAGCGTGCATGCCGGTGCCGCGATGCGGATGTTTGAAGCAGCCGCCCGCGTCCTGGCGCCGGGCGGGGAGTTGTGGACGGTGTACAACAGTCACCTGCGCTACCGGCCGACGCTTGAACGGCTGATCGGCCCCACCGTGGAAGAAGGCCGTAATCCAAAGTTCACGGTGACGCGCAGCAGGAAGCCTTGAGGGCTGTTCGTGACGTGTCAATGAACTGTGCTCGCATACAATGCAGTGTCATCGTTACCAACCCCTGACTTCCGAGCCAGCGTGTGCTCGTATCCGTGGGAGCAGTGGTGTCGTACGATGCACACAGAGACCAAATTCGACGAAGATTTTCCGAATGACTAGGGGCATCAGTGACTGAGATCCGGCAGCCGACACCGAGGCGCGGAACCAACCTACCCCGCATGGGGGACTTCAACCTGACCGTCATTCTGGAGGCGATCCGGCGGTCTTCGGGCGGACTCAGCCGTGTGGAACTGGCGCAGATCGTGGGGCTGTCGCCGCAAACGATTTCGAATATCTCCCGACGACTCCTTGACCAGCAGCTCATCGTCGAGGCAGGCAAAGAAGGGTCCGGTCCGGGAAAGCCGCGCACTATCCTCCGCCTCAACCCTGCGGGAATGTACGCCGTGGGAGTGCACCTGGACCCTGCAGTCATCACTTTCGTCGTACTGGACCTGCTGGGCGATGTCGTCAAGCACTCCCGGATGGCCACTCCCGGTGGCGACCCCGCAGGGGTGATCACCAGCATCGCCGAACAGATCCAGTCACTCATCGAGGAGTCGGGTGTCGACGCGTCAAAGATTGCCGGGCTGGGTGTTGCAGTTCCGGGTCCGATCGACCTCGACGAAGGTTCCGTGGTGGAGCCGCCACTGCTGACGCGTTGGAACAGGGTGCGGATCCGGGAGGCACTGGCAGATGCCACGGGCCTGGAAACGCTGGTGGACAAGGACGTCACCAGTGCGGCGGTGGCCGAGACCTGGGCCGGCGGCGCGAGCGGCGCGGGAAGCTTCGTTTTCATGTACATGGGAACCGGCATCGGTTGCGGCATCGTCCTCAACGATGAGGTAGTGCGCGGGACCTCCGGCAACGCCGGCGAAATAGGCCACATCGTGGTTGACCCGGGAGGGCCGCAATGTGATTGCGGGCTTCAGGGTTGCGTCAAGTCATCCTGTATTCCGCAGGTGTTGGTGGCCGAAGCCGAAGCGGCAGGCGTCCTGGACGGGAACCGCCACGGGGCGGACGGTCCTGAAGTGCAGGAACGTTACGCGGAGTTGTGCGACAAGGCCGACGCCGGTGATGAACGCGCCATAGCGATTTTGGATAAGTCGGCAACGCTCGTGGCGCGGGCGGTCTCCGTGGTGACCAACACCCTGGACGTGGAGCGTGTGGTCTTCGGGGGACCGTTCTGGGGCCGCATGTCACCTTATTTCCTGGATCGCGTTCCCAGCCTCCTGGACAAAAACAACGCCGCCCGCATGATCCACGGGCTCGAAGTCGTGGGGACCGGCGTAGGCGAAGACGTTGGTGCCATCGGTGCTGCTTGCCTGGTCCTGGAGCACATGCTTGCCCCCCGCGCCCAACGGCTTCTGCTGGAGGGCTGACCCAGCAGCGCACGTTTGACTGATTGGAGCACCATGCGCCCAGTGAAGACCATGCGATCCATGAAGATAGTGGCCGCAATTGCCGTAGCTGCCATTCTTGCCGGGGTGACGTCGTGTTCGTCCACGCCGGACGCAGCCGGGAAAACGACCCTGAAGATCGTGTACCAAAAAACCGATGCCTTCACAGCGCTCGATGCCGTGATGCAGGATGCCAAGAAGGAATTCGAGGCGGCCAATTCCGGCGTGACGGTTGACCTCCAGCCCATCCAGGCCAACGATGACGACTACGGGACGAAACTCGCCTTGGCGCAGCGGTCCCCGGACACAGCACCGGATGTCTTCTACGAAGACACGTTCAAAGTACGCTCCGACGTCGACGCCGGCTACTTGCTCAAGTTGGACAGTTACCTTGGGAAATGGGAAGACTGGGCGAAATTCAGCGAAGCCGCGAAGGCGGCCGGCCGTGCAGACGACGGGGGAATCTACGCAGTGCCGCTGGGCACGGATACGCGTGCGATCTGGTACAACAAAGCCGTGCTGCAGAAGGCCGGGATTGCTGTTCCGTGGCAACCGGAAAGCTGGGACGACATTCTGGCGATGGCCCGGAAGGTCAAAGCCGCCGATTCCACAGTGATTCCCTTCACCATGTACGCCGGCAAGGGTACGGGCGAAGGCACAGTGATGCAGAGCTTCTATGAGCTCCTCTACGGGACCGGCAGCACCCTCTACGACGAGGACCAAAGGAAGTGGGTGGTCGGTTCCCAGGGTTTCACTGACTCCCTGGCGTTCCTGAAGACCCTCTATGACGAGAAACTCGCCGTCAGTCCTGCGGAAGCACTGGATGCCAATGTCTGGAAGAAAGTCTTCGGAGAGTGGTTCCCGCAGGGCAAACTGGCGGCCACCGTGGAAGGTTCCTACGCGCCGTCGTTCTGGAAAAAAGGCGGCGCATACGAGTGGGCCGGCTATGAACAGGACATGGCTGTGGCCGCCTTCCCCACCCAGAAGGGCCAGGAACCAGGCAGCGTCAGCATGTCGGGAGGTTGGACCTTGGCTGTGGGTGCTGGGACCAAGAGCCCCGATCTTTCCTTCCAGTTCCTCGCCACCGCGCTGAACAAGAAAAACGCCTTGGCGTACGACATCAATAACTCGCAGATCGCCGTTCGAACGGACGTGGCCGCTGAGGCGGGTTATCTTGCAGCGAATCCTTTCGTCAAGGACGTGTCCGCCTTGGTGGACGTGACGCGCTACAGGCCGGCAACTGCTGACTATCCGCGGATTTCCACCGCTGTCCAGGTCGCCACGGAATCGGTCATCACAGGCAGGCAGAGCCCCCAGGAGGCCGCCGCGGAGTACGATGCCACTGTCCGCAAACTGGTAGGTGAGGACAAGGTCCTGCAGCGATGAAGATTCGCCGCCTCTCGCGGCTCCTGCCAGTAGCCCCGGCCATTCTGCTCCTCCTGGTTTTCCTGCTCGCTCCCGTGGCCTGGTCGTTCTACGCCTCCTTCACGGACGCGGCCCTGACCGGAAAAGCGGCAAGGGAGCCGCAATGGGTGGGCGCGGAGAACTACGTCCGGATGTTTACCGACGACGCCTTTCCCATGGCTACGTGGCTCACCGTCGTTTTCGTTGCTGCTTCGGCCGTGCTGGGCCAGAATCTCCTCGGCCTGCTGATCGCCCTGCTCATGACACGCTCACGCAAAACCGTGTCGGACTGGGTGGGCACAGCCGTGGTGGCTGCCTGGGTTCTCCCTGAAATCGTGGCTGCGTTCGCGGCATACGCGTACTTCAACCGCGACGGCACTTTGAACCAGATACTGGCTGCACTGGGAACCCACGGCTTGGATTGGCTGTATTCGTTCCCGCTGGTGGCCATCATCCTGGCCAACACCTGGCGCGGTACGGCCTTCTCCATGCTCGTGTACCGTGCAGCGCTGGGGAATGTTCCCCGGGATGTCTCCGAGGCCGCGCTCATGGATGGTGCCCGGGGGTGGCAGCGGCTCACGTTCATCACCCTTCCGCTGATCAGGAACAGCATCGCCACCAATCTGATGTTGATCACCCTGCAGACACTGGCCGTGTTTACCCTCATCTGGGTAATGACAGCGGGGGGACCCGCCAACGCCAGCACAACCTTGCCTGTTCTCGCCTACCAGGAAGCATTCAAGTTCGGGGACATCGGTTATGGCACAGCGGTAGCATCGGTCCTCATCCTGCTGGGAATGGTCTTTGGTGCGGTGTACGTGTGGCTGCTGCGGGAGCGGCGCGCATGAAGGGCTCCAGGGCCAGGCTTGGTGCCGACGTCGCTTTGCTGGTGATCGGCCTGTGCTTTGCGGCGCCGCTGCTGTGGCTGGTGCTGGCCGCCGTCGACCCTCAAGCGGGGTACCAGACCAAGGTGCCGTCGGCGCCGTCGATGATTAACTTCAGCGCCGTCCTGACACCGGAGCTCTTGGGCCGTCCGCTGCTCAACAGCTTCGTCTTATCGGCCGGTACTGCCCTGGTGAACGTACTTGCAGCCGTCCTGGCCGCCTACCCGCTGTCCAGATACCAGTCCCGGTTCAACAAGCCCTTCATGTATACGGTGCTGTTCGGCACTTCACTGCCAGTGACCGCCATCATGGTCCCGGTCTACGGCTTGTTCGTTCAATTGCAGCTCCTGGACTCCATGGCTGCGACCATCTTCTTCATGGCCACCACCACGTTGCCCATGGCGATCTGGATGGCCAAGAACTTCATGGACTCGGTTCCCCTGGAATTGGAAGAGGCGGCGTGGATGGACGGGGCATCGAACCTGACGACGTTACGGACCATCGTTCTGCCGCTCATGGGACAGGGGCTTGGAGTGGTGTTCATCTTTGTGTTCATCCAGGCGTGGGGGAACTTCTTCGTCCCCTTCATCCTGCTGCTGTCCACGGGAAAGCAACCGGCGGCCGTGTCCATCTTCAGCTTCTTCGGCCAGCATGGCGCCATCGCCTACGGCCAGCTGGCTGCGTTCTCCATCCTCTATTCCGTCCCGGTGTTGGTTCTTTACGCGGTGGTATCACGGGGCATGGGGAACTCGTTTGCGATGTCCGGGGCCATGAAGGGCTGACCCGCGGGTAACTGCGACGGTTCAGTCGATGTCTTCGATGATCTCGCCGAAGGGAATTGACTCGTCCACGTGAGCCTGGTGCCCAGTAGGTCCCCGGTTGAAGGTGATGCGGACACCGTGCCGCTGGTCGGCTGCTGACTGGAGGAGAACGGGACGTACGGCATCGATGACGTGCTGGTCCTGCGATGCCAGATAATTCTGATAGGCGGCTGGTAGCTGATGCATGGCAAAAGAATAGACCTCCGGCGCCCCCATGGGGAGGGGTACCCATTGCGGCCTTGACCGGGGGCCGTTTGGATAGAGTGGCCGATGCAGGCGGAAACACAAAGCCCACCGCTTGCGGCACGACTCATAACGCCAGCGAGGGGACCCCAGTGCACCAGACCACAGCCACGGCCGGAATCGATGCACCGGACATGGCACGCGCCCAGCAACTAGTGGGCAGCATAGTCCGGAGCTTCGAAAACAAGGTAGTGGGCCAAACCCGGCTGCGGGAGACCCTGGTGATCGGCTTGCTCACCGGAGGGCATGTGCTGTTGGAGAGCGTTCCCGGACTGGCCAAGACCACGGCAGCCCAGGCCATCGCGGAATCGGTCAGTGCCGACTTCCGCCGGATCCAGTGCACCCCGGACCTGCTTCCCAGCGACATCGCGGGAACCCAGATCTTCGACGCCGCCAAGGGCACCTTCGTCACGCAGCTGGGGCCGGTCCACGCCAACATCGTCCTGCTGGATGAGATCAACCGATCCAGCGCGAAAACCCAAAGTGCCATGCTCGAGGCCATGCAGGAACGGCAGACCTCGATCGGCGGGGAATCCTATCCGCTGCCGCAGCCGTTCCTGGTGCTCGCTACGCAAAACCCGATTGAGCAGGAGGGTACCTACCGCCTTCCCGAAGCGCAGATGGACAGGTTCATGCTCAAGGATGTCCTGGACTATCCCAGCCCTGCCGAAGAAGCCGAGGTCATCCGCCGGATCGACGCCGGCGTGTTCAGTGCCGGGCAGAAACCGCCGGCGGCCGCGTCCCTCGATGCGGTGGTTCAGGTCCAGGAACTCGTGCGTCGGGTCTACATCGACCCGGCCATCGTCCGGTACATCGTTGGTCTGGCCTATGTCACCCGCAACGCGTCACAGTACCTGGAACCCCACTTTGCCAACCTCGTGGAGTTCGGGGCCAGCCCGCGGGCCAGTATCGCCTTCAGCCAGGCGGCACGGGCCTTGGCCCTGCTCAACGGGCGCGACCACGTCATCCCCGAGGACGTGAAGAACCTGGCCCACCGCGTCCTGCGCCACCGCATCATCCTCGGCTTCGATGCCGTCGTGGAGGGCGTTGCCGTGGAGACCGTCATCGATGCCGTCCTGGCGTCCGTCCAGACGCCGTAACGGGGCGGCAGGTGCCCAGCCTCCTCAGACGCGTTAAGTCGAAGATGTTCATCTTCGCCCACCGCAGGACCCTCACCCTGCTCGACGGCGAGTACGGTTCGGTTTTCAAAGGCCGAAGCCTGGATTTCGATGAGCTGCGCACCTACGTCCCCGGCGACGAAGTCAGGGACATTGACTGGAAAGCCACAGCACGGCATGGCTCGCCCCTCGTCAAGCGCTACGTGGCCATTCGACGCCACTCAGTGCTGTTGCTGGTGGACACCGGCAGGAACATGGCAGCAGAAGCTCTTTCCGGGGAAAACAAAAAGGACATCGCTGTTCATGCGGCGGGAGTCATTGGGTACCTCGCCTGCCGTCACGGCGACGACGTAGGCCTCGTGCACGGAAATGCGGGCGGCTCCCGGTACAGGCCTCCCAAAAGCGGCGAGGAACATCTGGAGAGGCTGCTGCGGGAGATCGACTCAAGCATCAGTCCGGACGCCCGTCCCAGTGACATAGCAGAGCAGTTGGACTACGTCCTGCGGTTCATCAAAGGACGGATGCTGGTGGTGGTTGTTGCCGACGAGGTTCTGCCTGATGCCCGTACCGCGGACCTGATGCGCAGGCTACGGGCACGGCATGAACTTCTTTGGCTCACGGTCCGCGACGCCGACCTCGCACCAGGGCCGGACGCACCGGGTCAAGAGGACAGTATGGACATCGGTACCGGCTCCGGCATACCGCTCCCGCTTGCCGCAGACCGGGCAGTACGGGCCGCTTACAAGCGGGCGATGACCCAGCGTGCGGACCAGCGCAGGGACCTTTTCCGCCGCTTGGGTATCGCCGAACAACAAACCACCGGCAGCGATGACGTCGTAACGACGGTCTTCGCCCTCCTGGAAAAGCACCGCCAGGGAGCGCTCGCTTCCCGGGGCGGGCCGAAAAGGGGTCAGGGTGCCGGCTGAAACCACGTTCTACGCACCACTTCAATACCAAGCCCAGTGGATGTGGCTGGGGATCCTCCTCCTTGTGCTGGTCGCAGGATGGTACGGATGGCTTTTCCGGCCACGACGGGCACCCGGGCCCGCCAGGCAGACGGGTGGACAACCGGACCTGGAAGCACTGCGGTCATCCTGCCTGGACGCGATAGAGGCAACCGCAAGGGATGCCGACGCCAGGCGGGTGCCGGAGCGCGACGCCCACCAGAGGCTCAGCTTCCTCGTGAGGGAGTTCGCGGGAGCTGCCACAGCACTTCCCGTCACCTCAATGACCCTGGCTGAGCTGCGCCGTCAGGGCTTGCATGGCCTGGCCGACGGGATCGCGGAAATCTATCCCAGTGAATTTTCGGCCCTGCCGGTTCAATCAGTAACCCACTCTGCCGATATTGCCCGCCAGGTGGTTCAGGCATGGAACTGACCTACTGGTGGATCCTGCCGCTGGCAGCCGCAGCGGTGGCGGTCAGTACCCTGCTGTACCTCCGGCGCCGGCGGCCAGTGCTGACCCGGGCTATTGCCCATGGCGACCGGCTCATCGGCCTGCCCGAATACCGGCATGCCCTCCGCCGCTACCGGGTCCGGCTGGTCCTCGCCGCACTGTTGGCAGGCCTGTTCCTGGCAGCAGCGGCGATCACTGCCGCCCGCCCGGCCCAGCGCTCCACCGAACAACCGGAGATCCGCAACAGGGACATCGTCCTGTGTCTGGATGTCTCCGGATCAATGACCAGCACCGATGCGGCCTTGGCAGCTGTGTTCAAGGACCTCGCCAAGGAGTTCGACGGGGAGAGGATCGGCATGGTCATCTTCGACAGCAGCAGTGTCCAGCTGTTTCCCCTCACCGATGATTACGACTATGCCGAGGAGCAGCTCACCCAAGCCGAAAAAGCCTTGGCGGACGGTGCGGGCTCGTTCTTCGACGGCACCTGGAACGGGGAAGGCTCATCACTCATCGGTGATGGACTCGCCTCCTGTGTCCAGAGCTTCCCGGACACAGCCGGCAATGGCGTCACCGCGGAGGACACCAAGCGCTCGCGGTCCGTGGTGCTAGCCACCGATAACTTTGTTTCCGGTGCGTCGATCTTCTCCCTGTCCGAAGCGGGCGCCTTGGCCGCCGGCAAGAACGTGAAGGTTCACGCCCTCAATCCCAGCGACATGGACTACGGGGATGATTCCGGACAACCTGGTGCGCAACTCAAGGCGACCGCGGAGGCGACAGGCGGCACCTATTCCACCCTGGATAGCCCAGATGCCGTGCCGCGTATCGTCCGGCAGGTCCAGGAGACCGAGGCCACCGCCTACTTGTCGGCCCCGCGCTCCGTTGTTGCCGATGCACCCGCCTGGCCCCTGGGCGTCGCGCTGTTGGCCGGGCTGGGAATGCTGGTACTGGGAAGGAGGCTCGATCGATGATGAACAACGCCCTGACCTTGGCCCCGATCCTGCCCTGGCCTGTCCTCGCAGCCCTCGGCCTGGGCGCCATCGCGTTCACTGTCTGGACGGCCTTCCCCCTTATCAGGGACAACGGCGGCAGCCCGGTGCAAAGCCGGTCACGGCGCGCCGTGCGCCAGGCGGTGATCCGGTGCGTCGTCGTCGTGCTCCTCCTGCTTGCCGCCCTGCGGCCGGGCTGGGCCGGCGGGCAGGCCAACACCACGTCCGCGGACCTGGACGTCTTCTTTGTCGTGGACAGCAGCACCAGCATGGCAGCCGAAGACTACAACGGAACCGGCACCCGGCTGGCGGGAGTCCGGCAGGACGTCATGGCGATCGCAGAGGAGCTCGCCGGAGCCAAATTCTCCCTGATCACCTTCGATGACAAAGCCACCGTCCGCATGCCGTTGTCCCAGGATGCCAGTGCACTGCAAAGCAGCATGGCTACGCTCCAGCCCCAGAATCCCCGCTACGCCAAGGGCAGCAGCGTGAGCGGAGCCGGTCAACTCCTCAAGGAAAGGCTCGCCGCCGCGCAGGAACAGCACCCGGGGCGGCCAGCCCTGGTCTTCTATGCAGGCGACGGCGAGAACACCAGTAATACGGCTCCGTCGCCCATGGATGGAGCCAACGTGGCCGGGGGAGCAGTCCTTGGATACGGGACTGCCGCTGGAGGGCGCATGAAGGACTCCTCAAAGAGCGCCCCCACCTACGTGAAGGATCGAAGCTCCGGCGGAGGCCAGGACGCGATCTCGACGATCGACGAAACGCAACTGCGCACCATCGCAGGTCAACTGAATGTCCCCTACACCCACCGGACCGGCACCGGACCCGTATCCGACATGCTCGAAAAAGCGCAGCCCGGAGCTGTCTCCGCGGGTGACGCGGATGTGCCGGGCAGGATCGAGCTCTACTGGTTGCTCGCACTGGCGGCTTTCGTCCTGGCCCTCCCGGAACCATTCAGGCACCTGGGCGCGCTTCGGGCGGCCCGGAGTCCGCAGTCGAAAGAGCAAAGCTGATGACCGCCATGAATCCACGACGCCGAAACCGTCGCCTCGCGCTCTGGTCGGCTCCTTTTGCCCTCCTGGCGCTCGCAGTCGCTGCGAAACTCCTGAGCGTGGGCATATTGGGTGGCGCGGCGGAAAGCTCCTTCACGGCAGGAAAGCAGGGCGGGGTGGCGCAGGCGGCATCCTGGCTTGGGGTGGCCAACGTGCTTGAACCCCATAAGGCCCCGTTCGCTTCCGGAGATGCAAAGGTCCTGGCCGGCGACTTTGCTGCTGCACGGGCGGACTTCGAGGCTGCGTTGAGGGCCGGCGGCGGAGTGGACGAGTGCAGGATCCGCGTGAACCTCGTGCTGAGTGTGGAGAAGCTCGCGGATTCGGCACCTGATCCGCAGGCCAAGGACAGGCTTGTCCGCGAAGCCTTGGCGGTGATCGACGCAGCGCCCGCCCAATGCCAGCAGCCCGGACCTGCGAATGCGGCGGGGGAGGGGGACGCCCTTGCGGCAGCCAAGGACCGGCTCAACGGACAGAAGGACCGAGGCGACGAGTCGAAGGACAACGCACCGCAACAGTCCACGCCGCAATCGTCCGCGCCGCCGCAGGACAAGCAACTCCAGCAGCTCGAAGAGAGTGCCCGGAAGGTCCAACTCGAGCGGGGAGAGGGCCAGGAGCGTGACGAGTATCTGCGCGGACCCGACGACAGTACCGGTGTGGAGAAGCCCTGGTGACCGATCCGGCGTCGAGGATTCACCATCCGCGGGACCGGTGTCGTTAAACTGCCATCTGCTCCTACCCGCCGTCGGGCGTCAAACGCCTCGTGCTACTCCCACAAAATCTCGTCATCCACCACGCCGTCTTCGTCCGCGGCGGCCACCAGCAGTTCGTCCGTGAAATGCGAGCCGAGGGTGAAATCGAGGACGAAATAGCGCTCGGGCTGTCCGGGATAGATGGCCACATGGCCGAGCTTGAGGGCTTTAAGGAAGACGTCATTGGTGAGCTGGCCCTTGTCGCGGACACCAAAGACTGACTCGAGCTGTTCCTCTTTGAGCTGGGAACAGTGGAAATGCAGGAACTGCTGGGGATTGGTACCGTCCTGGTCAAGTTCGTCGGCGATCATCTCTCGGACCTGGTCCACCAGTTCGGGCAGGAAACGCAAACGGTAGTCCACCTTGCGCAGGGCCGCCTCGTCGAAGTGGTCATGCGCGGTGACATTCAGGTCCAGTTCCAGCTGGTTGCCGCCGAGCTCATGTCTGGCGACGAAGCAATGGTCGCGCCCGTGATTGAGCTCTATCTCCCCAAAATGTTTGCTCGCTACCTTGCCCATGTGATCAATCTAACCCCTACATCCAGTGCGTTCCAGCACTTGGGGATATTTCACGTGCGCCGTTGCGGACCCTTGACAGGAGTGGTTTTCAGGGGGTGGAGACCGCTCTTGCCTGCCGTGCCACGGAGGGTATCTGCCAGTAGCTGGGTGAAGAGTTGCACCTGGGCAGTCCGCTTTTCGTTGATCAACAAGGCGAAGACGTTTCGTGCCAGCCGGATGTCCGGAACATCAAGAACCACGACGCCAGCCGGCCGGTTCCGCAGTGCCAGTTCCGGTACCAGCGAGGCACCAAGCCCCGCCGCGGTCATTTCAAGGCTCGCGTGGAAGTCGTCGCTGTAGGCCACCACCCGGGGATGCAGGTTGCAGCTGGCGAACAGGCGCTCAATGACCAATGCATCGCTGGTGCCGGGGTGGTGGACGATCCACGGCATGTCGGAGAGGTGGGCGGCTTCGATCTCTGCATCCTCGCGGATTTTCCAGGAGGCCGGCAGGACTACGCGGAAGTCGTCGTCGCCGATCCACTGCCGTTCGAGCGAATGCGGCCACGCCAAACCGGACTGTCCCACCTGGTACACGAGGGCCACGTCGAGCTCGCCACCGCTCCGGAGTCCCTGGATGGTTTGCGCCGGTTCGGCTACGGACACTTTGAGTTCGATGCCCAGCCCGTTCCATCTTTCATTCCTGAGGATGTCCGGCAAGACATAGGTTGCCAGGCTGGGGAAGATGCCCAGGCGCAGTTCCTGGGCGGGGGAGTCGTTGGTCCGGGACGCTGCAGCCATGAGGGCTTCCACGTCTGTCAGCACCTTCGAGGCGTGCCGCGTCATGGTCACTGCGGCTTCCGTCGGCACCACGCTTCGTGCTGAGCGCTGGAAGAGCTCGACGCCGGTATCGCGTTCCAGCGCGGCCATCTGTTGGGAGACTGCCGAGGCTGTGTAGCCCAGTTGGGCGGCGGCGGCTGCGAAGGAACCCAGCCGGGTTACCTCCATCAGCGTCCGGAGGTGGAGAAGGTTGACCATCAGCAGATTTTAGCTGTTCGCCACGCCACATTTTCAAAGTGTCACGACACGCCGGACGGGGGCGACACGCTGAAGATTAAATGTGGCTAAGTAGTCCACAGGGTGTGGATGACATCTCTCAGTTTGGCGGAATTGCGGACATTTTGAACCCCTTGCCCTGTGGACGAGCGGTGGATTGAATGACATACTTGTAATACATCATCTTGGGGTTCCGGCGAGGCGCTTGCACTACATGTAGTATCGATTTACGGATTGAGCGGGAAACCAGCACAAGACTAAATAAGAGCGTGTTGGCTGTCACGGCAGCCTGCGGGCCGGTATCGGATTCAGTAGTTAGTTCCGGTTGAGCCCGCCAGATACGAAGAGAATCAGACTTCAACTTAGGGGACAGGGATCATGACCGTAACGGTTTACACGAAGCCGGCCTGTGTTCAGTGCAACGCAACCTACCGGGCACTCGACAAGAAGGGCATCGCCTACCAGAGTGTCGATATCTCCCAGGACGCCGAGGCCCTTGAACGCCTCAAGGCGCTGGGTTACATGCAGGCCCCCGTTGTCGTAACCGAGCAGGACCACTGGTCCGGATTCCGCCCGGACAAGATCGAGGAACTGGCCCAGGCCGTTTCCTCCGTGGCCTAAGTTTCCATTCAAACTTCGCCACCACGCCACACCAAGAATTCCTATGTAGTTGAGGTGACTCCCATGGCACCGCTGGCCGCGGCAACCGCACGCAGAGCTGTGGAAGCTGTCACCACGAGGAGTCACCTCATCTACTTTTCCTCAACCTCCGAGAACACCAAACGATTCGTCCAAAAACTGGGCAGGGACGCAGCCCGCATCCCGCTTTATGCCCAGGACGCTCCGCTTCAGGCGCTGGAGCCCTTCGTCCTGGTACTTCCGACGTATGGAGGTACCAACGGTGAAGGTTCCGTACCGAAGCAGGTCATCAGGTTTCTGAACGATCCCCGGAACAGGGAACTGATCCGCGGTGTTATCGGAGCAGGGAACACCAATTTCGCGGACAACTACTGCGCAGCCGGAGACATCATCTCCGTGAAATGCAAAGTGCCGCATCTTTACAAATTTGAACTCATGGGGACGCCGGAAGACGTCCAACGGGTCAACGAAGGGCTGGAAAAGTTTTGGACACAACTGTCGCAGAAACAGAAGTAACCGGGGGCGCTGTGGACACGGCCAAGAAGCCGCTGCCTGAGGCCTATAAGGGTCTGGGCTATCACGAGCTCAACGCCATGCTCAATCTGTATGGTCCGAACGGTGAGATCCAGTTCGAAGCCGACCGCGAAGCTGCGCACCAGTACTTCCTGCAGCACGTGAACAACAACACCGTGTTCTTCCACGATCTCGAAGAGAAGCTCGACTACCTGGTCAAGAACCAGTACTACGAGCGCGAGACCCTCGACCAGTACACGATGAACTTCATCCGCGAGCTCTTCAACCGCGCATACAAGAAGAAGTTCCGCTTCGAGACCTTCCTTGGCGCGTTCAAGTTCTACACGTCCTACACGCTGAAGACTTTTGACGGCAAGCGTTTCCTGGAGCGCTACGAGGACCGTGTCTGCATGGTTGCCCTGCACCTTGCCCGCGGCAATGAAGAGCTGGCCAACCGCCTCGTCGACGAAATCATCGACGGCCGCTTCCAGCCTGCTACCCCGACGTTCCTGAACGCCGGCAAGGCCCAGCGTGGCGAGCTCGTCTCCTGCTTCCTGCTCCGCATCGAAGACAACATGGAGTCGATCGCCCGCGCCATCAACTCCGCCCTTCAGCTGTCCAAGCGTGGTGGCGGTGTAGCACTCTCGCTCACCAACATCCGTGAGCACGGTGCCCCGATCAAGCAGATCGAAAACCAGTCCTCCGGTGTCATCCCCGTCATGAAGCTCCTCGAAGACAGCTTCTCCTACGCCAACCAGCTCGGCGCCCGCCAGGGTGCAGGTGCCGTGTACCTGCACGCGCACCACCCGGACATCCACCGCTTCCTGGACACCAAGCGCGAGAACGCTGACGAGAAGATCCGCATCAAGACGCTCTCCTTGGGCGTCGTCGTTCCGGATATCACGTTCGAGCTCGCAAAGAAGAACGAGGACATGTACCTCTTCTCGCCCTACGACGTCGAGAAGGTTTACGGTGTTCCGTTCTCCGACATCTCGGTAACTGAGAAGTACTACGAGATGGTCGACGATTCCCGGATCAAGAAGACCAAGATCAGCGCCCGCGAGTTCTTCCAGACCCTCGCGGAGATCCAGTTCGAGTCCGGCTACCCGTACATCATGTTCGAGGACACCGTGAACCGGGCCAACCCGATCGACGGCAAGATCACCATGAGCAACCTGTGCTCGGAGATCCTGCAGGTTTCCTCGCCGTCCATCTACGCCGAGGACCTCAGCTACGAGACCGTGGGCAAGGACATCTCCTGCAACCTGGGCTCGATGAACATTGCCAAGACCATGGATTCGCCGGACTTCGGGCTTTCCATCGAGACATCCATCCGCGCCCTCAGCGCTGTCTCGGACATGTCGTACATCAACTCGGTGCCTTCGATCGCCCAGGGCAACGCCCAGAGCCACGCGATTGGCCTCGGCCAGATGAACCTCCACGGCTACCTTGCCCGTGAGCACGTCCACTACGGTTCCGAAGAGGGCCTGGACTTCACCAACATCTACTTCTACACGGTGCTGTTCCACGCCCTGCGCGCGTCCAACCGCCTCGCCATCGAGACCGGCCAGAAGTTCGGCGGTTTCGAGAAGTCCACCTACGCAAGCGGCGAGTTCTTCGACAAGTACACCGAGCAGGAATGGGTTCCGGCAACGGAGCGTGTCCGCGAGCTCTTCGCCGGCCACCACATCCCCACCCAGGATGACTGGCGCGAGCTGAAGGCATCCGTCATGGAGCACGGTATCTACAACCAGAACCTCCAGGCCGTTCCGCCTACCGGTTCCATCAGCTACATCAACAACTCCACCTCGTCGATCCACCCGGTGGCCGCCAAGATCGAAATCCGCAAGGAAGGCAAGATCGGTCGCGTCTACTACCCGGCTCCGTACCTGACCAACGACAATCTGGAGTACTACCAGGATGCCTATGAAATCGGCTACGAGAAGATCATCGACACCTACGCCGCTGCCACGCAGCACGTGGACCAGGGTTTGTCCCTGACGCTGTTCTTCAAGGACACCGCCACCACGCGTGACATCAATAAGGCTCAGATCTACGCATGGCGCAAGGGCATCAAGACGCTCTACTACATCCGTCTCCGCCAGCTCGCGCTGGAAGGGACCGAGGTTGAGGGTTGCGTCAGCTGCATGCTGTGATCGACCTTCAACGGTTGATAAATTGCGGCAGTTGCCGCGCTCATAACTGAAAAGCACGACGGCGGGTCACCACCCGCCGTCGTACGCTTACCTTAAGAACCCAACGCTAAAAGGGGATGAAATGACCGAAAAGGTCAAGCTGCTGACACACGTCGAGGCCATCAACTGGAACAAGATCCAGGACGACAAGGACGTGGAAGTCTGGAACCGGCTGGTCAACAACTTCTGGCTTCCGGAGAAGGTGCCGCTGTCCAACGACGTCCAGTCGTGGCACACGCTCACGCCGGATGAGCAGCAGCTCACCATGCGTGTTTTCACCGGCCTCACCCTGCTGGACACCATCCAGGGCACGGTGGGCGCTGTCTCGCTGATCCCGGATGCGATCACTCCTCATGAAGAAGCCGTGTACACCAACATCGCTTTCATGGAATCCGTGCACGCGAAGTCCTACTCGTCCATCTTCTCCACCCTGTGCTCCACCAAGGAGATTGACGACGCTTTCCGCTGGTCGCTCGAAAACGAGAACCTGCAGAAGAAGGCGCAGATCGTCATGGATTACTACCAGGGCGACGATCCCCTGAAGCGCAAGGTCGCTTCCACCCTGCTGGAAAGCTTCCTGTTCTACTCGGGCTTCTACCTACCCATGTACTGGTCCTCACGCGCCAAGCTCACGAACACGGCTGACCTCATCCGCCTCATCATCCGTGACGAGGCCGTGCACGGCTACTACATCGGCTACAAGTTCCAGAAGGGCTTGGAGAAGGTTTCCGAGGCCCGCAAGCAGGAAATCAAGGACTACACCTTCGAACTTCTCTTTGAGCTGTACGAGAACGAAGTCCAGTACACCCACGACCTCTACGACGGTGTCGGCCTGGCCGAGGACGTCAAGAAGTTCCTGCACTACAACGCCAACAAGGCCCTCATGAACCTTGGCTACGAGGCCATGTTCCCGGCTTCGGTCACCGACGTGAACCCGGCCATCCTGTCGGCCCTGTCCCCGAACGCTGACGAGAACCACGACTTCTTCTCCGGCTCGGGCTCTTCCTATGTGATCGGCAAGGCCGTCAACACGGAAGATGAGGACTGGGAGTTCTAGTTCGTCCAAGTGATCGGAAATCTGCTCGGGATCAGCTGCGGAAGCGGCTGGTCCCGAGTTTTTTTGTGCTCTGAGCGGCCCGGTGACCGCCAAGCGTTTGAAGTATTAGGTTATGTAAGACTTGCGTAATTATGGTGATACTGATCACTTTTAGGCCATCCGGCTTTGCAGGTAGGCAAGCCTTACCTACTCTTACAGAAGCGCGCCTTCCCAACACTCAGGCCTGCACGGACGAAGGTCCCCCAAGAGTTTTTGTTCGCAGAAAGAAGTCCCCCCATGAACATCCCCAAGAAAGCGCTGGCCGGAATCGCCCTCGCGGCAACCGCAGCACTTGGCCTCAGCGCCTGCGGCTCCAACGCCGGCAGTGCCCCCGCTTCTTCCGGTTCCGCCTCCGGAGGCGCAGTCTCCGGTGAAATCACCGTGTACAACGCCCAGCACGACACCCTGACCAAGGAATGGGTGGATGCCTTCACCAAGGAGACCGGCGTTAAGGTCACCATCCGACAGGGCTCGGACACGGAATTGTCCAACCAGATCGTCCAGGAAGGCCAGGCTTCCCCGGCTGACGTCTTCCTGACTGAGAACTCTCCGGCAATGGCGCAGGTAGAGAACGCAGGGCTTTTCGCCGACGTGGACAAGGCAACCCTTGACCAGGTCCCCGCTGAATTCCGTCCGTCCACCGGCAAATGGACCGGCATCGCTGCCCGCTCCACCGTCCTGGTGTACGACAAGAACAAGATCAGCGACGACCAGCTGCCCAAGTCGATGCTCGATTTGGCCAAGCCGGAGTGGAAGGGCAAGTGGGCAGCGTCGCCGTCCGGCGCCGACTTCCAGGCTATTGTTGCCGCGCTGCTTGAGCTCAAGGGCGAAGCAGCAACCGAGGAATGGCTCAAGGGCATGAAGGAAAACTTCAAGGCCTACAAGGGCAACAGCACGGCCATGAAGGCAGTCAATGCCGGTGAAGTCGACGCCGCGCTGATCTACCACTATTACTACTACGGCGACCAAGCCAAGACCGGCGAAAACTCAAAGAACGTCACCCCGTACTTCTTCAAGAACCAGGACCCGGGAGCTTTCCTTTCCGTCTCCGGTGGCGGCGTCCTCAAGTCCGCCAAGAACGCGGCCGCTGCCCAGGCATTCCTGAAGTTCATCACCGGCAAGCAAGGCCAGGAAGTCCTGAAGAACGGCACGTCCTTCGAGTACGCCATCGCCTCTCAGGTGGATGCCAACGCCAAGCTCGTCCCGATCAAGGACCTGCAGGCTCCCACCGTGGACCCGGCCAAGCTGAACTCCGCCAAGGTCACCGAGCTGATGACCAAGGCAGGGCTCCTCTAGTTCTGTGATCACCGACCTCCCGGCTTCCCGACCACAAGGAACGGAAAGCACGACGACGGCGGGCAAGGGCAAACGCCCTCGCCCGCCTTTCGGCGTTTCCACCGTGTCCATCCTGGCAGTGCTGATAGCCCTGTTTTCGCTTCTTCCGCTGGGCTACGTGGTCTACATGACCGTCGCAACCGGCTGGGAAACCGCCGTCGAGCTCATCGTCCGCCCGCGCGTGGGTGAGCTGCTGCTCAACACGATCCTGCTGACCGTCATCACCATCCCGCTGTGCTTGCTGCTGGGGGTCGGTGGTGCGTGGCTGGTGGAGCGGACAACGCTCCGGGGGCGCCGCTGGTGGGCCGTTGCATTGGCTGCCCCGTTGGCTATCCCTGCATTCGTCAACAGCTACGCCTGGGTTTCGGCCGTGCCGTCCCTTGAGGGGCTGTGGTCCGGGGTGCTGATAGCGACCCTTTCCTACTTCCCGCTGGTGTACATACCCGCCGCTGCCACGCTTGGCCGCCTGGACCCGGCGATCGAGCAATCCGCCGCCTCCCTTGGGCTGGGTCCGTGGGCAGTGTTCTTCCGGGTGGTCGTGCCCCAGCTCCGCATTGCCATGACGGGCGGGGCCCTGCTCGTTGGACTGCACCTCCTGGCCGAGTACGGCGCCTTCGCCATGATCCGCTTCGACACTTTCACGACGGCGATCATGGTCCAGTTCCAGTCGACGTTCAACGGTGCCGCCGGCAACATGCTGGCCAGCGTTCTCGTAGTCCTCTGCCTTTTCCTGCTCCTCGCTGAAGTGAAGAGCCGAGGAACGGCGCGCTATGCACGCATCGGATCGGGTGCCCAAGGCAAGACCACGCAGCTGCCGCTGGGTGGTTACCAGCTGCCGGCCCAACTGAGCCTCTTGGCGCTCACTGCGCTGGCATTCGGTTTGCCGCTCTGGTTTGTCCTGAAGTGGGTGATGGCAGGAGGCGCCGAGGTCTGGGAGGCGGAGGAATTCCTTCCGGCACTTCTTCAGACCCTCCTGTACGGGGCTGTTGGAGCGGCTGTGACCACTGTGGTTGCCTTCCCCATGGCTTATCTGGCTGTCCGGCACCCCAGCTGGTTCAGCAAGCTGCTTGAACTCTCCAACTACGTCACCAGTTCCCTTCCGGGAATTGTCGTTGGCCTGGCCTTTGTGACCGTCAGCATCCGGGTGGTGCCAGGTGTCTACCAGACGGCAGGAGTCCTCGTTGCGGCCTACGTGTTGCTGTTCCTTCCCCGGGCGTTGGTCAACCTGCGCTCCGGCCTCGCGCAGGCTCCCAAGGAACTCGACGAAGCTGCGCAATCCCTGGGCAAGGCCCCCTTGGTGTCGTTCTTCAAGGTGACGCTGCGGCTCACGGCCCCGGCCGCTGCCGGGGGAGCGGCCCTGGTATTCCTGGCCATTGTCAATGAACTGACGGCCACGCTGCTCCTGGCGCCCAACGGTACACGGACCCTGGCCACGGAATTCTGGAGCAAAAGCAGCGAGATCGACTACACCGGGGCAGCTCCTTATGCCTTGCTGATGATCCTGCTCTCGGCTCCCATGACGTACCTGCTTTTCCAACAGTCCAAGAAAGTAGCCGGACAGTGACAGAACAAGCCCCTTCCCGACTTCCGTCGCCCCGGGTGGCACCCTCCGTGGCCCCGACCACGAACTCACACCTGGACATTTCCGAGGTCACCAAGAATTTCGGTTCCCAGGCTGTCCTTAAAGGAGTGAACCTCTCGGTCGCCCGCGGCGGGACCACCGCCATCGTTGGCCCGTCCGGCTCCGGTAAAACCACGTTGCTTCGGCTCATCGCGGGCTTCGAACATCCGAACACCGGTTCCATCAGCTTGAACGGCCTTCCCGTGGCGGGAGAAGGAGTCAAGGTCCCGGCGCATAAACGCCACGTCGGGTACGTTGCCCAGGACGGTGCACTGTTCCCGCACCTGACCGTTGGACAGAACGTCGCCTTCGGTTTGGATGCCGGCAAGCTCGACGGCGGCCGCCGGGCTGTGCGAGCCCGTGTGGAAGAACTGTTGGACATGGTCTCCCTGGACCCCGCCATGGCAAAGCGACGTCCGCATCAGCTCTCCGGCGGGCAGCAGCAACGCGTCGCCTTGGCCCGTGCGCTGGCACGCGAACCGGAACTGATGCTCCTGGACGAGCCCTTCTCGGCCCTCGACGCAGGCCTGAGGGTGGCCACCCGCCGTGCCGTGGCGAAAGTTCTCAACGCCGCAGGGGTGACCACCATCCTGGTCACCCACGATCAGGCCGAGGCCTTGTCCTTCGCCGACCAAGTGGCCATCATGCGTGGCGGGCGGCTGGCCCAGATTGGCAACCCCTTCGTGGTGTACACCCGTCCGGCAGACCGGGCCACGGCAGAATTCCTGGGCGAAGCAGTCATTCTCGACGCTTGGATGGAGGGCTCCCTGGCGACGTGTTCCCTCGGTGGCATTGCCGTCCGGCGACCACCGGCCCAGGGGAAGGTCCAGCTCATGCTGCGCCCGGAACAAATCCGGATTGCCCCGGATGGCCCGATCCGTGGCGTTGTGGTCGATACCGACTACTTCGGCCCCGAGACAACGGTGCGAATCAAGCTGGGCGCTTACACGGCCCTGGATGGGGCCGGGCAGGGCCAAAGCCATCGCTACCCGGGCGGTGGCGAGATCATTACCATCCGGCACTGGAACGCGTCGATCACCAGGCCGGGCACGGAACTTTGCCTCCGTGTGGTGGGTGAAGGAGTGGCTTTCCCTGTAGGGGAGTAGCCAGCTCAGGTGCCGCCTGCCGTGACACGCAGGTGGCCCGGCAAGGGAGGGGCCTGGGAACGGTAGCTATGCCCGGTGGGCGTCCGGACTTCCAAGGTATGGACGGAGTCGGTGTCGTTCCGGCCCGGCTCTGTTTTGCTGCTCCAACCCGGGTTTTCTTTAGTGTGGTTGCAAGCCTCGCAAAGTCCGGCGCCGTTGTCCAACGAGGTGGATCCGCCACGACGCCAGGGGACTATGTGGTCGATGTGCCGAATGGGCGCGTCGCAGTACGGTGTCCGGCACAGGTTGTCACGAACCTCTATGAAGCGGCGCATTCCCTGCGGAAAGAAGCGGGACCGCGAGTCCTCGGCGATGAGCTCCCCGGTGCCGGGGGCTGTGTAGAGGCGGCGAAGCCAAACATGGAAATCACTGTCGGGATCGCCGAGGGTCTTCGTTGTGGATACAAGGTCTCTGGCCCACTGGGCGGGGACAACCCCATAGCCGGTCAGCCGCGCCGGTTCGGAGTCGTTGGCCAGGATGGTGCGGTCTGTCATCACCAGCTGCAGGTCAATCCCGGAATAGCCGGCGGATGAACCGGTGATCCGCTCAACCAGGGTGTCGGCCATAACTTGGCCCCGACGGCGTTGCTCACCACCAGGACGGGACCGGGCTGAGTCGGCGGCCCGCGTGAGTGCCGCGTAGGCTGCGACGCCTTGGGCTACCGGAAGCAGGGCGGTCAGGATGGTCATCGTGTCAGGTGCCGGCCGCAGACTCACGGTTCTCTCATTCGCGGCACGTGCAGCCCGCTGTGTTACCGAACGCGGATCACGGCGATAGGCTGCGGCTTTAGCAGCGGCAATGATGGCCTTGTCCCCGGCGCCTTCGAAGGTTCTGGTATCCGGCGCGAGCTCTTCATCCACGGCCGCCCGATCCTCAACGGACAAGCAGGCGGTCTCCTTGAGGAGGAGGGTGGCTCTCCACTCATTCAACAGTCCCGCATCCACGGCGGCCATGGTGTGTGGCATCTCCGTGACCAATGCCCGGGCCAAGCCAAGGAGTCGGGAGCCACGGTTTGGGGATTCCCGCCGGGCGAGCGCCACTTGCGCGCCTACACCCTTGCCACGTTCGGAAGCCGGGACTCCGGCCTCAGCCTGCTCAGCGCGTTGGGCAAGGTCGAAGGCCACAGTGATTTTGGCCTGAAGTCCCGAGATGGCCGACTTCATGTCTTCCAGTAGCCGCAGTTGGTTGACCAGATCCCTGCTTATCGAGCCGGGAGTGGCTGAGCCTGGAACGGCGGGAAACTCCCGGTCAGACGGAACCGGCATCAGCGCGGCGCTGACTCCTGCACCCATTGGTGTCTCCGGCTTTCGTCCCGTGTTCCAATTCTGACAGGAGGCACCGACATTATTAGCCGACGGGCTAACCCCGTAGCCGGGCAGCCTCACTTGCCAGCTCGGCTTCCAAGGCCTCAATGCTGGGCAGGCTCGCAACCAACTCGTCGGGCAACGAGTCGGCCAGGGAAGTCCGCCACTCCGCGATGCCCACAGGTGCGTTGAAGCCGCGTAAGGCGTACTCGGCCACGACGCTGTTTTTCTCCTTGCACAACAGCAACCCGATCGTGGGTTTGTCGTCCGGGTGCGCCATGAGGTCGTCCACCGCTGCCATGTACATACCCAACTGGCCGAGGAAGCCGGGCTCGAACTTCACGGCCTTCAGCTCGATCACCATGTAGCAGCGCAGTTTCAGGTGGTAGAACAGCAAGTCGGCGAAGAACTCGTCACCGGCAATCTCCAGACGGACCTGCTCGCCCACAAAAGCAAAACCCTGGCCCAGTTCCAAAAGGAATTTCTCCACGTGCTTCACCAACTGCAGCTCCAGGTCCCGTTCGGTGTGACGGTCAGTCATGGATAGGAAGTCAAAGACATAGGGGTCCTTGGTTGCCTGCTGGGCGAGGTCCGAGTCCGCGGGGACCATGGTGGCCTTGAAGTTGGTGATCGCTTGCCCTGACCGCTCGTGCAGGCGGGTGGAGATCTGGTGCGTCAGCACGTTGCGCGACCAGCCATGCCGGGCAGCCGCCGCTGCGTACCAAAGCCGCGTTGCGGCGTCGTCGAGCTTTTCGAGCAAGGCGATCTGGTGGTACCAGGGCAATGTTGCAAGCGGCGCTTGCAACATTGGAAAGTCGGGCCATGCCTGGGCGAAGCTCTTCATGTAGCGCAGGTTCCTGGGGGAGAAGCCCTTGGCTTCAGGGAATCTGGTGCGGATGTCGGCGGACAAGCGGGTGACCACCTTTGCTCCCCAGCCTTGCTCGGATTCACGCTCGGCGAGCTGGCGTCCGATGCTCCAGTACGAGTTCAGCAACTCCGAGTTGGCAGCGGCCTGGGCGCGGGTCCTGCCCACCCGGATTTCCCGGGCCACGGTGTTGAGCAGTGTGGGGTACCAATCGGGCATGGAGGACGCAGCCGGCACGCCTGGAAACGAGGCCTCGGTTGCGAGCTCTTTGGACGGCATGTTGCTCCTGTCGATTGCTGGTGTCATCACGCTAAGACCGGGCACTGACAAAATAGACGGGTGAGTGAAGCTGGCGAATTCGTGGACTACACCCTGCAGATGGAATCGACGTGGGAGCGGGCAGAAGAGGCCAGTGCGCGTCTCGGCGAAGCCTTGAAAGTGTATGGCGCCTCCGTGGGGGCCGTTCGCGGGACAATCCGGGATGCGCTGAAGCGTTACAAGAACCTCGGCCATGACGAGATCACGGCGCTCAGCTCCGAATTGTGGGAACAGCCGGTCTTTGAGCGCCGTCTGGCCGCGGTGGTGTTGCTGCAGAGCAAAGTAGGTGTCCTCATTAACACAGACCTCACCCGGATCGAAGGCTTTATCAGGCAGTCCGGCACCAGGGAGCTGGTGAACCCGCTTGCCACTGATGTGGTGGGTCCGCTGCTGGCACGGCTGGAAGGCCGGGCAAGGGAACGCGCTGAACGCGTGCTGGAGCGCTGGGCTGAAGATCCCGACCCTGAGCTTCGGCGAGCAGCGGCATTGGCCTCAGGTGCTGCCACCCCTTGATAAGCATCAGAGACCGGCCTAGCGTTTCCCTACCGCGTGCCAGCGGAATTGAGAGGCAGGTCGATCCATGAAATCGCTGTGGTTGGACAGGGAGTCCCGCTTTGCATCCGATGCCGTCCCCGAAGAAAAGCACTTTGACACGATAGTTGTGGGTGCCGGGTTGACGGGCATGGTGGCGGCTTTGTTGTTGTCCCGTTCCGGTCAGCGCGTGGTGGTCTTCGAGGCGCGCACCTTGGGGGCGGTGACCACCGGCAACACCACGGGCAAAGTGAGCCTTCTGCAAGGTGGAGCGTTGTCGGCCCTGCGCGGCCAATATCCGCTCAAGGTGGTCCGGGCCTATGTCGAAGCCAACAAGACGGGGCAGGCGTGGCTCACCCAGTACATGGAGCAGCAGGGCGTCCCCTTCCAGCGCCGGACCGCGGTCACCTTCGCCACCACGGACGACGGCGGCCAGCGGCTCCGGAAGGAAGCTGCCGTTTCGCGGGACGCGGGTTTGGATGTCCATTTCAGCCGCGATCCCGGATTGCCGTTCCCGGTTGTGGAGGCGCTGGAGCTGGAAGACCAGGCCCAGATCCACCCCATGGATGTCCTGGAGACCCTCGCCACTGATATCCGGGAACACGGTGGCCTGATCGTCGAAGGCGTGCAGGTCCGGAATGTGGGCTCAGAACTGCCCCTTGGGGTTTCCGCCAGCCGGGGAACGTTTACGGCCGACACTGTTGTGGTGGCCACGGGAACGCCCATCCTTGACCGCGGCCTGTACTTCGCCAAGCTGGAACCCAACCGTTCCTACGCGGCCGCCCTTCGCATGCCAGGCCACATACCCCAAGGGATGTACCTGTCCATTGACGCGCCCACCCGGTCCCAGCGTACCTATCCCGCTCCTGACGGCGAGTTGCTCCTGGTAGGCGGATACGGCCACACCGCGGGCCGCGCGATGTCGCCGCAGTCGCATCTCGATGACCTGCTGGGATGGGCCAACCAGCACTACCCCGGCGCCGAGGTCACCCACAGGTGGTCGGCACAGGATTATCAGGCAACCAACCTCATGCCGTTCTTCGGCAAGCTGCCCCGGGGGCGCGGAAGGATCTTCTTCGGCACCGGCTACAACAAGTGGGGGATGAGCAACGGCGTCGCCGCTGCATTGTCCATCACCTCTGACATTCTGGGCGGTCAGTCTGACTGGGCAACTACCATCCATCACCGGGTGACGTCACCCCAAGGGGCCTTTCAAGCCGCGAGGCTCAACGCCAGCACCGCGAAACGAATGATTGAGGATAAGGCGAAAGTCAGAAAGAACCCCGAAATTACAGACGAGACGCGTCCACCCGAAGGGACCGGTGTCGTCGGGTTGTACAAAGGCGAACCCGCCGCGGTTTCCACCGTGGACGGCAAGGTCTGCATGGTCTCCGCCAGCTGTGCCCACTTGGGCGGCCTGCTGACCTGGAACGACGCCGAGAAATCATGGGACTGCCCGCTTCACGGTTCAAGGTTCACGCCCGAAGGGACATATCTTGAGGGGCCGGCAACCCATGACCTGGACAAGACGGTGGGCAAGAAAGCGAAGGACTAGCCAAGCCGGTCGACGCGGCGCTGGGCCTGGTCTGCGCTGCGTCGGAGTTGGGTTGCTGTCCTGACTGCGAGCTTCTTGCCGGACTCCGCGGAGTCCGCATCACGCGCAAGGCCAATGAGGTCGGCTTCCAGCGACGCCAGGCGTTTCTTCACCTCGGCAATTTCCGCCTCGACGTCCGAGCGGCGGCGAGCCAGTTCGTTAACGGCTTCCCAAGCCTCGGAAGCTTTCTTCTCGGCGTCCTGTGCCTCCCTGTCGGCGCCCTGGAATTCGTCCTGGGCCTGCTTCAAGGCAGCCTGACGTTTTGCCGCGCGGCGATCGGCCAGGGAAGTTGCTTGTTCCTTGGGTTTCTTTTCCTTGTTTGCCGCTTCCTTGGCAGCAGCTGCTTTCTTCCGGACTGGCTCCGCGGCCGGCCCTGCTTCGGTCCCCGCCGCGCTGCCGGAGCCAGCGATGTCCTCCGCAGAGGCCGCTGCGACGGCGTCCGTCAGGTCTACGGACTCGAAGCCACTTCCGCTCAGCCCCCGCACCAGTCTCCCCGTGCCTACGGCCCGCGCAGCTCCGGCGTCGGCCATGGCTGCCCTGAGCGTTTGTTCCACGTCCGATGCCGCGGCCGCGCTCAGTGGCGCGCCCAATTCATCGGCAAGATCCTTTGCGGCGTGGACGGCGGACGTCAATTGCCCCTGCCGCTGCTGGCTGAGTTCGCGGAACGCCGCGGCATCCGATTCTTCCTGGGCGGCGCGCAGGGATGCGCCGAAACGCACGACGCCGTCAATCACCTCCGGCCTGTGGGCCGCCAGCATGTTGATGGCCCAGGCGCCGGCGGCCGGCTTGGGCAGGCGGCCAATCTCTTGTGCGAGTTCCTTGTTACCGTCTTCTTTGGCCGCGCGCACCAACGACGTCCGTGCGGAGGTGAAGTCGCGAGGCAGCACGGCATACAGCTCCTGGGCGGCCTCATGGAGATCCATGGATCCATCCTAGGGTTCCGTTACTGCCGTTGCCGTGAGCGAATCTTCAAAGCGCCGGGGCTTAGGGTAGCCTAAGTCGAGTGGACCAGATCATGAGTTTGCCCTTCGGCGTCGCCTTGGCAGCGCTGTTCGCCATCGTCATGATCCGTGTCAATGTCACGTACTGGATTGGTCGCGGGGCAGTTACCGGCTTTTCCCATACCCGTTTCGGCGCATCGCTGGAGCGGCCCAAAGCGGCCCGCGCCCAAGCCCTCATACAGCGATGGGGACCCTACGCCGTCGTTCTTTCTTTCCTGACCATCGGCCTGCAGACGGCCATCAACCTGGCCGCCGGAGTGGCGCGCATGCCACTGAGGCGTTACCTGCCGGCCGCCATAGCGGGATCGGTGATCTGGGCTTTCCTCTATGCGACCATTGGGCTCGCAGCGCTTGAGGCATGGCTGGCTGTCGCCGCAACATCGCCGCTTGGAGCGGCCATCGGCTTGGTTGTGGTGGCTGCCGCGGTTGTCTGGGTAGTTGTGATCCGCAGGCGTCGGGCGGCACGCAAATCAGCGGATACAGTGGTCTGAGTTCTACTGCTGGATCGGCGAAAGGCTCGGATTGACTACTGCATTACCGGAACTGGCGGACGGTGATTTCTACTACGAATCATTGGGTGATGGCCGTTTCCGCTCGACGATCCACGCCCAAGGCGCCTGGAATCCGCACGAACAACACATGGCACCGGCCTCGGGCATCCTCGCCGATGCCCTGGTTCGGCATGAGCCCAGGGACGATGTCCGTCTTGCCCGGATCAGCTATGAAATCCTGGGCCTCATCCCCGGTGGCGAGTTTCAGGTCACCACCTCGACGCTGAGGCCGGGAAAGACCATCGAACTGATTCAGGCTGAACTTTCAGCAGCCGGTCGCGTGGCCATTCGGGCTGCGGCCTGGCGGATGATCACCAGCGATACCAGCGCGGTTGCGGCGGTGGAGGACGAACCCCTGCCTGCCCCGGACGAATGCAAGCCCTGGGATGGTGCCAGTGTTTGGCCAGGCGGGTATATCCGGTCCCTGGAGATGCGTCTTGCCGAGGGGCACCGACCCGGTTCGGGAAAGGTCTGGATCCGGACGTCCCATCCGCTGACGGACCAGGCGGACAGCACGGACCTGGCCAGGCTGATGGGCCTCGTGGATACTGCCAACGGTATTGCGGCACGTGTTCCGCCTGGCGAAGACAGCTACATCTTCCCGAACGTTGACCTGCAGATCCACATGTATCGCTCGCCCTCCGGCGAATGGCTGGGTCTGGACAACAAGGTCTCGTTTGGCGCCGATGGAATCGGGTTGACCTCCACGGTCCTTCATGACGTCCACGGGCCCTTCGGCAGGGCCGAGCAGATCCTGACGCTGAGGAAAAGCTGATGCAGGCAGCCGCCGAAACCCGTAAGCAGCTCACGGTTTACCGGCAACAGGAATCCCTCGGAGCTGCCGGCGACCTCGATTTTGCCCTGGAACTGTTGAAGCGTGCCCGCGGTGGCCAGCTGGGCCCTTCCCTTCGCTTGTACCGTCCCGAACCCACGGTCGCGTTCGGCCAGCGGGACGCCAACCTGCCGGGATTCGCCGCTGCGGAAACAGCCTGCCGGGAGCTGGGTTTCGAACCACTCATACGCAAGGCAGGCGGCCGTGCTGCCGCGTATCACCAAGGCAGCCTGGTGATAGACCACATCGAGCCGCATCCGGACGCCATTGTCCGTGCAAAGGCGCGCTTCGCGGAGTTCGGGGAGCTGCTGGCCAGTGCCCTTCGCAGCGTTGGCGTCCATGCCGCCGTCGGCGAGATCCCGGGGGAGTACTGCCCGGGTGAGTTCAGCGTGCACGGCGAGGACCCTGATTTTCCCGCTCACCGGATCAAGCTCATCGGCACCGCCCAGCGGGTGGTCTCCGGCGGCTGGTTGTTCAGTTCGGTGATCGTGGTGGAAAACTCCGGGCCCATCCGGGACGTGCTCACAGCCAGTTACGGCGCACTCGGCCTGGAGTGGGACCCGGCAACTGCCGGCGCTGCCAATGATCTGGTGCCGCATCTGGATGTCACCACCGTGGAGGCCGCCGTCGTCGAGGCTTACCGCGGTTATGCGGACGTGGTCGACGGCGACTTCCGCAGTCTTGCGGGTTGACCGCCTCAGCTTCGTTGAGCCTGTTGCACGCCGGGTTTAGGCTGGGGTGATCAGTTACCCAATCACGCGAATCGCGGTGTAGCGATGGGCCGGAAACAGCACCCCATAGAGGATTCCGACGCGGAACTCAGCGTCGGTACACCCAAACGGTCCGCTGGTGGTTTGCCGAGCTTGACTGAGACACTGCCGCACGCCATGTCGTCCATGGGGCCGGTGAGGGCCTGGAAGACACTCCGGGCTGTCAACCAAAAAGACGGCTTTGACTGCATGAGCTGTGCGTGGCCCGATCCCCCCGAACGCAAACGTGCTGAATTTTGTGAGAATGGCGCCAAAGCCATCGGCTGGGAGGCGGAGCCGCTCAGGATCCCTGCCGCTTTCTGGGCGGAAAATACCTTGGCTTCGTTGGCGCACCGGCCGGAGTATTGGCTCGGCCAGCAGGGCCGTCTGGTGGAACCGGTGTACAAAGCTGCAGGCGCGGACCGGTATGTGCCCATTGGCTGGGACGAGGCGTTCGGAATCATCGCACAGGAGTTGAACGCCCTTGAGTCGCCGGACCAGGCTACGTTCTATACGAGCGGGCGGACCAGCAACGAGGCCGCCTTCCTCTACCAACTGTTCGTACGGGCATTCGGGACGAACAACCTTCCCGACTGCTCAAATATGTGCCACGAGTCCACTGGCGTTGCCATGGGCGAGACGATCGGTGTAGGCAAATCAGCGATTACGTACAAGGACTTCGCGGCATCGGACTTGATCATCATCATGGGACAGAACCCGGGCACCTGCCATCCGCGGATGCTGACCGCGTTGGAAGAGGCCAAACAGGCGGGCGCGAAGATCGTGGCCGTGAATCCCCTGCCGGAAGCGGGCCTGATCAATTTCCGGAACCCCCAGCGTCCCCGGGGCCTGGTTGGAAAGGGCACGGACCTGGCGGACCAGTTCCTGCAGATCCGCTTGGCCGGCGACATGGCGTTATTGCAAGCAGTATCCAAGCGGGTCCTTGATGCTGAAAGCGCGGCGCCCGGGACAGTCCTGGACAGGGCCTTCATCGATACCCAATGCCAGGGTTTCGTGGGTTTTGCCGCGCACCTGGCAACACTGGGCGAAAGCGAAGTCCTTGCCGCGACAGGGCTGAGCAGCGACGAAATCGATGAACTCGCTGAAAGCTACCTCCACGCCGGAAAAGTCATCATCACCTGGGCCATGGGGCTGACCCAGCATAAGAAGGCCGTGTCCACCATCAAAGAGATCATTAACCTCCTGCTGCTGCGCGGTAACATCGGCAAGCCGGGGGCCGGTCCGTCTCCCATCAGGGGCCACAGCAATGTCCAGGGCGACCGGACCATGGGCATTTGGGAAAAGATGCCACCACGGTTCCTTGCCGCCCTGCGGGATGAGTTCGGCTTCGATCCGCCCCGGAATCCCGGCGTTGACGCAGTGGACAGCATCCGCGGTATGCGGGACGGCAGGATCAAAGTGTTGGTGGCGATCGGTGGCAACCTCGTCCACGCGATTTCGGACACCGCAGTGGCGGAGGAAGCCGTCAGGCGGACGCGCTTGTCCGTGCAGATCTCCACCAAGCTGAACCGGTCACATGTGGTGGTTGGTGAGCAGGCGCTGATCCTGCCCGCTTTGGGACGCACGGAGATAGACCGGCAGGGTGGGGTTGCGCAGTTCGTCACTGTGGAGGACACGGTCTGCGCGGTGCACAGCTCCGCCGGTACGTTGGAGCCGATCGCTGCCGGCGTGATGTCCGAGGTCGCCATTGTTACCCGTTTGGCTGAAGCGGTCCTTGGCGGCAAGGTGCCGGTTGATTGGTCGGGTTTGCGGTCCGACTACGACGCCATCCGCGACCATATCGCGCACGTTGTGCCAGGTTTTGACGGCTTCAATGATCGTATTCGCCAGAAAGATGGCTTTGTTCTGCCGCACGGACCCAGGGACAGCCGGACGTTCCCGACCCCCTCCGGAAAGGCCATGTTCACGGTCAATGATCTGGAGACCATCGAGCTGCCGAAAGGGCGGCTGATTTTGCAGACCATCCGGTCCCATGACCAGTTCAACACCACGATGTATTCGTTGAACGACCGCTACAGGGGTATCAGGAAGGGGCGCATGGTTCTGTTCGTCAATCCCCAGGACCTTGGGGAGTTGGGTCATGAGGACGGTTCCTACGTGGACGTTCACAGCGAGGCCGATGACGGCGTGGACCGGGTTCTGCGTCAACTGCGGGTGGTTGCGTACCCGACCGCCAGGGGCTGCGCGGCTGCATACTACCCCGAAGCGAACGTTCTCGTCCCGCTGGACTCGACAGCAGACGAAAGCAACACACCTGCTTCGAAGTCGGTGATTATTCGCCTTGAGCCGGCCGCCGCCCCGGAGTTCGAGGGGGCGGCCGGCAAGGAGGCTTGAGGCGAAGGGTCAGTGGCCGCGAGCTATCCATTCATCCAGGTGCGGTTTCTCCGCGCCGATGGTGGTGGTGTCGCCATGGCCCGTGCGGACAACGGTCTCTTCGGGCAGTGTCAGGAGTTTGGTCCTGATGGACTCGATGATGGTGGGGAAGTCGCTGTAGGAACGCCCTGTTGCACCTGGTCCGCCCTGGAAAAGGGTGTCTCCGCTGAAGAGCGTGCCTTCGCTGGGCAGGTGGAAGGAGACCGAGCCGGGTGAATGACCGGGCGTGTGGATTGCCGTGAGCTGCGCACCGGCCACAGTGAACTCCTGGCCGTCCGTGATGGCCGCGTCAGGGTTCTGCCCGGGGAACACCGTTTCCCACAGCATCCAGTCGTCCTGGTGCAGGTGGATGGGTGCTTTGACCAGTTCGCGGAATTCGCCTGCCGAGCTGATGTGGTCGTCGTGTCCGTGCGTGAGCAGAATTGCTGTGACCGTGCGGCCGTTCACGGCGTCCAAGATCGCGGCAGGGTTGTGGGCGGGGTCTATGACGATGCATTCGGAGTCGTCGCCGATGATCCAGACGTTGTTGTCCACGTCCCAGGTGCCACCGTCCAGGGAGAAGGTTCCGGAAGTGACGACGTTGCTGATGCTGAGGTTATCGGTGCTCACAGTTCAACCACCGATCGCAGGACGGCGCCGTGGTGCATTTTGTCGAAGGCCTCTTCCACCTGGTCGATGGTGATGCGTTCGGTGACGAAGGCATCCAGGTCCAGCTTGCCTTGTTTGTAGAGGTCCACCAGCATGGGGAAATCGCGGGACGGCAGGCAGTCGCCGTACCAGGAGGATTTGAGGGACCCGCCGCGGCCGAAAACGTCCAGCAAGGGCAGTTCGAGGGTCATCTCCGGCGTGGGAACGCCGACAAGGACGACGGTACCGGCCAGGTCGCGTGCGTAGAAGGCCTGCTTGTAGGTTTCGGGACGTCCGACGGCGTCGATCACCACATCTGCGCCGAAGCCGCCGGTGAGAGCACGGATTTCCTCGACGGGGTCCCCTGCGGAGGAATCAACGGTATGCGTGGCGCCCAGGTCCTTGGCGCGTTCGAGCTTCTTGGCGTCGATGTCCACGGCGATGATGGTGGTGGCGCCGGCGAGCGCGGCGCCGGCGATGGCTGCGACACCCACGCCACCGCAACCGATGACGGCGACTGAATCGCCGCGTTTGACTCCGCCGGTGTTCAGGGCTGCGCCGAGCCCTGCCATGACACCGCAGCCGAGCAGTCCAACGGCGGCAGCGTCAGCGTCGGGGTCTACTTTGGTGCACTGGCCCGCGGCGACCAAGGTCTTTTCGATGAAGGCTCCGATGCCCAGCGCCGGGGAGAGTTCGGTGCCGTCTTCGAGGGTCATCTTCTGGGTGGCGTTGTGGGTGTTGAAACAGTACTGGGCCTGACCGCGTTTGCAGGCGCGGCAGTTGCCGCAGACGGCACGCCAGTTCAGGACAACGCGGTCGCCGGGGGCTACTTCCGTGACGTCAGGGCCGACCGCGCTGACCACGCCGGTTGCTTCGTGGCCCAGCAGGAAGGGGAAGTCGTCGCTGATGCCGCCGAGCTTGTAGTGCAGATCGGTGTGGCAGACGCCGCTGGTGAGGATGTCCACCAGGGCTTCGCCGGGGCCGGGTTCGGGCACAAGGATGGTTTCGAGGGTTGCGGGTGCGCCTTTGGATCGGACGACGACGCCTTTGACTGCGTGGACCATTGGAGTGGTTCCCTTCGGGCTCGCGGAGGGCGGGCCCGGTTAATGCAGCAGGGCCCGCTACGGATTCCCATTCTGTCTATCACAGGTGGCAGACAGTGTGCGGATTGTTCCGAGCGGGCCCAGCGGCTGTATGCGGATGGACCTAGGCGGCGAGGCGGCTTTCCACCTCGGACGCCGAGGGGTTGGTCGCGGCAGTTCCGTCCGGGAAGAGGACGGTGGGTACCGTGCGGTTGCCTCCGTTGAGCTGCTCGACGAGTTCGGCCGTGCCATCTACTTCTTCGATGTTGATCTCGGTGTAGCCGATGCCCTTGGCGTCCAGCTGCTTCTTCAAGCGGTTGCAGTAGCCGCACCAGGTGGTCGAGAACATGGTGATGGTGCCGGAGTCGGGAGTGAAATCCACAGAGCTCTCCTCAGTATTTGTCGTTTGCACGGAGTGGTTCGTTCGTAACAACGGTAACCCGGTGCCGAATAATTCCCGTCCGGCGACGAAGACGGGTTGCCTCACACGCTCGCGCTGGTGCGTTTTCCCGGGAAAGGGCAGACTGTTGCCATGTGTGGACGTTACGTAATGGCCCGTGCGGTGGGAGACCTGCTCGCCGATTTTGATGCCGAACTTGAGAACGAGATCGCCCTGGAGAAGTCCTGGAATGTTGCCCCGACGGACGCGGTTCCGATCGTTTTGGAGCGGTTGGTCGATGACAACGTCAAGAGGCAGCTCCATGTAGCCAAGTGGGGGCTGGTGCCTTCCTGGGCAAAGGATCCCAAGGGCGGGGCACGGCTCATCAATGCCCGCAGCGAGACCCTTCTGGAAAAGCCTTCCTTCAAGAAGGCTGCTGTGGCCCGCCGGTGTGCTGTGCCGGCTGACGGCTATTACGAGTGGAAGAAAGGCGAGGGAAAGAACAAGCAGCCCTATTATGTTCATCCGGGCGACGCGCACGGTCTGGTGTTTGCCGGTTTGTATGAGTGGTGGCGGGACCAGGCGGCACCGGCGGATGATCCGGGCCGCTGGCTGCTGTCGATGTCCATCCTCACCGCAGACACTCCGACGGCGGACTCGGCCCGAACACGGCGCAGCGCCTCCGTGTTCGACGAACTTACTGCGCTCCATGACCGTGTTCCGTTGCCGATGAGCACAGAGACAATGGAGGCATGGCTGGATCCGCGGGAGAAGGACGCCGCAGGGCTGGTGGACATGGTCCGTTCGAGGGCGCACGATGCTGCTGCTGACTGGACGCTGGACCCGGTGGGGACCGCCGTCGGAAATGTCCGCAACAACTCACCGGAACTTATCGAACCGGTGGAAGGACTCTTCTGAGAGTCAGAGTGCTTCGTTCACCGGTACGCCGGACTGGAATTCCCGGCCGTCAGCTTCGCTGAAGGCGGTCATGACGTGGCCTTTGCTGAGTCCGTGGATGGCGGACATGGGGAAGTTCCCGGTGATGACGTTGCCGGAATGCTCCACGCCTTTGATGTCGTAGTTTTCCTCCGCGCTGAGCGAGTGGTTGAAGGAATAGAACGAAATCGCTTCGCCGTTCATGAACTCGATGCCGAGTCGGCGCTGTGAGGAGTAGTCTTCGCTGGCAGCAACAAGGCCCACGACGTAAGCGCCGGAGCCTGGTATGTTGCCGTCAATTTCGAATCGGGCCACGAGGTGGTCGTCCGCGGCGGAGATGTTGACCTGCTTCAGGAGTGCGTCATTGGTGCTCATGCCACAATCCTGCTCTGCGGACCGGCTGCCGTCCACCCCTCCGGGTCATCCAGGGCCGCTCACCCTTCCAGGAGCAGTTGGATGTTTTTGGCGACAGCTGCCTTGTCGACGCCTTTGCCCTTGCGTGCGGTGAGCAGGTGCAAGGCCAGGCCGTCGCTGTAATCGGATACCGCTTCGGCGCGGGCCCGGGGATCGGATAATCCCAGGCGTTCGAGCAGCTGCGCCAAAGCGGAGACCAGCCGCTCATGACCGGCGGCCACTGTTCCGGGCTGGTCGAGGGCGAAGACGAATCGCGCCCTGGTGAGCGGGGCGTTTGTATCGGTGAGTCCCATGACCGCAGCGGCGAGCTGCTCCGCCAAGGCCGCCGTCGTCGTCGGAAGCTCCCTGTGGTCACCTTGCAGCAGGAGGCTGTCCAGTTCTTCAACGCGGTCGACGGCGGCACCCACCAGGGCGGCGCGGTTGCGGAAGTAGTTCGACGTGGTTCCGAGGGCGACGCCGGCCCGGGCATCGACGGCACGGTGGGTCAGTCCTTTGAGGCCCTGCTCGGCGACGACGGCGAGCGCGGCGTCGGCTAGCTGGGTTCGTCGGTCGGCCATGGCCAAAGTCTAGCTTCACTTCCTGTTGTTACTACAAATGTAGTAGTACAGTGTAGGCATGAAAAAGGTGAACATCATCGGTGGGGGCATTGCCGGCCTGGCGCTCGCAGCAAGACTGGACCCGGGCGCGTTCGACGTCACGGTGTACGAACAAAGGCCCCAGCTGCCAACCGTGGGGACAACACTGGCCATGTGGCCCGGAGCCCAGGATGCCTTGTCGAAAATCGGAATCCTCGGTCCTGTGCGGAGCCGGGGATCCGTCATCACAGCCGGAGCCCTGCGCAGCCCAAAGGGAGAAGCGGTGCTGTCCATGGAAGGGGGAGGGCTGGTGGGCATATCCCGGCCCGAGCTGCTGAGGCTGTTGAACACGGCGGTGCCGTCATCGGTAAGCCGCGTGGTGGGCAGGGTTGACAGTGTTCCGGGTGGAGCGTGGCTGACCGTGGGTGCGGACGGGGTCAACAGTGTGGTCCGGCGAAGCCATTGGGGCCAACGGAGCGCCGCCAGGCCAACCCCGTACCTGGCCGTCAGGGGAGTGGTCCCAAGCACGCCCCAGGCCGGTGATGTCGGCGAGTACTGGGGCAGGGGAGAGATCTTCGGCCTGGCACCAGCGGTAGGCGGAACCAACTGGTATGCCTCCTACCGGTCGGATCTTGGACCGGACAAGGTGGATGTCCTCGAAGCCCTGGACGTTACCCGGCGCCGCTATGCCGGATACTCGGGGGCCGTAAAGGCTGTTCTTGCCCAGGCGTCACCGGAAACCTCCCTGGCCCAACGCATCTGGACAACCCCGCCATTGGCCCGCTACTCCCGGGGCAACGTGGTGTTGGTGGGGGATGCTGCCCACGCCATGACACCAAACCTGGGCAGGGGCGCCTGCGAAGCGCTCATCGATGCCGTGACGTTAGGGGACCTGCTCAACGAACAACCCCTGGATTCCGCGCTCGCCGCCTATGGCAGAAAGCGCGTCCTCCGCACCCAGCAGCTAAGGCTCGCCTCGGCCCTTATGGGAAGAGTCGCGCTGGCGCAAGGAATGCAACCGTGGCGTGATGGCTTGCTGAGGCGGGTTGGAAAGCGTGTCTCCAAGGCTTCTGCACAGGCGGGAACTTCGAAGTAGGTTTTGCCCGTACGTCGGCGTAAACTGGAATTATTCGAACATACTTTCGAATCAAACCGGACCGGCGTAACGAGGTGTGAAATGGGGCTGTTCAGCGAGTCCGTCGGAGTGATCTGCACGGAAACAGGCCAGCCACAGGAAGTTCAATGGAAAGGGGCGCATTACACCGTCACCAACGAGCCCGTCCGTTGGTTCGAACGCCGCCAATGGTGGGTCGAAGAAAACCGTGCACCCATCGGCGGCGGCGCAGGCCTGGTCGACCACGAGATCTGGCGGGTCCAGCTTCAACCACAACAGAGCGGCCAAGCCATCACACTGGACCTGGTTCGGCACCTCGGCAGCGGCCGGTGGAGACTGCTCCGCATCCACGACGCCGCCCCGGCCCGATCCGTCGAACCAGACGAAGCAGCGTGAACCTTGAGCTTTACCCACCTGCACGTCTCAACCGCCTTCAGCGCGCACTACGGCGTCTCCTGGCCCGACGAACTAGCCCAAACAGCCGCAGCCGACGGAGCAACGGCGCTCGCCTGCACAGACAGGGACGGCCTCTATGGCACCGTCAAACACCTCAAAGCCTGCATGGACGCAGGCATCGACCCCATCGTCGGCGTTGACCTGGCAGTCTTCGACGACGACGGCGACCACCGCACCCAGGTCGCGGGCCGCGTCGTCGTACTGGCCCACGGCCATAACAACGGTGCCGGATACCGGGCACTGTGCCGCTTGGTATCGGATGCCCACGCACGCACCTCGGGAAAAGCCGGAGGAGCAGTCCCCGTAGCAGTAACCAGGGGAGAACTTGCCTCCAGGACCCTGGACCCCACAACCCTCAAACCCGTCCTCACGGTCATGATCGGACCGGACTCCGATGTCGGAAGAGCCATGGGCGGACGAAAATACCTGAGGCCCAGAACCCTCTTCAAACAATGGATCGACGCCATGCCACCAGGCACCATCGTCGCTGAAACCGTGTCCCACCTCAGCGCACCGGGCGAACCCCTCAGCACAGCCCATGCCGTCCGCATGCTCAAACTCGCCCTCGAATACAACGTCCCGGCCATCCTCAGCAACGCCGTGCGCTATTGCGCCCAGGACGGCGCGGCAACCGCCGACGTCCTCGACTCAGCACGCACCCTGAAATCCCTCCCCGAGCTCTCCACCGCGCCCATGCTCCAACCCACCGGGCAGGGATGGCTGAAAAACCGCCACCACATGCTCCAGCTCGGCAAAGAAATCATGAACGCAGCAGGCCTTGGGCAAGCAGACTTGAACAAACTGCTCACCAACACTGAAGCGCTCGCCGACAAATGCCGGATTGACCCCGTTCCGGACATGGGATGGAAACAACCCGTCGTGCCCGAGGCCTCCATCATTGGCATCGACAACCACCCCATGGTGGAACTGACCCAACGCTGCGAAGCAGGAATCACCAGACGTTTCCCCGGCCTCAGCACGGAAGCGGAGAACCGGGTGCGCTCGCGGTTGGAGCACGAACTCGGGATCATTGGCAGGCTCGGCTTCGGGTCCTACTTCCTTACCGTGGCAGAGGTTTCCAAGATGATCCTGGACATGGGCGTCAGGGTTGCCGCACGTGGCTCAGGGGCCTCCAGCCTGGTCAATTACCTGATCGACATCAGCCAGGTTGATCCCATCCGCCACGACCTCATTTTTGAACGGTTTCTGTCCGGACGCCGGTCAACACTTCCTGACATTGACATCGACGTCGAGAGCGCGGAACGCCACAACGTGTACCGGAAGATTTTTGATCGGTTCGGGTCTGAACGGGTGACCCTCATGAGCATGCAGAACGGGTACAGGGCGCGTGGTGCTGTCAGGGATGCCGGTATGGCGCTGGGGATGGATGAGGGCGAAGTCAGCGATATCGCCAAGCAGCTCTGGAGATTCTCCGCAAGGAAATTCCGCGAAGCGCTGGTGGAAAAGCCTGAGCTTCGTGACTTTGCCGGCCGGGTGGAACGCGGAGGAATGGAGGAGAACCAGCAACTCGACCTCCTGGTGGACCTGACCGAAAGGCTGGACCGGCTGCCCCGGCACATTTCCATGCACCCTTGTGGCGTCATCCTGGGAGATGCCACCCTCCTTGACCGGACCCCTGTCCAGCCCAGCGGCCTTGGTTTGCCCATGAGCCAGTTCGACAAACACGACATGGATCCCATGGGCATGCTCAAACTGGATGTCCTGGGGGTACGGATGCAAAGCGCAATGGCCTTCGCCGTAAGGGAGGTAATCCGGCTGCATCCTTCCAAAGCCGAAGTGGTTGCTGCAGGAAGGCACCCGGCAGGACCGGAAGGCTCAGGGCCGGACTTCATTGACGAGGACGGGAGGATTGAGCTCAACGCCGTTCCTTTCGACGACGAGCCAACGTTTGAACTGATCCGCAGCACCCACACATTGGGGTGTTTCCAGATCGAGTCGCCGGGTCAACGGGAACTCATCGGGAAGATGGCCCCGCGTGAATTCAACGACCTCATCATTGATATTTCTTTGTTCCGGCCCGGGCCCATGAAGTCGGATATGGTGCGTCCCTTCCTGGAGCACAGGCACGGTTTTGCACCTGAGGTGTACCCGCATCAGGACCTCAAACCAGTTTTGGAGGAAACCCATGGTGTGACGGTGTTCCATGAGCAGATCCTGAAGACCTTCGATGTCATGACCGGGTGCGGACTGGCAAGGGCTGATGAATTCCGGCGGGCACTCGGTGATGAAGTCCGTGAACCCGAGGTGGAGAAGTACTTCCGTAGGGAAGCGATCAGGAACTACACCCCTGAAGTGGTGGACAAGGTCTGGGGCACGCTCAAGGCCTTTGGCAGCTTTGGGTTCTGCAAGGCACACGGGGCTGCCTTTGCTGTTCCTACCTACCAGTCGGCCTGGCTGAAAGCCCATCACCCCGAAGCCTTCCTGGCGGGCCTGTGGGAGCATGATCCCGGGATGTACCCCAAGCGGCTATTGGTGGCTGAAGCCCGCAGGCTCGGTATTCCCATCCTGCCGCTGGACATCAACCGGAGCCAGGCTGAGTACAGGGTTGAGAAAATCGTGGAAGGCCCGGACCATGGCAAACTCGGCATCCGGTTGAGCCTGTCGGGTATCTACGGGCTCTCAAAGGCTGAGCTGAAGAGGATCGTTGCCGGGCAGCCCTTCGATTCTTTGGCCGATCTGAGGACCCGGGCCAGGGTGAGCAAGCCAAACATCAAAAGACTGGCCCAACTCGGCGCCTTCGATGCCCTGCACAAAGACTCCGGTGGAAAGGCGAACCGTGCTGACCTTGTCCAGCATCTCCAAGCCATGCAGAACAATCCCTCAAAAAAACCGAACGGTGTCATCGAAGGGCAGTTGTCGTTTGCACTGGGAGATGTCGAGCTGAAGAACCTCGCCCCGGAACTTCCTCCCACCACAATGATTGAAAATGTCAGGGCAGAGCTTGACCTCATGGCCGTGGATGTCAGCGAACACTTGATGGAAAGCCACCGGCCCCTCCTGGCGAAATTGGGAGTGACGACGGCCGACCAACTCCTTGGCTTGCGCAACGGAACGGAGGTCCTGGTGGCCGGGGTGCGCGTTGCCACCCAAACCCCTCCCATGCGCGGTGGGCGGCGGGTGGTCTTCATCAGTATCGATGACGGCACTGGATGTGTGGATTCGGTTTTCTTCCACGAAGCCCAGGAAGAATCGGGACCGTTGCTGTTCGGCACACGCTTGCTGCTGATCCGGGGAACCACCAGGAGGACAGGTCCCAGGGGAATCAGCCTGAGCGCGAGCAAGGCCTGGGACCTTGGCCGGCCCGAATCGCTTCCTTATCCGGAACTCATCCGCGGCGGTGAAGTGCCGACGGACGAATACACGATTCCCGGCCCCCTCCACGGCATTTCACGGAACCTTGCCATTACCGGGCTGGGAAGCTGAACACCCTGAATCCCGGCCCGGCGTGCTGCTTTGGCCGCCCTCGCCGGAGCGGATACGATTGACGGTGGCTGGCTGTGGTCCCCGTACGCCACAAGCTATGAAGCCTTAACTATGAATAGGAGACACCCGTGTCAGATGCCCAACAGATCACCCTCATCGTCGATGGCGAAGAGACAAAGGTGACGGAAGGGACTACCGGCGCGGAACTCTTCTTCGAGCGCCGCGACGTCGTTGTAGCCCGTGTCAACGGCGAACTCAAGGACCTCGACCAGGTCCTCCCCGCCGACGCAGACGTCGAAGGTGTCACCATCGAATCTCCCGATGGCCTCAACGTCCTCCGTCACTCCACCGCGCACGTCATGGCCCAGGCCGTGCAGCAACTGCGCCCTGATGCCAAGCTTGGCATCGGCCCGTACATCACTGACGGCTTCTATTTCGATTTCGATGTCTCCGAGCCCTTCACTCCGGAAGACCTGCGCCAGCTGGAAAAGATGATGCAGAAGATCATCAACCAGAACCAGAAGTTCGTCCGCCGCGTGGTCACCGAAGACGAAGCGCGCGAAGCCATGGCCGGCGAACCCTACAAGCTGGAACTACTCGGCAAGAAGAACGACGCCTCCGACGCCGCTGAAGGCGTCAACGTCGAAGTCGGCGCCGGTGACATCACCATCTACGACAACGTGGACAGGAAGAGCGGCGAAAGCGTTTGGTGCGATCTGTGCCGCGGTCCGCACCTTCCGAACACCAAGATCATCGCCAACGCTTTTGCGCTGACGCGTTCTTCGGCCGCCTACTGGCTGGGTAACCAGAACAACCAGCAATTGCAGCGTATCTACGGAACCGCGTGGCCTACCAAGGAAGCGCTGAAGGCCTACCAGGAGCGCATCGCCGAAGCTGAGCGCCGCGACCACCGCAAGCTCGGTGTCGAGTTGGATCTGTTCTCCTTCCCGGATGAACTGGGCTCAGGCCTCCCGGTGTTCCACCCCAAGGGCGGGATCATCCGCAAGGCGATGGAGGACTACTCCCGCCAACGCCACGTGGACGCCGGCTACGAATTTGTCTACACACCCCACATCACCAAGGGTCACCTGTACGAGGTCTCAGGCCACCTGGACTGGTACAAGGACGGTATGTTCCCTGCCATGCAGGTGGACGCCGAATTCAACGAGGACGGCACGGTGCGCAAGCCGGCCCAGGACTACTACCTGAAGCCGATGAACTGCCCCATGCACAACCTGATCTTCCGCTCTCGCGGCCGGTCATACCGTGAACTTCCGTTGCGCCTGTTCGAGTTCGGTTCGGTGTACCGGTACGAGAAGTCCGGCGTTGTGCATGGACTGACACGTGTTCGCGGCATGACACAGGACGATGCCCACATTTACTGCACCCGCGAGCAGATGAAGGACGAGCTCACTACCACGCTGAACTTCGTCCTCGGCCTGCTCAAGGACTACGGCCTGGACGATTTCTATCTGGAACTGTCCACCAAGAACGAAGAGAAGTTCGTTGGTGACGACGCCGCCTGGGAAGAAGCCACCCGTACTCTTTCCGAGGTTGCGGCCGCTTCCGGGCTGGAACTCGTGCCGGATCCGGGTGGAGCCGCGTTCTACGGCCCGAAGATTTCGGTTCAGGCGAAGGACGCGCTGGGCCGGACCTGGCAAATGTCCACCATCCAGCTGGACTTCAATCTTCCCGAACGCTTCGAACTGGAATACCAGGCGGCCGACGGAACGCGCCAGCGTCCCGTCATGATCCACCGGGCGCTCTTCGGTTCTGTTGAACGCTTCATGGGTGTGCTCACCGAACACTATGCCGGGGCCTTCCCGGCCTGGCTTGCTCCGGTCCAGGTAGTTGGCATTCCCGTGGCCGAGGCATTCAACGACTACATGTTTGACGTCGTCGGGCAGTTGAAGGCTGCAGGCATCCGTGCCGAGGTGGACATTTCCTCGGATCGCTTCCCGAAGAAGATCCGTACAGCCAGCAAGGACAAGATTCCCTTTGTATTGATTGCCGGCGGTGAGGATGCCGAAGCGGGCGCCGTGTCATTCCGGTTCAGGGACGGCAGCCAGGATAACGGTGTTCCCGTGGAAGAAGCGGTCCGCAGGATAGTCGACGCCGTAAAGAACCGCGAGAGCTGACGGAACGGAAAAGTGACGGTGCAGGAGAACACAGGCGCGGCAGCTGACCTTCCGGGCGACGCAGACGTAACCGATGATTTCGGACTCGCAGGCGTTCCGGATGCGTTTCAGCGCCTGTGGACTCCCCACCGCATGGCCTACATCAAGGGCGGGCAGGATCAATTCAAGAACAAGGATGACTGCCCGTTCTGTGTAGGGCCGAGCCGCTCTGACGAGGAATCGCTCATCGTCCACCGGGGAAAGACCTGCTATGTCGTGCTCAACCTGTTCCCGTACAACCCGGGCCACCTGCTGATCTGCCCCTACCGCCACGTCCCCGACTACACGGATATTACGGTGGAAGAGACAGCGGAGTTCGCTGATCTTACCCAGACCGCCATGCGTGTGCTCCGGAAGGTTTCGAATCCCAGCGGTTTCAACCTGGGCATGAACCAAGGTGTTACCGGCGGGGCGGGCATCGCTGCCCATCTTCACCAGCACGTAGTTCCGCGCTGGGGCGGGGACGGCAATTTCTTTCCCATCATCGCCCAGACCAAAGCCATCACGCAGACCTTGGACGAGGTCCGCAAACTAGTGGCCGAAGCCTGGCCGGGGGAGTCGAATGCTCAATAGGCATGCGCGCGGCTTCTTCACTTCACTCTTTACCCCTTTGGCGCGCTGGCTCCTGAGGATCGGCGTGTCACCTGACGTGGTCACTATTGCGGGCACCGCCGGCGTCATCCTGGGCGGACTCATCCTCTACCCCTTGGGCCACTTGTGGTGGGGTTCTGTGGTGGTTGCGTTCTTCGCTTTCTCGGACGTCGTGGACGGCATCATGGCCCGGCTGCAAGGCAGAAGCGGCGGTTGGGGCAACTTTCTTGATTCCACGTTGGACCGCCTGGCCGACGGCGCCATTTTCGCGGGCCTCACTATCTGGTTCTTCACCGGAGGCAAGGACACCGCAATCGGGACGGCCGCCGTCGTCTGCCTGGTCCTCGGCATGGTTGTCTCCTACGCGAGGGCCAAAGCCGAATCGCTTGGCTACCACGCCAGCGTTGGGATTGCAGAACGGGCCGAACGACTCGCATCGGTCCTGTTGGTTGCCGGGCTCACGGGCCTGGGACTTCCACCCGTGGTGCTGTTTGCAACCCTGGTCCTGCTGGCACTGGCCAGCGTTGTCACGGTAGTCCAAAGAATGGCTACGGTCCGCAAGCAGGCCATGGCAGAGGCCGAGGGAACTGGCATCTGACCAGAGTCGGCTCCCGCCGATTGTGCAGGTGTCCTACCACACCCCTGTTTGTTGCCCTGCAAGGCGGTAATGAATGTACTGCCGCCATGCAACGTGCGACTACTATTACTAGTACTTGGTCACCTTGACCTGAAACCCGGTGTGCGCTGAACGCGGTCGTGTGCTGCGCGTGCCTCCGGCAAGAAGGTCGTTTATCTACCCATAGGGGTTTTTGTGTCTACACCAGATGTAAGCAACGAAGCCGGTTCGTCCGCGAACAGCGTCACGGGCAGCAGCCGCGTTAAGCGGGGCATGGCTGAGATGCTCAAGGGCGGCGTCATCATGGACGTCGTTAACGTCGAGCAGGCCCGCATCGCCGAGGATGCCGGTGCGGTCGCCGTGATGGCGCTTGAGCGTGTCCCGGCTGATATCCGCGCCCAGGGTGGCGTGTCCCGCATGTCCGATCCGGACATGATCGATCAGATCATCGCTGCCGTGTCCATCCCGGTGATGGCCAAGGCCCGTATCGGCCACTTCGTCGAAGCCCAGGTCCTGCAGTCCCTCGGTGTTGACTACATCGATGAGTCCGAGGTCCTGACCCCGGCGGACTACATCAACCACATCGACAAGTGGAACTTCACTGTTCCGTTCGTCTGTGGTGCCACCAACCTGGGTGAGGCGTTGCGTCGCATCAACGAGGGCGCGGCGATGATCCGTTCCAAGGGCGAGGCCGGTACCGGGGATGTTTCCAACGCCACGGGCCACATGCGCAAGATCCGTTCGGAGATCGCCAAGCTCGCTGCCCTGCCCGAGGACGAGCTGTATGTTGCGGCCAAGGAGCTGCAGGCCCCGTATGAGCTGGTCAAGGAGATCGCTGCCACGGGCAAGCTTCCGGTGGTGTTGTTCACTGCCGGTGGCATCGCGACCCCGGCTGATGCTGCGATGATGATGCAGCTCGGCGCCGATGGCGTGTTCGTCGGTTCCGGTATCTTCAAGTCCGGCAACCCGGCAGAGCGTGCCGCCGCCGTCGTCAAGGCCACCACGTTCTACGATGACCCCGATGTTATTGCCAAGGTCTCCCGCGGCCTGGGCGAAGCGATGGTCGGCATCAACGTCGACGAAATCCCGCAGCCCCACCGCCTCGCAGAGCGCGGCTGGTAACAGCTAACCGTACGGCGGCGGCCGGCCACCCCCCAAGGGTGGTCGGCCGCCGTCGTTCCTAGTCGAGGCCGCGGCGCTTCAGGAGTGGTGCCAGTTCGGCGTCGCGTCCGCGGAACAAGCGGAATGACTCCAGAGGGTCACGGCTGTTGCCCCGGGAGAGCAGTTCGGACCTGAACCGGTCACCGTTGGCGCGGGTCAACCCGCCGTTTTCCTTGAACCATTCCACCGTGTCCGCATCGAGGACCTCACTCCAGATGTACGAGTAGTACCCGGCTGCGTAGCCCGCTCCGGCGAAGATGTGCTGGAAATAGCCGCTGCGGTAACGCGGCGGGATCAAAGGGTGGGCAATGGATGCCTCGGCAAGTGCCTTGGCTTCGAACGCCAGGACATCCCCGGGTACGTCGGCTTGGGAAAGCACATGCCAGGAAAGGTCAAGCAAAGCGGCGCCCAGGTATTCTGTCGTCGCGAAGCCTTCGCCCCACAACAATGAGTCGTTGAGCTTATCCACGATGACTTGGGGGAGCGCTTCCCCGCTGCTGTGGTGCCGGGCGTAGTTGGCCAGGACCTCTGGCCACATGATCCACATTTCGTTGACCTGCGACGGGTATTCCACAAAGTCCCGGGGCACGGATGTCCCGGAGAAGCGCGGGTACGTAACACTGGAGAACAGGCCGTGCAGTGCATGGCCGAATTCGTGGAACACTGTCCGGACCTCATCCAGGGACAACAGCGTGGGCTCGCCTGGAGCGGGCTTGGTGATGTTGAGGTTGTTGATCACCACGGGGCGCGTACCCAGGAGGCTGGATTGTTCAACGAGGGAGTTCATCCACGCCCCGCCACGTTTGCTCTCCCTGGTGTAGTAGTCGCCAAGGAAGAGGCCAAGGCCAGTCCCGTCTTCGTCGCGGACTTCCCATACGCGCACGTCGGGATGGTATCCCTCGAGGTCTTCGCGTTCATGGAACGTAATGCCATATAGCTGGGTCGCAGCGTGGAAGACGCCGTCGTTCAGCACGCTTTCCAGGGCGAAGTAGGGGCGGATCGCCTGCTCGTCCACCTGGAATTTTTCCTTCCGGACCCGGGCTGAGTAGTAGGCCCAGTCCCACGGCTCGAGGTGATGTCCCGCAGTTCCGGCCAGGGCGTCGGCCTCGGCTTGTGCGTTGCGGACGGCTGCGGGTGCCAACCGGCGAAGCATGGCCTGGACATTGCTGAAGTCGGGCGCGGTCTGTTGGTCCACCACGAGTTCGGCAAAGTTGGCGAAGCCGAGCAGGGCTGCCTTTTCCGCACGCAACCGCACGGTTGCCGTCACAATTTCCCGCACGTCCAGTGGTCCGCCATCAGTGCCGCGCGACAGGGACGCTTCAAACAAACGACGGCGGATGGTCCGGTTTTCGAGGGACGCGAGAGCGGGCTGGTTGCTGGGTTGGATCAAGGTGAGGAGGTACTTGCCGTCGTGACCGGCGGCCTTCGCAGCTTCAGCGGCTCCTGCGACGTCCTCTTCCGGCAGGCCGGCAAGGTCGGCCGGGTTGTCGAGAAGCAGGGCGGAGGCTTTCATGGCTTCCTTGGTCCGCTGGCCGAATTCAGTGCCCAGCCGGGAGAGTTCGGCGTTGACTGTACGGAGCCGGTCCTGTCCGGCGTCATCGAGCTGGATGCCGGATTGGCGGAACTCCTTGAGGTATTCCTGCACAAGCCGGACGGACTCAGCATCGAGGCCGTCGACGTCGATGGCAGAGAAGCGTTCGTAAAGGCCGCGGTTCATGTATACGGCGTCCTGGTGGGCCGAAAACCTGGGGGAAAGTTCAGTTTCAAGCGCCTTGATGTCATCGCCCGCATCCGCTGAGACAAGGGTGAAGAAGGCCGCTGCTGCCCTGTTCAGGAGAAGGCCGGAGCGCTCCATTGCCACCGCTGTGTTCAGGAAGGTGGCAGGGTCCGCATTGCCGGTGATCGCGTCTATCTCCTCCAGGTGAGCTGCCAGCCCGGCCTCCACTGCCTCGGCATAGTGGGCCGCAGAGATGTGCGCGAAGGGCGGCAGTCCGTACGGCAGGGGGCTGGGGTCAAGCAGGGGATTGGTCATGAAGTGACTCTTTCACGTAAGAATCGTGTCCTCAAGAGCGGCACGCCTGGTTCCGTGCGACTTCGCCGTAGGATGAAAATCATGGGGAATCTCACATCTGCGACGAGATGGATCCGGCTTCGCCGATCGGCAGCGCCTGCCATAGTGGTCGCCCTTGCGATGACCCTTGGTGCCTGCGGCGTCGTAGCCGAGAACACAGATCCGGACCGGAGCACCGCAGCAACGTCTCCCGCGGCGGAGTCGCCTATGCCCACACGTACTCCCGCTCCGAATCCAACTCCAGGCAAGGGACCTGCCTGCCCTGAACTCCGCTGTACCTCCATCACCGTGACGGGCGACATGCTGGTCCACACCCAGTTATGGCAGCAGGCAAGGGCAGACGCCGCCGCCGCTGGCTTGCCCGGCTACACCTTCGTCCCGCTCCTCGAAGGACAGCGGCGCTACGTCAACAGCAGCGACCTCGCCATCTGCCACCAGGAGACTCCGGTGGCCACGCCCGAAGGGCCTTTCTCGGCCTACCCGTCGTTCAATGTACCGCCGCAGATTGTCACCGCTTCGAAGGACATTGGCTACCAGGCCTGCACCACCGCGAGCAACCACACCATTGACCGCGGCACGGAGGGTCTGCTCAGGACCCTTGATGCCCTCGATGCCGCAGGGCTGAAGCACACCGGCTCCTACCGGACGGAGGCTGCCTCCAAGGAAATCCTGATGCTCCAGACCGACGCGGCCAAGGTCGCGGTCATCATCGGAACCTATGGCCACAACGGACAGATTCCGGAATACCCCTGGCTTGTGGACGAACTCGACCCTGCAACCATGATTGCCAAGGCAACCCAAGCCAGGGCCCTCGGTGCTGACATTGTCCTGGGAGTCATGCACGCGGGTGACGAATACGCGAGCGAACCCAATGCCCAACAGCAGGATGTGGCGCATGCACTCGTGGACAGCGGGCAGTTCACCATGATCTATGGGCATCACACCCACTCCGTGCTGCCCATCGAGAACTACAAAGGCACCTGGATCGTGTACGGGCTAGGCAACGGCATCACGGAATTGTCACCGTGGTACGTGGTCAACAACGAAGGGCTGCTGGTCAGGGCACAGTTCAGCCAAAACGCTGCAGGCACCTGGACTGCCTCCGACCTCGCGTGGGCGCCCTCGGTGATTGTCCGGGACCCCTACCGTTGGTGTTCAGTGGCCAGCGATGCCCCGCAAGGCGTGTGTGCCACACCCGCGGCCGACGCCGAAACCCGCCAGAGGACCCAAACCGTTGTCGAATCCATGGGCGCAGCCAGTGCAGGTGCACATGAACTGCTGATCACCAAGGAGAAATAGCCCCTAGCGGGGACGGCGGGCGGCGTGTTCCCGCGCGAGGCGGGCGTAGTCGTCGTCGGGCGATCCCGGCACGAAAGTGCCGAACTTGCGCTCCGCAGCCGTGCGGATCAGGAAGTCGGCGATGGCCGGGTTCTTTGGCAGCAATGAACCGTGCAGGTAGCTGGCCACGACGTTGTTGTACCTGGCGCCCTCATGGCCGTCCTTGCTGTTGTTGCCCGCACCTTTGGTCACTGTCCCCAGAGGTTGTACGCCAGGACCCAAGGTGGTCTGACCGCTGTGGTTCTCGTAGCCCATGATGTCGCCGAACTCGGCGGACTTCATGATCACGTTGCCGATGAGGCGTTCATCCGTACCCTGGGTTTCGACATCCAGAATCCCGATCCCGGGGATAGTGGGTCCGGTGCTGGTCTTGAAGAACTTTCCAAAGAGCTGGTAAAGGCCGCAGATCACCAACATTGGGGCGCCGTTGTCGGCCAGCTCCCTCAACTGCTCCGCGCGCGCCTGAAGGTCATCCTGGATGACAAGTTGGCCGCTGTCCTGCCCGCCGCCGCCCACAATGATGTCGACGTCGTCCGGGAAATCATCTCCCACGTTGTACTCCAGCAGCTCCGGCGTGTAGCCATGCCACTTGATCCGTTGCTTCAGCACCAGGGCGTTGCCCCAGTCGCCGTAGATGTTCATTTCGCGCGGGTACAGCTGGAGGACGCGGATAGTGCCCTTGGTGGACTGGGCACGCTCCTCCGGTGAATGGGCGGTGGGCTGGGTTTCCGAGGTCATGAGACCACCTCAACTATGGTGATTTTGGCGAGTTCGCGGCGGATGGCCAGCATTGATGTGTACGTGCAGAAAATGCGCTTGGGCTTGCCGCGGGAGCCGTCGATAAAGGTCCGAAGTGCTGCTGTTATATCCGGCTCCACGGTGCCGAAGGGCACGTCGTCGTACTGCAGCCGGAGGGCCATGTCGTAGGCCCTGACCCCCGTAAGGACCTCTACTCCGCCTTCGCGCAGGGACTCGAACTCCACGTCCCACAGCCACGACATGTCCCTGCCGTCGGCATAGTTGTCGTTGATCGCGATCATGGTTGCGTAGCCGCCGGCCGGGAACGACTTCAGGCCGAGCCGGAAACCGCTGGGATTCTTTACCAGCACGAGTTCGAGCGGTTGGCCATCCACCGTGAGGCTTTCACCGCGTCCGAATGCCGGGGCGACGTCGCCAAGGGCTTTGACGAGCTTTGGGGTGTCAATGGGGCCGGTTCCCAGAACTGCGCGGGTCAGCGACAACGCCGCGGCAGCGTTGAAGATGTTGTAAACGCCGCGCAGCTTCATGGTTGTGGTCACGGTCTTGCCGTCGAACTCAAAGTCTGCGTCCTGGGCACCTACCCGGCGAAGCACGACGTCGGCATCCGGCAAGTCGACTGCCTCACCGGACGCTGCGGCCACGGACGTGCCGGACGGTGAGGGTCCACTGCCTGTTCGCATTTCGTCGTCGTTCGGGAAGGTGCTGCGGAGTGACTCGTCCAGACCGAAGTACCGCACCTCGGGGTGATGAACGGCATCGAGGCTGTTGACGATGTTGGCTATCCGCGCAACGCGGGGGTCTTCCCGGTTCAGGACGACGGTGTCGGTGGTCTTGGATGCAATGTGCTCCAGGAGCCGGGCCGTTTTGTCGATCTCGCCGAACCGGTCCAGCTGATCCCTGAGGACATTCAGCAACAGGCTGTAACGGGGAGGAACCTTATTAACGAAGTGGACGGCATGCGCTTCGTCGAGTTCAAGAATGGCGATATCGGCGTCAAGCCGTCCCCGCCAGTCGACCTCTCCGAGCAGGGACGCAGCTACTCCGCGGGTGAAGTTGCTGCCCGAACGGTTCGTGAAGACCTTCAGGCCCTGGCTTTCGAGGAGTTCCACCACCATCTTGGTAGTTGTGGTCTTGCCATTGGTGCCGCTGACAACAGCGACACCGTGCGGCAGTGACGCCAGCGTTCGCTGCATGAACCGGGGGTCGATCTTCTCGACCACAAGCCCGGGAAACGCCGACCCGCCGCCCCGCAGCCGGGACAGAGTGCGGACCAGCTTGCCGAGGGGAACGCTGAAGGAAAGCATGCTCTGTAATATATCCCAGACGCGGCATGGAACCCGGGTCGCCTCAGGTCGCAGAGCACTGACCGAAGCCGGCCGTGCGGGCGGGAGCACTATGATGGTCCAATGACCAACCCCCTTTCCGACGCTTCGTCACGCGTGGGTACAGGCCTCCGGATCGGCGTCCTGGCACTCCAGGGCGATTTCCGTGAGCACATTCATGCCGTCGAGTCCGCTGGAGCTGTAGGCGTGGGTATCCGCCGGCCTGCCGAGCTGGACGGGATCGACGGCCTGATCATCCCCGGTGGCGAATCCACCACCATCGACAAACTGTCCCGGATCTTTGAACTCCGTGATCCCATCCAAAAGCGTATAGCCGACGGCCTTCCGGTCTACGGCTCCTGCGCGGGCATGATTCTGCTGGCCGAAGAGATCGCAGACCCTGCCACCGACCTGCAGGGAAACCCGCAACAGACGTTCGGCGGCCTGGATATCACCGTTCGCCGCAACGCTTTCGGACGGCAACGGGAATCCTTCGAAACGGACCTCGATTTCAAGGGACTGGAGTTCAGCGCCGACGAGGACGGAGTGGACCCTGTCCATGCCGTGTTCATCCGCGGACCTTGGGTTGAGCGGGTAGGTCCTGGAGTAGACGTCCTGGCACAGGTCGATCCTGACCATGCCGGCCACACCGCCGCTTTGCATGGAGTGGCTAGAATTGTTGCAGTGCGCTCCGGCCATTTGCTGGCCACCTCCTTCCACCCGGAAGTGACAGGGGAGAAGCGTGTGCATGAACTCTTTATTCGAATGATCAGAGGAGAAGCGTAAAGCATGTCAGGCCACTCCAAATGGGCGACCACCAAGCACAAAAAAGCCATCATTGACAGCAGGCGTGCAAAGTCGTTCGCAAAACTGATCAAGAACATCGAAGTTGCTGCCCGCATGGGTGGACCGGACCTGGCCGGCAACCCGGGCCTGGAACTCGCCGTTACCAAGGCCAAGAAGACATCGGTGCCCAACGACAACATCGACCGCGCCATCAAGCGTGGCGCCGGCCTCACCGGCGAGGTCGTCGACTACACCGAGATCATGTACGAAGCCCGTGGGCCGCAGGGCTCGGCCTTGTTGATCGAGTGCCTTACCGACAACAAGAACCGTGCGGCCTCCGAGGTGCGCCTGGCCATCTCGCGCAACGGCGGGACCATCGCAGACCCGGGATCCGTCAGCTACTTGTTCGCCCGCAAGGGCGTGGTGGTTTTGCCGAAGAACGGTCTCAGCGAAGACGACATCCTGATGGCCGTCCTGGACGCCGGTGCGGAGGAGGTCAAGGACAGCGGGGACAACTGGGAGATCCATTCCGAACCCTCGGACCTCCAGGCCATCCGTGAAGCCCTCAAGGAAGCCGGGATCGACTACGAAACCGACGAAGCAGAGTTCGTTCCCTCCATGCAGGTGGAGCTGGACGTCGATGGTGCCAAGAAGTTCATGAAGCTCGTCGACGCGCTCGAGGACCTGGACGATGTCCAGAACGTCTACAGCAACGCGGACTTCAGCGAGGAAGTGCAGGCTGCCCTCGACGCCGAGTAGGCGTGGCAGCACCCGATTTTGATGACAAACAGGAAGGCCCGGACTTGACTCTTCGCGTATTGGGAGTCGATCCGGGCCTTACCCGTTGCGGCATCGGTGTAGTAGACATCGAGCGGAACCGGCGGGCCACCATGGTCGCCGTCGGAGTGGTGGGTACGTCCGCTGAACTAACGCTGGACAAGCGCCTGCTGGTCATAGCCCACGCCATCGATGAGTGGCTTGACCTGCACAAGCCGGACGTCGTCGCCGTCGAACGGGTTTTCTCCCAGATGAACGTCAGCACTGTCATGGGCGTTGCGCAGGCCTCCGGGGTCGTCATTGCCGCCGCGGCCCGCCGCGGTATCCCTGTGGCGTTGCACACCCCATCGGAAGTAAAGGCCGCGGTGACCGGCAGCGGTACAGCCAACAAGGACGCAGTGACCAAGCTGGTGACCAAGATCCTGCGCCTGGACGCCCCGCCCAAGCCGGCAGACGCCGCGGACGCACTCGCGTTGGCTTTGACGCATGCCTGGCGTGCAGGCAACGGAATGGGTGCTGCCTCCGGCGCCGGATCCCTGACGCCGGCGCAAAAAGCCTGGGCAGACGCCGAAGCGAAAGCGCGCCGCAAGCGGTGATTGCCGGCTGCGCTTGCTAGGGTATTCGTAGATATGTTCGGATAGTCCGCTTTAGCCGCAATAACGCTGCAATAACTCAGGAGCCGGGTCTTGATCAGTTTTCTTCGTGGAACCGTTGCCCACGTTGGTTTGTCCACCGCCGTCATTGACCTCAACGGTGCCGGCATGAGCGTCTACGCCACACCACAGACCTTGAGCCACCTCCACGTGGGCACTGAAGCCAAACTTTTTACCTCCATGATCGTCCGGGAAGACTCCCTCACGTTGTTCGGCTTCGCGGACGACGACGAACGCGAAGTTTTCGATGTCCTGCTTAGTGTCAGCGGGGTCGGCCCGCGTTTGGCCCTCGCTGTTCTGGCGGTGCACGAGCCCGAAGCCATCCGCGTCGCGGCACATACCGGCGACAGCAAGGCCTTCACCAAGGTGCCGGGCATCGGACCCAAGGTTGCGGGCAGGATTGTCCTTGAACTTGCCGGGAAGCTGGTCCCGCACGGTACCGGAAGTGGTGCTGCTCCGGAAACCGCCATCAAGGCTGAGTGGAAGCCGCAGGTTGTTGCTGCGATGACCAGCCTGGGATGGTCGGAGAAGGACGCCACCGGAAGCATCGACAAAGCCATGGCTGATTCGCCCGAACTCGTGGAGGCCGGCAACGTCGCGCAGATCCTCCGGGCCACCCTGCGTTGGCTTGGCCAGGACGGTGCACGCGCCGGTAACCGCGTAGGCTCCCGTGGCTGAGCAGTCACTGGTCAGCGGGGGAGAGGAGCCGGAAGAGCGGGTCATTGAGGCCGCGCTCCGTCCGAAGAACCTGCATGACTTCGTGGGCCAGCACCGGGTCCGCAAACAGCTTGCCTTGGTACTCGAGGCGTCCAAAATGCGTGGACGCAGTGCCGATCACGTGCTCATGTCCGGTCCACCGGGCCTGGGCAAGACCACCTTGGCCATGATCATCGCGGCGGAAATGAACGCGCCGCTGCGTATCAGCAGCGGTCCGGCCATACAGCATGCAGGTGACCTGGCGGCCATCCTTTCCTCCTTGTCGGAGGGCGAGGTGCTGTTCCTTGACGAAATCCACCGTATGTCCAGGCCGGCAGAAGAAATGCTCTACATGGCCATGGAGGATTTTCGTGTGGACATCGTGGTCGGAAAGGGTGCCGGCGCTACCGCCATCCCTCTGGAGCTGCCGCCCTTCACCCTGGTGGGAGCCACCACGCGGGCAGGGCTTCTCCCCGGCCCGTTGAGGGACCGTTTCGGTTTCACCGGGCACCTCGAGTTCTATTCCGTGGCTGAACTTGAGCTTGTCCTCCGCCGGTCGGCCGGTTTGCTGGACCTCAAGGTCAATTCGGCCGGGTTCACGGAAATAGCAGGCAGGTCACGCGGTACACCGCGTATCGCCAACCGGCTGCTTCGCCGGGTCCGCGACTGGGCTTTGGTCCACGGTATTGATCAGATCGACGCCCGGTCAGCGTCCGCTGCATTGGATATGTATGAGGTGGACCAGCGCGGCCTCGACCGCTTGGACCGTTCCGTCCTGGAAGCCCTGATCACCAAGTTCAACGGCGGCCCCGTGGGACTGTCCACCCTGGCGATCGCTGTTGGTGAAGAACCGGAGACTGTCGAGACAGTGGCGGAGCCGTTCCTGGTGCGGGAAGGGCTGCTGGGGCGGACGCCGCGGGGCCGGATCGCCATGGCTTCGGCCTGGACCCACCTGGGGTACGCGGTACCGACCGGCGTGTTCGGACAAGAGACGCTTGCGCTCTTTGACGAGGACGAAAACCACGCCGAAAGCATCGATACAGCCGGTTAACACGCTGTGTTCAGCTTTTCCCTCTAGACTGGTATGACGCTCGGCACGTTCGAGTCCTTGATCCATGCGCCAGCCTCGCGGATCTGCCAGGGACGTTGCCGTGGACCAAAACGTAAGTACAGAACGGAACTTCCCTGTGGATCCAATGACCATATTGCTGTTCGTCATGCTTGGACTTTTTGTCTTCATGATGTTCCGCCGCAACAAGAAGACCCAGCAGCAGCAGGCTGAGATGCAGTCCAAGTTCGCTCCGGGCGTCGACGTCATGACCAGCTTCGGCCTTTTCGGCCGGATCGTGTCCATCGACGAAGCGGAAAACAAGGTCGTTATCGAGCTTTCGCCGGGCAACCAGGCCACAGTGCACCGCCAGGCTGTCACCAAGGTGGTTGAGGCTGCTCCTGAGGAAGCCCCGGTGGTTCCCGATGACGCTTCTTCCTTGACCGTTGCGGGTACTGAAACCCCTTCGGCAGTCGAGACTCCGGAAGAGACCATCGCGCGCCTCAACAAAGAGGACAAGAAGGACAACTAGCACCGTCAGTCGCGGCATCACCGCGCAAGGAAACTTCTACGGCAGCGGAGAGCCGCCGGCAGACGCTTACCAGCGTCCGCCGGCGGCTGTCCGGCGATAACAGGAAGATCGATAATGGCACGGACCGGCCCCAAAAACTCAGCCCGCAGGGTGCTGACCTGGCTTGGAGCAATTTTCGTTGTACTCACCGCTGTCCTGGCTGGCGGGGTGATGACCGGCCATGCGAGCTGGGCGCCCAAGCTCGCATTGGACCTCGAAGGTGGAACCCAGATGATCCTGGCACCCCGGGTGGAGGGTGCAAGCGACATCAATGAGGAGCAGCTGAACCAGGCTGTGGCGATCATCCGCCAGCGTGTTGACGGTTCCGGCGTCGCCGAGGCCGAGATCAGCACGCAGTCCGGCCGCAATGTGGTGGTCAGCCTGCCGGGCACTCCCTCAAAGGAGACCCGGGACCTCATCCAGGCATCCGCGGACATGAACTTCCGCCCCGTTATCGCCGCTGGTGACCCCGCCGCCGTTCCCGCAGAACAGCGGACACCGGATGACAAGCTGCCCAAGCCGACCGCAGAGCCGGCCAACGCCAGCGACAACAACTGGGTCACGGGCGATGTCGTCAAGGAATTCGAAGCGCTGGATTGCGTCAATCCCTCCACGGAGAAGCGCGACCGCTCCGATCCAGCCAAGCCGCTGGTGGCCTGTGAGCCTGCCACGGACAAGACTCCCGCCGTCAAGTACATTCTTGGCCCGGTAGAGGTCAAGGGCCAGGACATCAGCGATTCCACCTTCTCCCAGGTTCAGGGTGCACAGGGTTCGGTGACCAACTCCTGGGGTGTGAACATCGTCTTCAACGGTGACGCCACTGCGAAGTTCAAGGCAGTCACCGAACGGCTCAACCAGTTCTACGTGGCCGCACAGGCGCAAGGCACGGAAGACCCGAAGTCCCAGTTCGCCATTGTCCTCGATGACAAAGTGATTTCAGCACCGCGTGCCCTTGCCGTCATCACCGACGGAAAGCCCCAGATCACCGGCAACTTCACCCAAGCCAGTGCCAAGGCCCTGTCCGACCAGCTGCGCTACGGTGCCCTCCCGATCAGTTTCGAGATCCAGTCCCAGGAGCAAATCTCGGCCACCCTTGGCGGAGATCAGCTCCGTCTTGGCTTGCTTGCCGGCATGATCGGCTTGCTGCTGGTGGTTGTCTACTCGCTCTTCCAGTACCGGGCTTTGGGACTCGTTACCATCGCTTCCCTGGTAGTGGCCGGGTTGCTGACGTACCTTGCCATCGCAATCCTCGGCTGGACCGAGAACTACAGGTTGTCCCTGGCAGGTGTCGCAGGTCTGATTGTGGCTATCGGTCAGACCGCCGACTCGTTCATCGTCTACTTCGAACGTATCCGTGACGAACTGCGCGACGGGCGCGGACTGGTGTCCGCCGTCGAGAACGGCTGGAAGCGCGCCAAGCGCACGGTCCTGGCTTCCAAAGCCGTCAACCTTCTGGCCGCGCTGGTCCTGTACTTCGTGGCTGTCGGAAACGTCCGCGGCTTTGCGTTTACCTTGGGCCTGACTGCCCTTGCCGACCTCCTTGTCGTGTTCATGTTCACGCACCCGATGCTGCAGGTCCTGGCCCGTACCAAGTTCTTCGGCGAAGGACACCGGTTCTCCGGACTGTCGCCCGACCGCCTGGGCGCGGTACCGCTGTACCGGGGGGCCGGACGGCTCCGGACCCCGGATGACAAGCCGACGCCGGTCCGCCCCCGCAACGCCGGGGCGGCCGCTGAAGCGGAACGACGCATGACCATCGCCGAACGGCGGCTTGCCGCGAAGGGCCAACTGACTGGTTCTTCCAACGGCAGCAAGGAGGAGAAGTAATGACTACGAGCTTCGCAACCTTCGGCCATGAGCTCTACACGGGCAAACGCTCCTACAACTTTGTCAATTCAAAGAAGATCTGGTTCATCATCGCGGCCGCCGCCGTGGCGTTGTCCATCCTGATCCCGGTGGTCAAGGGTGGCTTCAACCTCGGTATCGAATTCCGCGGCGGTTCGGAGTTCACGGTTTCAAACGTGAGCACCACAGACGCAGCGCTGGGGGAGCGGGCAGTCCACGAGGTCGTGCCTGATGCCATTCCGCGTGTCGCAAACGTGGCCGGCAACACCATGCGCATCCAGACGGACCAGCTGACCGATGACGAGACCAACCGCATCAAGGACGGGCTCACAAGCGCCTATGGTGTGACGGAGAACGAAGTCACCTCCAACTTCGTCGGACCGACCTGGGGCCAGGATGTGACCCGTCAGGCACTCATCGGCCTGGTGGTCTTCGTCGGATTGGCCGCGGTCCTCATGGCCCTGTACTTCAGGACCTGGAAGATGTCCTTGTCGGCCCTCGTCGGCATGCTCGTCACGATGTTCACCACTGCGGGCGTCTACGCCCTGAGCGATTTCGAAGTGACGCCGTCGGCGATTATCGGCTTCCTGACCGTCCTGAGCTACTCGCTCTACGACACCGTCGTGGTCTTCGACAAGATCCGCGAAAACACGTCGGACATCACAACGTCCACCCGCCGTACCTTCGGCGAAGAGGTCAACCTGGCCGTCAACCAAACCCTGGTCCGATCCATCAACACCATGATGGTGGCTGTCCTTCCGGTGGCCGCGATCCTCTTCATTGGGGCAGGACTCCTGGGCGCGGGCACCCTGCGCGACCTGTCGCTGGCCTTGTTTGTGGGTATCCTCATTGGCACCGCGGCAACCATCTTCATCGCGGCCCCGCTCTACGCCTGGCTGCGCCAGGGTGAGCCCGAGCTCGTCAAGCAGGCCAAGAAGGTAGCCCACCGACGCGCCGAAGCCACCGTTTAGGCGGCAACGGAGCTGTATTTGTCCAAGGGAGCCGGTCACCGCCACAGTGCGGTGGCCGGCTCTTTGACTTGCCGGCCCGATCGTCATGTGCTGTCCAGTTGCAGAAGCATTCGCTTCCGGGAATAGACTGGGAGAATTAAATCGGTTGTGAGGGGTACTTCTGTGGAAGAACGTGCGACGTCGGCACCACCGGCGGGCGGGGAAGACGACCGCAAAGCTGTGGCGGTCCCTGTAACGGGCGTGCCCGCCCGGGCCTCCGGAGCAGTGCCGGTGGACATGCCGGGAGCCCGTCCCACGTTTCCGGGCCGGCGGGAACGCACGCGTTCGCGCCTCGCGCGCCTGACCGGGCGGGGCGTAGCTCCGTACTCTCCGATCCTCGAGCCGCTGTTGCGGACCGTCAGGGCCAACAACCCCAAAGAAGATTTTGACCTGATCCAACGGGCGTTCGCAGTCGCCGAGCGCAGCCACCAGGGACAGAAGCGCAAGAGCGGTGATCCTTACATCACCCACCCGGTGGCCGTGGCGACCATCCTGGCTGAACTTGGCATGACAGGCACCACGTTGGCCGCTGCCCTCCTCCATGACACCGTGGAGGACACTCCATACACCCTGGCGGACCTGACACGGGATTTTGGCCCTGAGGTTGCCATGCTGGTGGACGGCGTTACCAAGTTGGACAAGGTCAGCTTTGGCGAGGCAGCCCAGTCTGAGACCGTCCGCAAAATGGTCGTGGCCATGGCCAAGGACATTCGGGTCCTCATGATCAAGCTGGCCGACCGCCTGCACAATGCACGCACTTGGCGCTTCGTTTCAGCCGAGTCTTCCTCCCGCAAGGCACGTGAAACGCTGGAGATCTTTGCCCCGCTGGCTCATCGCCTGGGCATGAACACCATCAAGTGGGAGCTTGAGGACCTGTCGTTCGCAGCCCTCTACCCCAAGGTGTACGAGGAAATCGTCCGGATGGTGGGGGACCGCACGCCGGAGCGCGAGAAGAGCCTGAGCGTCATCCGGAACCAGATCGCCGACGATCTCCGGACTGCCAGGATCAAAGCGACCATCACGGGCCGTCCCAAGCACTACTACTCCATCTACCAGAAGATGATCGTCAGGGATAAGGATTTCGACGACATCAACGACCTCATGGGCGTCCGGGTGCTGGTGGACTCCGTCCGCGACTGTTACGCGGCCCTTGGCACCCTGCATTCGCGCTGGAACCCGCTGCCAGGCAGGTTCAAGGACTACATCGCGATGCCGAAGTTCAACATGTACCAATCTCTGCACACCACGGTGATCGGTCCGGGCGGCAAGCCTGTTGAGATCCAGATCCGCACGCACGAGATGCACCGCCGCGCAGAGTATGGCGTGGCCGCCCACTGGAAGTACAAGGACCAGCCCAACCGGACGGCACAGGGCCCGGGCAGCCCGCGCGACGGCGACATGGGCTGGCTTCGTTCCCTGGTGGACTGGCAGCAGGAGACCTCCGATCCGGGCGAGTTCCTGGATTCCCTGCGTTACGAGATCAACGCCCGCGAAGTCTTCGTTTTCACACCCAAGGGCGAAGTCATGGCGCTGCCAGCGGGTTCAACCCCTGTGGACTTTGCGTACGCCGTCCACACGGAAGTGGGACACCGCACCATCGGTGCACGGGTTAACGGCAAACTGGTGCCGCTGAACAGTGAACTGAACCATGGCGACTGGGTGGAGATCTTCACCTCCAAGGCCGAAGGTGCCGGTCCGAGCCAGGATTGGCAGCACTTCGTCAAATCCGCGCGTGCCCGCAACAAGATCAGGCAGTGGTTCACCAAGGAGCGTCGCGAAGAAGCGATCGACCGCGGCAAGGACATGCTCACCCGCGCCATGCGGAAGCAGAACCTTCCCCTGCAAAGGCTCATGACCCATGATGCTTTGTCTTCCGTCGCCGAGGATTTCCACTACGTCGACATCTCCGGACTGTATGCGGGCGTTGGTGACGGTCATACCTCGGCCCAGTCAGTCATGGAAAAGCTCATGGAGCAGTTGGGCGGCCATGAGACTCCGGATGAGGATCTTGACGAAGTCAGCATCCCGACCCAGGTAGCGAAGTCCAAATTCTCGGACTCTGGCGTCATCGTCAGGGGCGTGGGCGACGTATGGGTCAAGCTGGCCCGGTGCTGCACACCTGTGCCTCCGGATCCCATCCTTGGCTTCGTGACGCGCGGTTCCGGTGTCTCCGTGCACCGGACAGACTGCACCAATGTCTCGGGGCTGCGTGACCAGCCTGACAGGATCGTCGACGTCGAATGGGCACCTACGCAGTCCAGCGTGTTCCTGGTGGAGATCCAGGTCGAAGCACTGGACCGCAAATCGCTCCTTTCGGATGTGACGCGGATCCTCTCGGAGAACCACGTCAACATCCTTGCTGCATCGGTCCACACGTCCAGCGACAGGGTGGCGATCTCGAAGTTTGCCTTCGAGATGGGTGATCCCAAGTACCTTCACCACGTGTTGAATGCTGTGCGCCGCATTGACGGTGTTTTCGACGTCTACCGCACCACGGGTAACCGCCGCCGGAGCTAGCGGTTTGCTGCTAGCCGATAGCATTTGCCGGCATCAACTGTGCCAGGGTGGCCAGGGCGCGCTTCTTGTGGGGGACCCGGGGAGCTGCCTCGACTGCCAGGACAAGAAGTCTTAGCCGTACGCCCAGTTCCTGTCTGTCCAGGAGCCGACGCAGCACCGGCAGGGCACGTTCAGACTCGACGTGGAGCGCAATGTCCGCCGCGGTACGCAGCGGGGTGCTCACCAGCATCCCGCCGAGACTGACGACATCCATCTGCCCCAGCCGTACTTCATGGAGGCTGCAGGGCAGGGTGCCGCGAAGGCTGGAAATGCGGTGCTTGGCATCCACAAGCAGGGACAACTTCTCCGGCGGTTTGGCACAGCCATAGATCCAGGCGGCAGTGAGCCTGCCGGCCACAACTTTGGTGCGGATACGTTCAGGCACGCTCAGTGCGGCTGCGCGGGCGCGCAGCCGGTGGGTGATGGCCACACCAGGGGAGGAATAGTTCTTGCCGTAGAGGGGCATCAGGATGCCGTCGAACGCCATGCCCTGCAGTTCATTCCACGTGAAGATGCGGCCAGGGGCATAGAGCTCCGGAATAACCGGGTCCAGCAATTGCGGGGATGTGAGAGCGGGGACCATCCACCGATCATTTCGTGGGGCCCCCTACGAGTACAGGCTCCGATCCGGCTATGTGGATAACCGGATCGGAGCCTGCAACAGCGTCAGAAGGAATTATGCGAGGTCGCTGGCCGAACGCTGGATCTGGTCGAGCCAGGCCTGGCGTGCTTCCAAAGCTTCACGAGCAGCCTTGATGCGTCGCTGGTCGCCGGCCTTTTCAGCCTTGTCAAGGTCGTCCTTGAGGCCCGCGATGGCTGCTTCGAGCTGCGTCAGGGCACTGTTCGTGCGTGCCTTGGTTTCCGGGTTGCTCCGGCGCCACTTCTCTTCCTCGGCTTCACGGACAGCATCCTCCACCTTGCGAAGGCCTGCCTCGATCCGGCCCATGTCAGCACGCGGGACCTTGCCGGCATCTTCCCAGCGATCACGGATGGACTGGAGGGCCTTCTTGGCGGCGTTGAGGTCCTTGATGGGCAGCAAGCCCTGGGCCTCGACCACGAGTTGTTCCTTGACGGCCAGATTCGCTGTGTATTCCTGGTCAATCTGGTCATTGGCGGCCTGGCGATTGCTGAAGAAGACATCCTGGGCGGCACGGAAGCGGCCCCACAAGGCGTCGTCATCCTTGCGGCTGGCGCGCGGGGTGGCCTTCCACTGGTCCATCAGCCTGCGGTATTCACCGGCGGCGTAGCCCCAGTCAGTGGACGAGGAAAGAGCCTCGGCCTCTGCGATCAGGGCCTCTTTGGCGGACTTGGCAGCAGAATTGTTGCTGTCCAGCTGGGAGAAGTAGGCGCGGCGGTGGCGGTCGAAAACGGTGCGGGCCGAGCGGAAGCGCTTCCAAAGTGCGTCCTCGTTGCTGCGGCCGAGCCGGACGCCGCTCTTCTGTGCGGACTTCCAGGATTCGAACAGCTCGTTCATCCGCGCGCTGGAGGTCTTCCATTGGATCTGCGCAGGATCCTGACCGGCAATGGTCTCCGCCTCGGCCACGATGGCCTCCCGCGCGGCAAGCTCACTGGCCCGAACGGCCTCGTGGGCAGCCTTCTCAGACTTCTCCAATTCCACGATCTGCGTTGACAGGGCATCCAGGCGGGCCTCGGCGGAACGGATATCGCCCACCATGTTGCGCTCGGCCAATTGCTCGCGCAGGTGCGTGACCGTCTTCTGCATGTCTGTTGCCGGCGCCTTGGACTCCACCCGGTGCTCCAGGAGGACTACCTGGGCGATGACGTCGTCGAACTTCCGGGCGAAATAGCCCAGGGCTTCGTCAGGGCTGACTCCCGGGTACTGTCCGACGGCGATTTCCTCACCATCGAGCGTGAGGAAGACGTGGCCGTCGCCTTCTGCCCGTCCCCACTTTGCTGCTTCTGCCAGCGACGCGGCAGATACTGCGGGTGCGGCAGGAACAACAGCAGCGGGTGCCTTGGGGCGTGCCGCAAAAGCCGCGGGCGACGGCGCTGCCGACGGCGCGGGGCGGGGTGCCGCGGGTTCATTGGGAGCCGAAGCGGGGGTTGCTTCGGGGGAAGCGCCGGCATCCGTGGCTTCGATCACCTCGACCGCTTCATCGTTGGCCACTGCTGCTGTTTCGTCGGATTTCTGACTGTCTGTCACCGCTAAAAGTCTTTCGCTTGGAGGGACTGCTAAGGCAATGCACCCCGGGCCTGGGCCCGGGGCTGGTTACTTCAGAGAAAACGAGTCTATCGTGACAGGTGCCACAGGGGCGCCGTCGCTGCTGTTTCCGCCGGCTTTGAGGCCGGCAGCGGCGATCTTCGTCACGACGTCCAACCCGCTGGTGACCTTGCCAACAACGGTGTATCCGCCAGCCGTGTCGGCTGGGATGGTGGTGTCCTTATAGACAATGAAGAACTGGTGCCCGTTGCCGTAGGCATTGTTGCCCGTACGGGCGACGGCGATGGTTCCGGCAGGGTACTTGTTGTCTGCCGGCGTGTTTTCGAGTGGACCCCAGCGATAGTTGGGGTCGTCTGCGCCGTCCTCTGATTTAGCGCCGCACTGCAGGAGGCCAAAGGTCTCGGAAGTGGTCAGCCGGTGGCAGTTGGCCCCTGTGTAGTAACCGGCATCAGCGAGCGACTTCAGGACAGCAGCCGCCTGCGGTGCCGCTGTACCGTTCAATTCGACTCCCACGACGCCGCTGTTCAAGGCAAGCTCGCCCGTGAACGTTTTGCCGGCTGCTGTATCCGGGCTGGGAATGTCGGCACCGTTGGACGCTGCCGGGGATGCCGACGGCGAATTCAGGCCCGCCTCTGCGGCAGCGAACTCGTCTTCCGTGGGGTTGGAGCTGAAGACGGTCAGCTGGAGCACCACGGCAAGGACCACGGAGGCAGCACCGGCGCCGATGGCAATGATGTTGTCGCGTTTGCGGCGCTTTCCCTGTTCCTGCCGCAGGGCGCGCTTGGCTTCCATTTGCCTGATGCGACGTTTCGCTTCGCGGTCATCCCGCGACCTTGTTGCCAAGAGTCCTCCTGATTGTGTCCGCTTCGGATGGCTGCCGACAGGAACCCGGCATGCTGCATTAGATGTGCACGCGCGGAAAGCATAAACTGGCTGCCGCACATAGTTTATGCATGACCGGCTGGACGCCCGCCCTCTAAACGCCGAACGGGCGTTTAAAGCATGGCGCCGAGGCCCGGGTCAGCTTTCTTCGAGGAGACAATTCCACCATGGCACGTACCGCCTCCCTGTCCGGATTCCCCGAGTGGCTTCCCCAGGAACGGTTGGTGGAACTCCATGTGCTGGATACGCTCCGGAAGACATTCGAGTTGCATGGTTTCTCTTCCATTGAGACACGCGCGGTCGAAACGGTCGGCCAGTTGCTCCGCAAGGGCGAGATCGATAAAGAGGTCTATGGCCTGAGCCGTCTCCAGGATGATGAGGGCGAGGCTGCGAAGCAGGGCAGTTCCGATAAGTCCGACCCCAACGCGCTTGCACTGCACTTCGATCTGACCGTTCCGTTTGCGCGCTATGTCGTGGAAAACGCCGGGTATCTGGCTTTCCCGTTCCGCCGCTACCAGATCCAGAAAGTGTGGCGCGGTGAACGCCCCCAGGAAGGCAGGGCCCGCGAGTTCACCCAGGCTGATATCGATGTGGTAGGCGACGGCGAACTGCCGTTCCGCTATGACGTTGAGATTGCGCTGGTCATCGCTGAGGCCCTGAGCGCCCTTCCCATTCCGGACTTCCGGCTCCGGATCAACAACAGGAAGCTGGCCGAGGGTTTCTATCGCGGCATTGGCCTGACGGACACCGCCGGCGTGCTGCGCAGCATCGACAAACTGGAAAAAATCGGTGCCGACAAGGTAGCCGGTTTGCTCAAGTCTGAGCTCGGCGCCACGGATGAGCAGGCGGCCCTGGCCCTGCAACTCGCCACGATCCGCACCGAGGACACCTCCTTCGTCGAACAGGTCCGCGCACTCGGGGTGAAGGATGACCTCCTCGAAGAAGGCCTGAGCGAGCTTCAACAGGTCATCGAAGCAGCCGTTCAGCGTGCCCCGGGCAAGGTGGTCGCTGACCTGAGCATTGCCCGTGGCCTGGATTACTACACCGGCACCGTCGTCGAGACCGTCCTTGTGGGACACGAGCAGCTCGGTTCGATCTGTTCCGGCGGCCGATATGATGCCCTGGCGAGCAAGGGCAACCGCAAGTTCCCCGGCGTCGGGCTTTCGATCGGCGTGACGCGCCTGGTGTCCCGCATCCTCAGCCAGGAACTTGCCACGGCCTCACGCGCTGTGCCGACTGCAGTGCTGGTTGCTTTGAATAGCGACGACAGCTGGTCTGCGGCCCAGGACATCGCGGCCCAATTGCGTGGCCGCGGCATCGCTACCGAGGTCGCAGCCAAGGCCGAGAAGTTCGGCAAGCAGATCAAGTTCGCCGACCGGCGCGGCATCCCCTTCGTCTGGTTCACCGATAACGACGGAAAACATCAGGTCAAGGACATCCGTTCCGGCGAGCAGGTTGATGCCGATCCCACGACCTGGACTCCTCCGGAGGAAGACCTCCATGTCCGGGTGACCACGGCCTGATCCGACCATAGCTTCTCCCACCCTTGGCGGGAGCCGCGGCCGGGGCGGGTAAACTCGGACGGGACCGCCTTTGCAGTGGTCCTTCTAAATTTCATGCTGAAAGGAATGCTGTGCTGCGCACACATGACCTCGGATCACTTCGTTCCGAGCACATTGGACAAACCGTTACCCTTGCCGGCTGGGTGGGCCGGCGCCGTGATCACGGTGGCGTTGCATTCGTTGACCTGCGCGACGCGTCCGGCGTTGCTCAGGTGGTTGTCCGTGAGGAGGAGGTCTTCCACGGCCTCCGGAACGAGTACGTCCTCCAGGTGACGGGCACGGTCAACAAGCGTCCCGAAGGCAACGAAAACCCTGCCCTGGCGACGGGTGAAATTGAGGTCATCGCCGACAACGTGGTTATCCTCAACACTTCCGAGCCCCTTCCGTTCCAGATCGACGAGCACGTTGAGGTTGGCGAGGAAGCACGTCTCAAGCACCGCTACCTCGACCTCCGCCGCCCCGGCCCCGCACGCAACATGCGCCTCCGTTCGGAAGCCAACCGCGTAGCGCGTGAGCTCCTCCACCAGCGTGGTTACGTTGAGATCGAAACACCCACGCTGACGCGTTCGACGCCGGAAGGCGCCCGTGACTTCGTTGTTCCGGCCCGCTTGGCCCCGGGTTCCTGGTACGCCCTCCCGCAGTCGCCGCAGCTTTTCAAGCAGCTTCTCCAGGTGGGTGGCTTCGAGAAGTACTACCAAATCGCCCGCTGTTACCGCGATGAGGACTTCCGCGCAGACCGCCAGCCGGAGTTCACCCAGCTGGACATCGAAGCCAGCTTCGTGGATCAGGACGACGTCATTGAACTCGGCGAGGCAATCGTCAAAGCACTGTGGCAGCTGATCGACGTCGAAATCCCTACGCCGATCCGCCGCATGACGTACCTGGACGCCATGGCCAAGTACGGCTCCGACAAGCCGGACCTGCGTTTCGGTGTTGAGCTGACTGAACTGACCGACTTCTTCAAGGACACCAACTTCGGCGTCTTCAAGGCCCCTTACGTTGGTGCTGTCGTGATGCCGGGCGGCGCGTCCCAGCCACGCCGTACCCTGGACGGCTGGCAGGAATTTGCCAAGCAGCGCGGTCACAAGGGCTTGGCCTACGTGCTCTACAAGGAAGACGGCGAACTGGCCGGTCCGGTCGCCAAGAACCTCACCGAAACCGAGCGTGCAGGCCTGGCGGACGCTGTTGGTGCGAAACCGGGAGACTGCATCTTCTTCGCAGCCGGCGAGAAGTCTGCCGCCCGGGCACTGCTCGGTGCCGCGCGCGTTGAGATCGGGCACCGTACCGGCCTCATCGATCCCAACGACTGGGCCTTCGTATGGATCGTGGACGCCCCGATGTTCGAGCCGGCCGCCGCTGCCGTCGCTTCCGGTGACGTGGCAGTTGGCGGTGGCCAGTGGACAGCAGTGCACCACGCCTTCACCTCGCCCAAGCCCGAATTCCTGGACACGTTCGACAAGGACCCGGAGTCGGCCCTGTCCTACGCCTACGACATCGTCTGCAATGGCAACGAAATCGGCGGCGGTTCCATCCGTATCCACGACCGGGCCGTGCAGGAACGGGTGTTCCAGCTCATGGGCCTGGACAAGGAAGACGCTGAGACGAAGTTCGGCTTCCTCCTGGAGGGCTTCAAGTACGGCGCACCTCCCCACGGCGGAATGGCGCTCGGCTGGGACCGCGTCGTCGCGTTGCTCGCCGGTGTGGAGTCCATCCGCGACGTCATCGCCTTCCCGAAGTCGGGCAACGGCTATGACCCGCTGACTGCTGCACCTGCTCCGATCACGGCGCAGCAGCGCAAGGAGGCAGGCGTCGACTTCAAGCCGGAGGCCAAACCTGCGGCCAAGCCGGCAACCGCGTCCGAGTAAAGTCCTGGCCAAAAGGCTCTCCACCATGGTGGGGGGCCTTTTGGTGTTCGTGCCACATAATTTCCCGCATATGAGAGGTGCCGCAGATGATGGAGCAAGCACTCCTTGAAGACCTCATGGATAAGGCCTGGCCCGCCCTTGACCGGGAGGAGACGGGGGAGTGGGTGCTGCGCGCTTCGGAGGGAGTGACGCAACGGGCAAACTCAGTGTGGCCCAGGGTGTCCGTCCAGACCGGACACGACGGCATTAGCCGGTCGGTCCAGGCCGCCGCGCGCTGGTACCGGGACCGGCGGCTTCCCCTGATCTTCCAGGTCTTCAACGATCCCCGCAGCGAAGCCCTCAATACCGTCCTGGACGAGCAGCGCTTCACCCGGCAGTCAGAAACCAGGATCATGGTCAGGGACGCTGCCGGGACATCCGCGGCTGCCCCCGGGCCTGGCGTAGAACTCAACGACCATCCCACCCGGGAATGGTTGGACCTGTGGTGGTCGGTGGATGGCCGCGGCGGCGAGGCAGAGCTGTCGGTCGCCCACAGAATTCTTGCCGCCTGCCCCTCGCTCTACGCCCTGCTGAGGGACGACGACGGCGTTCCCGCCGCCGTCGGGCGTCTCGCCTTGGTGGACGGCTGGGGCGGTATCTACAGCATGGCGACCTCGCCGGCGCACCGCAGGCGTGGATACGCTACAAGGATTCTGGACGCGTTGTTGCGCGCCGGAAGCCAACGGCGACTCGAAGGGTTCTGGCTGCTGGTTACCGCGGCTAATCAAGGAGCCCGGGACCTCTACTTGCAGGCGGGTTTTACTGACCAGGGTGGCTATCTTTATCGTCAGGCGCCGCTGAAACGAGCGCCCGGCGGCTGCTGAGGCGGTTGCTGAACAGGTGCATCCGACACCGTAATCCGGACGGAGCAGGCGTCAGCTGCAGCTTTTGGCAGGACGGCTGACTTCGGTTCCTGGACATCCAGGAAGGCGAGCCTTGTCCGGCCGGCAACTGCCTTGAGGGATGCGTGGGCGAGGACCTGGTCCACCAAGGTCCGGTCACCACCGGGAACGATGTACTCAATCCTGTGGCCGGAGAAGATCCGTGCGGCGTGTTCCGCCGTGGTTTTGGCGTCGATAAAGCGCGAACCGCTTTTCGAGGCCAAGATGGTGGAACCGCTGGCAGCAGCCAGAGCGTAGCCACCCCTCCGGACCAGCAGCAGCCCGAGACCGCGCTCCTGGGTGGCGAGTGAGGCGAGCCGGTCCAGCTCTGTCGCCCCGCGCCCCGGCCTGCCGTCAGCCGGCCACGGCGGTCGCAGCAGGGCCTCACCTCCGTCGGCCGCCCGCAGCAGCAAGCCGCCGTCGTCCAGGTCCTCCTCAACCGGGCCGTGGCTTGAGGCGAACCGGGCCACCCACCCTTGCAGCCTTTCCCCGGGCACTAAGGCGGTCCTGCTGCCGCCCCTGCGTTGCGGGGCTGATGCTGGGCGGTGCACGTCGATGTCTCCTTTGCTGGAACTATGAGTAGCCTATCCATGTGGAAGATCTCTTTGGTGCCGGCGCAGTGGACGACGACGAGTCGGAGGAGCAGCCTGCCGCAGGGGGACCCTCGGACGCCAACTGGATGGCGTCCCAACGCAGTCCGCTGGCGGTGCGGATGCGGCCACGGACCTTGGACGACGTTGTGGGACAGCAGCACCTGCTCGGGCATGGTTCCCCGCTCCGGCAACTGGCGGCCGGCGCGGAGGCTGCCGGCCCGGCCGGCCCCAGCTCGGTGATCCTTTGGGGGCCGCCTGGAACAGGAAAGACCACCCTGGCGCATGTGATCGCCCGCGGTCCCGGCCGGAAGTTTGTTGAGTTGTCTGCGATCACCGCCGGCGTCAAAGACGTACGCCGGGTCATGGACGAGGCCCTGACTGCCCGTGACCTGTACAAGAAGACCACTGTCCTGTTCCTGGACGAGATCCACCGCTTCAACAAGGCCCAACAGGATGCCCTCCTGCCGGGGGTTGAGAACCGCTGGGTCGTGCTGGTGGCAGCAACCACGGAAAACCCGTCCTTCTCGGTGGTCTCGCCCCTGTTGTCGCGTTCGCTGCTGCTGACGCTGAAGCCGCTGACTGACGATGACATCTCGGGACTGCTGCAGAGGGCAGTGTCCGACGCCCGCGGACTCGCGGGCCGCGTTGAGCTCAGCCCGGAAGCGCTGGATCATCTCGTGCGGCTGTCCGGAGGCGACGCCCGGCGTGCGTTGACGGCATTGGAAGCCGCTGCCGGGGTAGCTTTCGGTGACTCAACCGCCGTCGACGACCCGGCCGCCGTCGAAGGCGAAGCGCCGGACGCCGCGGTGCTGGTGGAACTCCGCCACACGGAACGGGCCTTGGACGCTGCGGCGGTGCGCTATGACCGCGCGGGGGACCAGCATTATGACGTCGCCAGCGCGTTCATCAAGTCCATCCGCGGCTCGGATGTGGATGCGGCACTGCACTATCTGGCCCGGATGCTCGAAGCCGGGGAGGACCCGCGCTTCGTGGCCCGACGGATCGTGATCTCCGCCGCCGAGGACATCGGCATGGCCGACCCCACCGCATTGCAGACCGCCGTGGCAGCGGCGCAGGCAGTGCAGTTGATCGGCATGCCTGAGGGCCGCATTGTGCTGGCCGAGGCCGTGGTGCACCTTGCAACGGCGCCTAAATCCAACGCCGCCTACATGGGCTTGAACAAAGCGGTGGCGGATGTGCGTGCAGGCTATGGCGGCGGCATTCCGATGCATTTGCGGGATGCCCACTATCCCGGTGCCAAGCAACTGGGCCACGGCACCAGCTACAAATACGCCCACGATGAGCCGCACGGGATAGCCACCCAGCAGTACCCGCCGGACGACCTCGTCGGCAAGGACTACTACCAGCCCACCAACAACGGCGCGGAGCGGGATATTGCGGCCAGGTTGGAGCGGCTCCGCAAGATCGTCCGCGGCGAGTAGCGGAGGCAGGGCGGTTCCAACGCCCGTGGTAGGATTGATCCTTGTCTGGCATGACCCGACGCCAAATCCCTTGAAGATTTCTTCAACGGTGCTGCGCGCCCGGGCCAGTAGCAAGAGGCAGCGGTTGGCCGATGCTCTCCCTGATGGAGGCCAGTAACACAGATACACCGCAGTAATTGGAAGGACACAAGTGGCTAACAACACTCGTGCTCGCCGTACCGCACGCCTTTCGCGTGCACTCGGCATTGCTCTGACCCCCAAGGCCGCCAAGTACATGGAGCGCCGCCCGTACGGCCCCGGTGAGCACGGCCGTGCCCGCAAGAAGCAGGACTCCGACTACGCCGTACGTCTGCGCGAAAAGCAGCGTCTGCGCGCCCAGTACGGCATCCGCGAAGCCCAGATGACCCGTGCCTTCGAAGAAGCACGCCGCACCAAGGGCCTGACCGGTGAAAACCTGGTCGAGCTGCTCGAAATGCGTCTGGACGCCCTCGTGCTCCGTGCAGGCTTTGCCCGCACCATCGCACAGGCACGCCAGCTCGTCGTGCACCGCCACATCATGGTTGACGGCGTCCGCGTGGACCGCCCGTCCTTCCGCGTTGGCGAAGGCCAGCTCATCCACGTTCACAGCCGCTCCGAGGTCATGGCACCGTTCCAGGTCGCCGCTGCCGGTGCACACGTCCTGAACAACGTGCCCGCATACCTGGACGTCAAGATCGACGCCCTGCAGGCACGCCTGGTTCGTCGCCCGAAGCGCTCTGAGGTCCCCGTGATCTGCGAAGAGCAGCTCGTCGTCGAATTCTACGCTCGCTAAATTCAAGCAGCACAGACAAAGAAGCCCGTGGCAACCGCCGCGGGCTTCTTTGTCTATAAGGTACCGGGCCACTATAGGTAAGGTACTGGGGGAGGCCTTGGCCAAAGCCGCGATGCGGCTGGTGCAAGGCAGCGCAACGATCCTAGGAGAAGTGTTCTATGTCTGGTGGCGACATTGCCGGCCTCATCGCAGCAGGAGTCTTCGCGCTCCTGGTTCTGCTGTTGGCTGTGCCCATTCTGAAGTTGGGCGGCGTTTTCGATGAGGTCCGCACCTCCATCCGTTCCATCAGCGACGGCGCCACGCCTTTGATGGACGAAGTGACTGCCACGGTCACTACCACCAACCAGCAGCTGAAGAAGGTCGATGGCATCGCCTCCAACGTCTCGGACGCGTCAGCCAACATCTCCGCGCTGTCCTCGCTCGTGGCCGCCACGGTTGGGTCGCCGCTGATCAAGGTGGCTGCTTTCAGCTACGGAGTCCGCTCGGCTTTCGCCGCACGCCGGACCCCTTCCTCCGGCCGTCGCAGCCGCTGAATCAACGGGAGACCATAAACCGATGAAGAGAATTGTTTGGATGGGCATTGGCGTCGCAATCGGCGTCATCGCCTTCCGTAAGATCACCGAGGCACAGGCAAACCTGGGCCCCGAAGGTTTGAACCGTGCGGTTGGCCGGATGGCTGACGGGCTGTTCGACTTCGCCGACGCAGTGCGGTCCGGCATGCACCAGCGGGAAGAGGATCTCCGCGCAGCGCTTGGAATTGACGACGCCGTAGCAGGCGGACGGTAGCGGAGCGGTTCGCTCCCAGGCCCTCAACAGGGCAGAATGGAAAGCTGCGGAACGGCACCAGCCGGTACCGCGCACATCGTGTGCAGTGAATTGAGAAGGGTAAGTAATCAGCTAATGAAGTCGCAGGAGATCACCAAGCGCTGGGTGGACTTTTTTGTCAGCAAGGGCCACACCGCCGTTCCCTCCGCGTCGCTCGTTTCCAGCGACCCGTCACTTCTCTTCACTGTGGCCGGAATGGTGCCGTTCATTCCCTACCTGACCGCCCGCGAAGAGCCGCCCTACAGCCGTGCCACGAGCGTCCAGAAGTGCATCCGCACCGGTGACATCGAGGAGGTAGGCAAGACTGCCCGCCACGGAACGTTCTTCCAGATGTGCGGCAACTTCTCCTTTGGTGATTACTTCAAGGAAGATGCCATCAAGTTCGCCTTCGAACTGCTCACCACCAGCGTGGACGACGGCGGTTACGGACTGCCTGCCGAGCGCCTCTGGGTGACGGTCTACGAAGAGGACGACGAAGCCAAGGAACTGTGGCTCAAGAACACCGGCATCCCGGCTGAGCGTATCCAGCGCATGGGCAAGGCTGACAACTACTGGTCCACCGGGCAGCCCGGCCCCGCCGGCCCATGCTCGGAAATCTACTACGACCGCGGCCCGGCGTACGGCATCGAAGGCGGCCCGCTGGCCGACGAAACCCGGTACATCGAAATCTGGAACCTTGTGTTCATGCAGTACCAGATCGAAAACGTCCGTTCAAAGGTGGACTTCGATATCGTCGGCGAGCTGCCGAAGAAGAACATCGACACCGGCCTGGGCATGGAGCGCCTGGCGATGATCCTCCAGGGCGTCGAGAACATGTACGAGACCGACCAGGTCCGCCCGGTCATCGACAAAGCTGCCGAACTGTCCGGCCGCGAGTACACTTCGGCCGAGTCGCCGGAGGACCCGCACCACACCGATGACGTCCGCATGCGCGTCGTCGCGGACCACATCCGCTCCGCCCTGATGCTCATTGCCGATGGTGTGGCGCCGTCCAACGAAGGCCGTGGCTACGTGCTGCGCCGCCTCATCCGCCGGGCTGTGCGCGCCATGCGCCTCCTCGGTGTCGAGAAGGCATGCCTTCCTGACCTTCTTCCCGCCTCCCGCGACGCCATGAAGGGCGTTTACCCGGTGGTGGAAACCGACTTCGCGCGCATCAGCCGCATTGCTTACGCCGAGGAGAAGGCCTTCCTCCGCACCATTGCTTCGGGAACGGCCCGCCTGGAAGACGCTGTGGCCGAATCGAAAGCTGCAGGAGTTCCGTTGTCCGGTGCCGATGCCTTCGCGCTGCACGACACCTACGGCTTCCCGATCGACCTGACCCTGGAAATGGCCGAAGAAGCCGGCCTCAAGGTTGATGAGGCAGGCTTCCGCGCGCTCATGCTTGAACAGCGCCAGCGCGCACAGGCTGATGCCAAGGGCAAGAAGGGCGGCCACGCCGACCTCAGCGCCTATCAGGAGCTTCTCGGCAAGGGTGAGACCGTCTTTACGGGCTACGACGAACTTGAGGGCGAAGCAAAGGTCCGGGGCATCGTCAGCGCAGGCCGTGCTGTCGCACATGCCTCCACGGGTGACGAAATTGAGCTTGTCCTCAACGAAACCCCGTTCTACGCCGAAGCAGGCGGCCAGTCAGCAGACACCGGCCTCATCACCGGTGACGGCTTCGTGGTGGAGGTCCTTGACGTCCAGCGTCCCATCAAGGGCCTGAGCGTCCACAAGGCCATCGTCCGCGAGGGTGAGATTGCCTCCGACGCACTGGTGCGGGCCGCCGTCGACCGTGAACGCCGCCACGCCGCAGAGCAGGCCCACACCGGAACGCATATTGTCCATGCCGCCCTCCACCAGATCCTTGGGCCCGAAGCTACCCAGCGCGGCTCCTACAACAAGGCCGGCTACCTGCGCTTCGACTTCGCCTGGGGTGAGGGCCTCAGCCCCGCCACGCGTTCCGAGATTGAAGAAGTCTCCAACATCGCCATCCGGAACAACTACCGCGTTGACACCAAGGTGATGGGCCTGGCAGAGGCCAAGGCGCTGGGCGCCATGGCCCTCTTCGGCGAGAACTACGGCAGCGAGGTACGGGTCGTCGAGATCGACGGCGCCTGGTCACGTGAGTTGTGCGGTGGCACCCACGTATCCAACACCTCCCTCATCGGCAGCCTCTCGTTGCTGGGCGAGCAGTCCGTTGGTTCGGGAAACCGGCGCGTCGAGGCCTTCGTGGGCCTGGACGCGTTCCGTCACCTTGCCGCGGAGCGCGCACTGGTGACTGAACTGACCGAGCTTTTGAAGGTCCCGTCCGGCCAGCTTGCCGATCGCATCTCGAGCACGCTGAACAAGCTCAAGGCCACGGAGAAGGAACTCGACCGCCTCCGCAAGGAACAGCTCACGGCAGCAGCCGCCAACCTCGTCGGAACGGCAAAGGACGCAGCCGGCGTGCGCGTAGTTGCCCACGACGCCGGCCAGGTGGGCGGCGCAGATGACCTGCGGAACCTTGCCCTGGACCTGCGCAGCCGTCTCGGTTCGGACGCCGCTGCAGTGGCCGTTGCCGGGGTCAGCAACGATCGCCCGGTCATCCTCATCGCCACCAACGAAGCCGCCCGCGAGGCCGGAGTGAAGGCCGGTGCGCTGGTCCGCCTGGCTGCAGGCATCCTCGGTGGCGGTGGTGGCGGCAAGGACGACGTCGCTCAAGGCGGTGGCACCGACGCTGCGAAGGTCTCTGAGGCCCTCACAGCGGTGGTGGACGCGATTGCCAAGCGCTGACGGTGTCCGCCCGTACTAACGATGACGTCTACCCCCGGGGTATCAAGCTGGGGGTAGACGTCGGTACCGTCAGGGTCGGCCTTGCCCAGTGCGATCCTGACGGCATTCTCGCCACGCCGTTCAAGACGGTAGGGCGCGATGCCAAAAAGAACTCCGATGTCCGTTTGGTGGTCAAACACGCCGCTGAGCTGCCTGCGGTGCAAATATTTGTCGGCCTTCCCCGCACCATGAAGGGGGAGGAGCGCGGCTCCGCGGCCATGGCTGCCGAGTACGCATTGCTCCTTGTGGAAGAGCTGGCCCGCGCCGGTCTGGACATTCCCGTGAACCTCGTCGATGAGCGGCTTTCCACTGTTACGGCACACCGCAACCTGCACGAAGCTGGCATGAGCAGCAGGAATCACCGTAAAGTGGTTGATCAGGTTGCTGCTGCTGGAATACTCCAGCACGCGATCGACATGCAAAAAGCCAGAGGAACGGACATCGGCCGCCGAGTGCAGGCACCGGCGGAGTCCGAAAAGCCCAGCAGTGCCCCAACGCTGCAGGCTGCCTCAGGCAGTGAACCCGATACTTCAACGAGGGGACTGCAACTGTGAGCCCGGTCAACAACGACCCCTCCAGCGGTACCGCCGGCGGCGGCATGCCGCTGACCCGCAAAGAGCTGCGGGCGCGGGAACGATTCCTCGCCACGCAGAACCACAACGTCGTACCCGTTCCCGAAGCGACCCCCGGCGAAGATTCCTTGTCGGTCGAAACAGAGGCGGAACTTCCACGTCCCGTTCCTGCTGTTCCAGCTCCACGCGTCCCCGAAGCGCCGCCGGCATCTGCAGCCCCGCCTGCCGCCAACCCTCCGGCTGCAGCCGCCCCGCCGGCAGCGCCTGCTGCCCCGCCGGTACCCGCCCAGAAGCCGGTAGCCGAGCTTCAGAATGAGCGCGGGACTGTCGAGCATGATGACGTGGTGCACGCGCCGGTCACCCCCGAAGCAGCCCCTGCGCCCCAAGAACACGCACCGGACCATGAGCCTGCGCCGGACCATGAGCCTGCGCCGCACCATGAGCCTGGGTCGATCGACCATGACGGGTTCGACCACCCCCATGCCGGGCATGGTGAAGGGGAACTGGTCCACGCTGAGCATTCCGCGTTACCCCTTGAGGCCCATGAGTACGCCGAGCATGACGCGCACTACGGCGTAGCGGCCCATGATGGCTTTCACGACGGGCTTCACCCGGATGAGCTCCATCACGACGAACTCCACCACGACGAGCTCCACCACGATGAACTCCACCACGACGATCATCCCCACGAGTTGTTGGCGCCTGCAGTGACCACCGCGGCGGCCAAAGCCGCCGCGAAGAAGGCGCGCCGCCGTCGTCGTGTCCTTGCCCTCCTCCTGACGCTGGGAGTGTTCGTCGCTGCCATCGCCGTTGGCGCGCAGTTCCTGAAGCCGTTGCTGGGAATGGACAAGGTTACCGACTACCCGGGACCCGGCACGGGTTCCGTCGTCGTCACGGTGCCCCAAGGCTCTGGACCCAAAGCTGTAGCCAACGACCTCGTGCAGAAACATGTTGTGGCGGACGCCGATTCGTTCGTCAAGGAGTTCGCGAGCCAGGGCGGTGAGTTGTCGCCCGGTGACTTTACGTTCCGGACCGAGATGAAGAACTCGGACGCCGTTGCGGTCCTGGTGAACAAGGACACCTCCAAAGTCATGTACTTCGCGTTGAGCGCTGGATTGCGTATCACCGAGTCCCTGGAAGCCATTTCCAAGGGCTCAGGCATTCCGATGGAGCAGCTCAACGCCCTCAACCAGGCTCCTGGACAGTTCGGCGTTCCGGCCAAGGCCAAGAACCTCGAAGGCTTCCTGGCACCGGGGGAGTATCGCTTTGAACTCGGCACTTCCGCCAAGGACATCATCCAAAAGCTTGTCACCACCACTTTGGATGAACTCAAAGCCCAAGGAATCACCGATCCCGCCAAGCAGTACGACACCGTGACCATCGCCAGCATCGTGCAGGCGGAGGGCGGACAGGCGGACTACGGAAACGTCGCGGGCGCCATCTACAACAGGCTCAAGCCCAACAACGTCGAAACCAGCGGGCTCATCCAATCCGACGCCACGGTAACCTACGGGCTGGGCAGGAAGTCCTTCCATGTCACGGAAGAAGAAAAGGCTGACAAGTCCAACCCGTACAACACGTACGCAAATGTGGGTCTGCCGGTGGGTCCCATCGGTTCTCCGGGCAAGACCGCGATCGATGCCGCGGCCAAGCCGACGCCCAACGACTACATGTACTGGGTAACGATCAACCTGGATACCAAGGAGACCAAGTTCTCCAAGACGCTGGCTGAGCACAACACCTATGTTGAGCAATACAACGCATGGTGCCAGGCCAACGCGGGACGGTGTGTGTGAGTCGTCGGGCTGCGGTCCTTGGCCATCCGATCTCCCACTCGAAGTCTCCGGCGCTGCATACTGCTGCCTACGCCAAGCTGGGTGTGGACATCGGGTACTCTGCCATCGATGTCACCGTTGCCGGCCTTCCGGCCTTCATGGAATCGCTCCGTGCACAAGACTCCTGGTGTGGCCTGTCCGTAACCATGCCGCTGAAGTCGGCCATGGTCCGTGAAGTCGATGAGGTCCGGGGCGCCGGCGCCCTGTTGGGCGTCATCAACACAGTCGTTTTCGAGTACGACGGCGGCGCGGTGCGTCGGGCGGGATACAACACAGACGTCGCGGGCATCGTGGAGTCGGTCAGGTATGCCGGCGTAGCCACCACCCCGCACGCCGCCATCCTCGGTGGTGGCGGTACTTCCGCTGCTGCGGTCGCCGCCGTCCATGAACTTGGCGCGGACCACGTGGACGTCTTCGTCCGCGACGCCGGTCGTGCCGGTGACGCCGAAGCCGCCGCGGCCGCCGTCGGGATCTCCCTCTCCGTCAGGCCGCTGACGGAGGCCGCCACGGCTGTAGCGGGCACGGACCTGGTGATATCGACCTTCCCGCCCCGCGCAGCTGACGATTTGGCCGAGGAACTGGCGGCACTGCCGGGAACCGGGGCCGGTGTCCTGCTGGATGTCGCCTACGATCCTTGGCCAAGCCGCATTGCGGAAGCCTGGCGCGGCCACGGGGGAGCGGTAGTCCCGGGGCTGGAGATGCTGATGTACCAGGCGGCTGAGCAGATACGGCTCTTCAGCGGCTGTGACGTTGATACCGCCGTCATAGATGTGATGTGCGACTCAGTCGGGCTTCCCCGGCGGGTGTTCTAGAGGCCCTACATGGCAGGATTGGTTATATGTTGCGTTGGTTGACTGCCGGTGAATCCCACGGTCCGGCTCTGATCGGAATTGTTGAAGGCGTGCCTGCCGGTGTTGAACTCACCAGCGGGCAAATTCGTGACGCGCTGGCGCGTCGCCGCCTCGGCTACGGACGTGGCGCCCGCATGAAGTTTGAACAGGACGAGGTCACCATCATGGGTGGCGTCCGGCACGGGTTCACCCAGGGTGGGCCGGTAGCCATCCAGGTTGGAAACACCGAATGGCCCAAGTGGGAGCAGATCATGTCTGCCGATCCGGTGGACCCGGAGGTCCTCGCCGACCAGGCCCGTAACGCCCCTTTGACCCGTCCCCGCCCCGGGCACGCGGACTTCACGGGTATGCAGAAGTACGGCTTCGACGAAGCCCGTCCGGTGCTTGAACGCGCCAGTGCACGGGAGACTGCCACCCGCGTTGCCCTCGGCACCGTCGCTGCGCAGTTCCTGAAGCAGCTGGGCGTGGAACTGGTGAGCCACACTGTGTCCATTGCCAGCGTCACCGTTCCTGAAGGCAAGCCGTTGCCCGGACCCCGGGACGTGCTGGCCCTCGACGCCGACCCCCTTCGTTGTTTTGACCGCGAGACATCCAACGCGATGGTCGCCGAGGTGGATGCAGCCCACAAGGAAGGCGAAACCCTCGGTGGCGTGGTTGAAGTACTTGCGTACGGCCTGCCGCCCGGACTGGGCAGCTACGTCCACTGGGACCGCCGTCTTGACTCGCGGCTTGCTGCTGCGCTTATGGGCATCCAGGCCATCAAGGGCGTTGAAGTCGGCGACGGGTTCCTTACGGCTGCCCGCCGCGGCTCGGCAGCCCACGATGAAATCGTCAAGGACGACGACGGCCGGATTGTCCGCCAGACCAACCGTGCCGGTGGCATCGAAGGCGGCATGAGTATCGGGGAAGTGCTGCGTGTTCGTGCAGCCATGAAACCGATCGCTACTGTTCCGCGCGCACTGCGCACCATCGACGTGAGCACGGGCGAGCCTGCCAAGGCGCACCACCAGCGTTCCGATGTTTGTGCTGTTCCCGCCGCCGGTGTCGTTGCCGAAGCCATGGTTGCCCTGGTTCTAGCGGAGGCTGTTGCCGAGAAGTTCGGTGGCGATTCCGTGGCGGAGACCCAGCGGAACCTGCAAAGCTATCTTGACAGCATTCCGGCCACCTTGGACTCGGTCGGCCGGTAGTGGTCCGCTCTGTCCTGGATGGCTGCTCCGCCCGTCCCGTTGTTTTGGTGGGGCCAATGGCTGTTGGCAAGTCGGCCATAGGCCAGCAGTTGGCCCAGCAGCTTGGTCTTCCGTTCGTGGACACCGACGCAGTGGTGGTTGCTGCCCATGGGAGCATTGCGGACATCTTCGCAGGACGCGGCGAGCACGCCTTCCGGGAAATCGAAGCCAGGGCAGTGGCGAAATCGATCGAGTCCGCCAAAGCACAGCCAGCGATCATTTCCCTGGGCGGCGGAGCAGTCCTTGATTCCGGAACCCAGCAACTGCTGGGGGAGTGCACCGTGGTTTACCTGGAATGCGACGCGGAAACCGTGGCGGACCGGATCGCGCGAAACACGGGAAGGCCCCTGCTGCAGGGTGACGCAATGGCCCGGTGGGAAGCACTCTTTGCCACCAGGCGTCCCGTCTACGAACGGCTCGCAGACATCGTCATGGATGTGCGTTCAGGATCCGTGGCGGAAATCGGCCTCCATTTGGAGGAACGGCTGCGCCAGCATGCAGCCTTGAAAGAGGAAGTTGAAAAGTGAGCAACGAAGCAACTGTCATCAAGGTGACCGGCCAGTCAGTCAACGAAAACTACGACGTCGTGGTGGGCCGTGGCCTGTTGCAGACCCTTCCCGAAAAACTCGGTGAACGCGTCCGGCGGGTCCTGGTCATCCACCCGCGAGCCCTTCGGCTGACGGGCGACACCGTTCGCGACGAGCTGGAGAGCGCCGGATTCACCGCGCTGACGGCCGAAATCCCGGACGCGGAGGAAGGCAAGCACATCCAGGTTGCCGCGTTCTGCTGGCAAGTGCTGGGCCAGAATGACTTCACCCGTTCGGACGCCATTGTGGCTGTCGGCGGCGGTGCTGTCACCGATCTCGCGGGCTTCGTGGCAGCCACCTGGCTGCGCGGTGTCAAGGTCATCCACATGCCCACGAGCCTCCTGGGAATGGTGGACGCCTCGGTTGGAGGCAAGACGGGCATCAACACCGCCGAGGGCAAGAACCTCGTGGGGTCATTCCACCCGCCGGCTGCCGTCCTGGCCGATCTGGATACTCTCCAGACTTTGCCGAAGAACGAGCTCATCTCCGGCATGGCGGAAGTCATCAAATGCGGATTCATCGCCGATCCCGCGATCCTCGAACTGATCGAGAAGAACACGGACGCCGTGATGGATCCCGGTTCCGATGTCGTCCGCGAACTCATTGAACGCGCCATCGCTGTCAAGGCCAATGTCGTATCCCAGGACCTCAAGGAATCCGGCCTGCGCGAAATCCTGAACTACGGCCACACCCTTGGCCATGCCATCGAACTGGTGGAGCGGTATTCCTGGCGCCACGGTGCTGCCGTTGCCGTGGGCATGATGTTCGCTGCCGAGTTGTCCCGAAGTGTCGGCCGACTGTCGGATGCCGATGCTGACCGGCACCGCACCATCCTCGAAAGCCTTGGCCTGCCCATTACCTACCGAAGGGACCGCTGGCAGGGTTTGCTGGACGGTATGCGCCGGGATAAAAAGTCCCGTGGTGACCTCCTCCGCTTTGTCGTCCTCGACGGAGTGGCCAAGCCCGGCATCCTGGATGTCCCCGATACTTCCCTTCTCTTTGCTGCCTATCAGGAGATCGCATCATGACGATTGCCTTGCGCGAAGGGGTCAGTGACTGGCCAACAGCCGGGTTCCCCGGTGTCCGGATGAACCCGGACACACTCCTGCCCGTGGTGGTCAATGAGGAAGTCATGGAGACTGCTCTCGCGGCTTCGGATGATCCCGCGGACCGGATCATGGCCCTCCTGCTTGAAAACCAGCCAAAAGAGGCAGCTGAACTTCTGGCAGAGGCCCGCTATAAGGATCCTGAGTCCTTCCGGCTCAGGATCTTTGAGGCCGAAGTCCACCGTGCCACCAACCGCCATGACCGTGCCGTCCAACTGTTCCGCCACCTGCTGCACGAGGTCCAGGGAACGTCCAAGGAAGCAGTAGTACGCCAGTATCTTGGCCGCGCCTACTTCGTGGGCGGCAACGCGTTGGCCGCAGCCGAGGAGTTCTCCAGGGCACTTGACCTGAGGGTGGCCATGGCCGCCGATGCGGCACTGATCTACTCGTCCGCTGTGGCCCTGCAACGGGCCCGGGATGTCCTGGAAGTTGCTTCCTGAGAGCTGCCTGTAACGCTGCCCGCAAGGTCATGCCGCATTTGCCGGTAGAATGGTTTTTGGATTTTTGATAAATACGCGCTGGCGCGCCGAAAGGCACGCCTGCTTGGCATAGATAGCTGGCAGCTAGAACCAGTGCGATTAACCAGAGGATACGAGTGGCAACCACAAACGACATCAAGAACGGGACCGTACTGAAGCTCGAGGGCCAGCTCTGGAACATCATCGAGTTCCAGCACGTCAAGCCGGGCAAGGGCGGTGCCTTTGTCCGCACCAAAATGCGCAACGTCATGTCCGGCAAGGTGGTCGACAAGACCTTCAACGCCGGCCTGAAGATTGAAACCGCAACGGTTGACCGCCGTGACTACCAGTACCTGTACCAGGATGGCGAAGACTTCGTCTTCATGGACACCCAGGACTACGACCAGATCACCGTTTCCGGTGCAACAGTCGGCGACGCCACCAACTTCATGCTCGAGAACCAGATGGTGAACATCGCCATCCACGAAGGCACTCCGCTGTACATCGAGCTGCCCCCGAGTGTCGTTCTCGAAATCACCTACACCGAGCCCGGCCTGCAGGGCGACCGCTCCTCCGCCGGAACCAAGCCGGCTACGGTGGAAACCGGCTACGAGATCCAGGTGCCGCTGTTCGTTGAGCAGGGAACCAAGGTCAAGGTCGACACCCGCGATGGCAGCTACCTGGGCCGGGTCAACGACTAGTGAGCGCACGCGGTAAAGCCCGTAGCAGGGCCTTGGAAGTACTTTTCGAAGCGGAGCAGCGCTCAGTTTCGGCTTTCGACGCAATGACAGCGCGTCGGGAGAAGACAGACCTCGTCATCAACCCCTACACGGTGGAAATAGTGGAGGGTGTTGTCTCCATGCAGGCAACCATTGATGAGTTCCTGGAGACCTACGCACAAGGCTGGACCTTGGAGCGCATGCCCTCCGTTGACCGCATCATTCTTCGTATCGGTGCGTGGGAACTTCTCTACAATGATGAAGTTCCGGACGGAGTGGCCGTAAGCGAAGCCGTGGCCCTCGCCAAGACGATGTCCACTGATGAGTCCCCGGCCTTCATCAATGGCTTGCTGGGCCGTCTGCAGAAGCTCAAGCCGTCGCTGCTGGCCTAGCCGGTAGGGCAGTATTCGAAAATGGACCCTCCTCCCCGGAAAACCGGAGAGGAGGGTCCATTTTTTCGGGCAAATACCGGAACTGCCCCGGGACCTAATGGAGGACAGCGGCCCTCAGTGCGGGGATGAGCCGGAGGTGTTCGATTTCGTCGTGTTGGTGCACGGGGACGTCGCGGCCACTGAGTATCCGTTGGCGTGTGAAAGCCAACGCGGTTGCCCCCTTGATGAATGCCTTCATCTGCCCGCCCCGGCCCCTCGATGCAGCCCAGCGAAGTGCTTGGCGCCTGCCCCGGGAGGTAGCCAGCATCTCCACCTCTGCCGGCGTGAACCAGCCTGCGCGGGCGTATTCCAGAAGCCGTTGACGGGTCAGCTTTCCCTCGGCGACGCGAAGCAGGATCACGCCGACGACGGCAACCAGGAAGATTGGTACCTGCACTGCGAAGTACTCCACCAGGAAGTTCTGCCCCATGCTGTTCCAGCGGTTGTGCAGGAACATTGCCGGCAGCAGGCCGATGAAGAAGGCCAGGACCGCATATCCTGAGTGCCATTTCCTGGCAGCGAATCCCATGATCAAACCGGTCGTGCCCGTGAATACTGCGTGGGCAAAGGGAGACATGACGCCACGAAGGATGAAAATGCGTACCAAATCGGTCCCGGGATCAGTGGAAGAAGCGATTTCGCGCCCGAAGTAGAGGATGTTCTCAGTGAAAGCGAACCCCGCCGCAATGGTGAACGCGAACACCACGCCATCCACGGGACCGTCGAAGTACTTGCGGGCTGCCAGGATCAGGACCAGGAGTCCCAGTGACTTCGTGAATTCCTCCACGATCGGGGCCTGGACCGTCGCCATGAAATAGGCGAAGGCCTCTTCGCTCCCGGTGGGAGCGGCAAGCGCGAAAAGCGGTTGGATCAACAGCGTGCCGGCTATGGAAACGGCCGCACCCCACGTAAAGGCGAACCAGAGCAGCCGCGGCGGTTCGGGCTCCCACCGGTCTATGACGCGCACCGTCAACAGGACGATGGACAGTGGGATCAATGAGACCAGGAAGCCGATGATGAACCCTGCGATCCCCGTATTTCCCAAGAGGAACGGCACCACCAACAGAAGACTACCCAGGACCAGGACGGTGCCGACGATCAGCAAGGGAAGGGTGCCCCAGCTCCGGCGTGCAGGCCGTGCCGGTGGCGTGGCCCAGTTTTGCCGTGGCAGGGACGCCGGGTTTCCCGGGGCTGCCTGGTAGTTTCGCGGCTGAACGCGACCGATCCACGTGGGGTTGGCACCTGGCTCCAGGTAAGGCCTTGGATAAGGATGTCCGCCGTGCTGACCGGGCTGGTTCATGCTCATGGGAAAGAGCCTATTCCACGCTCGGAAATGTGAGCTTAAACTCACCCACCTGCCAAGGACCCGCGCGGTCGTCCCATGGCCGCTGTGATACTTTTGGAGAGCAAATATTCCTTTTTTAATTCCGTCCCGTGAGGCGGGGAAAGGGGAGACGAGCGATGACTGAAGTCACTTCTGCGCACGTGCCGTCGCGGGTTGTCCTCAACCAGGCGGATATCGATCGTGCGCTTACTCGTATCGCCCACGAGATCCTCGAAGCCAACAAAGGCTCGCAGGACCTGGTTCTGTTGGGCATTCCCAGCCGCGGTTATCCGCTGGCCGTGCGGCTCGCCAATAAGATCGCCGCAGCCGACCCCACGGTTAACGCCGGGGCCATTGTCGGCCAGCTGGACGTCACCATGTTCCGTGACGACCTCTCCCACCAGCCCACCCGGCCTCCGCACCATACCCGGCTTCCGCTGTCCGGCATCGACAACAAGGTTGTTGTGCTCATTGACGACGTCCTCTACTCGGGACGCACCATCCGTGCAGCCTTGGACGCCCTTGTCGATCTCGGCCGTCCACGCATCGTCCGCCTTGCGGTCCTGGTGGACAGGGGCCACCGCGAACTTCCCATCCGCGCCGACCACGTGGGTAAGAACCTGCCGACCTCCTCTGCGGAAAAAGTCCGGGTACACCTTGAGGAAACTGATTCCGTAGATGGCACACCCGTCAACGAGGTAGTAATCGAGGCGGGCAAGTGAAGCACCTTCTTTCCACGGAAAACCTGGTCGCATCCGACGCCATCCGCATCCTGGACACCGCGGAAGAGATGTCCGCAGTGGGGGACCGCGAGGTCAAGAAGCTCCCCGCGCTCCGGGGCCGCACCGTAGTGAACCTATTCTTCGAGGACTCCACGCGAACCCGGATCTCCTTTGAAGCGGCGGCCAAGCGCTTGTCCGCCGATGTCATCAACTTCGCAGCCAAGGGATCCTCCGTATCCAAGGGCGAGTCCCTCAAGGACACCGCGCAGACCCTCGCGGCCATGGGCGCGGACGCCGTCGTCATCCGCCACTGGGCTTCGGGCGCGCCGCACCGCCTGGCCGCTACGGACTGGATCGATGCCGCGGTGATCAACGCCGGCGACGGTACTCACGAGCACCCGACGCAGGCACTTTTGGACGCCTTCACCATGCGCAGGCACTGGTCGAAGCTCAACGGAGTCGCATCGACGGGAGCGGACCTGGCAGGCATGCGGGTCGCCATTGCGGGGGACGTGCTGCACTCGCGCGTGGCCCGCTCCAACGTCTGGCTGCTGAAGACCCTGGGTGCCGAGGTCACCTTGGTGGCGCCACCCACCCTGCTGCCCATCGGCGTCGAGCACTGGCCCTGCAAGGTCAGCTACAACCTGGACGAAACGCTCGAGTCCGGTATTGACGCCATGATGATGCTGCGCGTCCAGGGTGAGCGGATGAACGCCTCGTTCTTCCCGTCCACCCGTGAATATTCGCGCCGCTGGGGCTTCGACGACGCCCGCCTCCGCGCTTTGGATGACCTGGGCATGAAGGACACCATCATCATGCACCCCGGCCCCATGAACCGTGGCCTGGAGATTTCATCCGCCGCCGCCGACTCGCCCCGTTCCACTGTGCTTGCGCAGGTACGAAACGGCGTTTCGGTCCGCATGGCGGCCCTGTACCTGCTGCTGTCCGGGGATACCCGCGAAGCAGCCCCACTGAACATTGTCACACCGGCTTTCGCAAGCCCGTCCAGCAAGGAGAGCAACTGATGGCCGAGAACACTTACTTGATCCGCGGGGCCGCCGTCCTCGGTGGCGAGGCCCAGGACCTGCTGATCCGCGACGGCGTAATTGCCGCCCGGGGTGCGGACCTTTCCGATGAGGGCGCCACCGTGATCGACGGCAAGGGCCTGGTGGCCCTGCCGGGCATGGTGGACGTCCACACGCACCTGCGTGAACCCGGTCGCGAGGACGCCGAAACAGTGGAGACCGGCACCCGGGCTGCTGCCCTCGGTGGCTTTACGGCCGTCCACGCCATGGCCAACAGCAACCCCGTGGCTGACACCGCCGGTGTCGTCGAGCAGGTCCACAGCCTGGGCCGTGCGTCCGGCTGGGTCGATGTGCGTCCTGTCGGCGCGGTCACCGTGGGTTTGGCCGGCGAGCAGCTCGCCGAGCTTGGCGCCATGGCCGACTCCCGCGCGCAGGTGCGGATGTTCTCCGACGACGGCATCTGCGTTCACGACCCGGTACTCATGCGCCGCGCGCTTGAGTACGTCAAAGCGTTCGACGGCGTCGTGGCCCAGCACGCGCAGGAACCCCGCCTTACCGCCGGGGCACAGATGAACGAGGGCACAGTCTCCGCAGTCCTGGGACTGACCGGCTGGCCCGCCGTTGCCGAGGAAAGCATCATTGCCCGTGACGTCCTGCTTACCCAGCACGTCGGGTCCCGGCTGCATGTGTGCCACGTTTCCACTGCCGGGTCTGTTGAGATCGTGCGCTGGGCGAAGGCCCGTGGCATCAACGTCACTGCCGAAGTGACCCCGCACCACTTGCTCCTGACGGACGAATTGGTCCGCAGCTACGACCCGGTCTACAAGGTCAACCCGCCGCTTCGCACGGATGCCGATGTGCAGGCCTTGCGGGAAGGACTGGCCGACGGCACCATCGACGTCGTCGGAACCGACCACGCCCCGCACCCCAGCGAGCACAAGGAGTGCGAGTGGGCGCAGGCGGCCATGGGCATGACGGGCCTTGAAACGGCGCTCTCGGTGGTTCAGGAAACCATGATCGAAACCGGCCTCATGACCTGGGCCGACTTCGCCAGGGTCACCTCGTTCACTCCCGCCGTCATCGGCCGCGTGGCCGACCAAGGCCGTCCGCTGGAAGTTGGCGAGCCGGCCAACGTCATCCTGGTGGACCCGGCTGCGCGTTGGACGGTCGACCCCCATAAGATGGCAACCATGGGCCGCAATTCACCGTTCAAGGGCAAAGAGCTGCCCGGATCCGTGGTGGCTACCTTCTTCAAGGGCCACCCCACGGTCCTCGACGGCCGGCTCAACACGCCCTACCAGCACCCGGCAGTCAGCAACTGATGAGCAACCAGACATTGACTGTGCTCACCACGGTGCCGCTGATCGTTGCCGTACTGGTGATGATCTGGCTCGGGTGGCGGAACCGGCTGAGGCGACAAGCCGACGTCGAACGTCTGCCTGCGGTGCCGGAACAGCTGACGCCGGCGAGCGTCGTCGCTGATGGCCAGTACGTGACCACCACGACGGCGGGCGACTGGCTCGACCGCATAGCGGCCCAGGGCCTGGGCATCCGGACCAACGCGGAACTGAGCATCCACGCCGAAGGCGTGTTGTTCGACCGCTCCGGTGCCGCCCCCGTCTTCATCCCGCGGCGGTCCCTCGTGGACAGCCGCGAAGCCAACGGCATGGCCGGGAAGTTCGTCGAAAAAGACGGCCTCCTTGTCATCAGCTGGAGGCTTGGCGCCCGGGAACTCGACACCGGATTCCGGTCCCGGCACTCAGCCGACAAGAAGCTCCTCCTTGAAGCCCTCCAGGAATTGATCTCCGCAGCCCCTCAGGCAGATGCCGATAGTGGAAAGTAATAAAGTGACGGAAAGTAACGCAGCCACCAAAACCACCCCCTCCGCAGCAGTACTGGTGCTCGAAGACGGCCGCATGTTCCGCGGCCGCAGCTACGGCGCCCAGGGAACCGCACTGGGAGAGGCCGTCTTCGCCACCGGCATGACCGGCTACCAGGAGACCATCACCGACCCCTCGTACGCCCGCCAGCTGGTCGTCCAGACTGCACCGCACATCGGCAACACCGGGGTCAACAGCGAAGACGCTGAATCCCGCCGCATCTGGGTGGCCGGGTACATTGTCCGTGATGCCGCGCGCCGGCCTTCCAACTGGCGCTCGGAGCGAAGCCTGGACGAGGAACTCGTCGAACAGGGCATCGTGGGCATCCAGGGCGTGGACACCCGTGCCATCACGCGCCACCTCCGCGAGCACAAGACCATGCGGGCTGGCATCTTCTCCGGCGAGGCCGCCCGGGCCACCGACAAGGAATTGTTGGACGCCGTCCTGGCCAGCGCGCCCATGGAGGGCGCAGCCCTGGCCGAGGAAGTCTCCATCGACGAGGCCTACGTGGTCGAACCCAAGGACCACGGCTGGGAAGGCGAACCCCGCTTCTCCATCGCCGCTGTGGACCTCGGCATCAAGGCCATGACTCCCGTGCGTTTCGCCGAGCGCGGCGTGCGCGTGCACGTCCTGCCTGCCACGTCCACGCTTGAGGACGTGAACGCGGTCAAGCCCGATGGCTTCTTCATGTCCAACGGACCCGGCGACCCCGCCACTGCCGACCACCAGGTTTCCCTGCTGCGTTCGGTGCTGGACGAGAAGCTGCCGTACTTCGGAATCTGCTTCGGCAACCAGATCCTGGGCCGCGCCCTGGGCTTTGGCACCTACAAGCTCCGCTACGGCCACCGCGGCATCAACCAGCCCGTGATGGACCGCCGTACCGGGAAGGTGGAAATCACCTCCCAGAACCACGGCTTCGCAGTGGACGCGCCGCTGAACGGATCCACGGTGGCGCCGGAGGAGCGTTACGGCCGTGTGGAGGTCAGCCACGTCTCGCTGAACGACGACGTCGTCGAAGGCCTCGCCTGCCTCGACATCCCGGCCTTCTCGGTCCAGTACCACCCGGAGGCAGCCGCCGGCCCGCACGACGCCGCGTACCTCTTCGACCGCTTCATCGACCTCATGGCCGATACCAAAGCCGCCGCTCCCGCAAAGAACAACGACTCCAAGACTGAGGACAAGAAGTAATGCCCAAGCGTACAGATCTCAAGAGCGTCCTTGTCATCGGTTCCGGTCCCATCGTCATTGGCCAGGCGGCCGAGTTCGACTACTCCGGCACCCAGGCCCTCCGGGTCCTGAAGGAGGAGGGCCTCCGGGTCATCCTGGTCAACTCGAACCCGGCCACCATCATGACGGACCCCGAGTTCGCCGATGCCACCTACGTTGAACCCATCACCCCTGAGGTGGTGGAGAAGATCATCGCCAAGGAGCGCCCGGACGCCATCCTGCCCACCCTTGGTGGCCAGACGGCCCTGAACACGGCCATCGCCCTGGATAAGAACGGCGTACTGGAGAAGTACAACGTCGAACTCATCGGTGCCAACATCGCCGCCATCGAACTCGGCGAGGACCGCGAGAAGTTCAAGGGCGTCGTGGAGCGTTGCGGTGCCGAGTCGGCACGCAGCCACATCATCCACACCATGGATGAAGCCTTCAAGGCAGCCGAAGACCTGGGCTACCCCATGGTGGTCCGGCCGTCCTTCACCATGGGCGGGCTGGGTTCCGGCCTCGCGTACAACGAGGACGACCTCCGCCGCATCGTCGGCCAGGGCCTCCAGTACAGCCCCACCACCGAGGTCCTGCTTGAGGAGAGCATCCTTGGCTGGAAAGAATACGAACTCGAGATGATGCGCGACAAGAACGACAACGTCGTTGTCGTCTGTTCCATCGAGAACTTCGACCCCGTCGGTGTTCACACCGGCGACTCCATCACGGTTGCTCCTGCCCTGACCCTGACGGACCGCGAGTACCAGAAGCTGCGCGACGTCTCCATCGCGGTTATCCGCGAAGTCGGCGTCGACACCGGTGGCTGCAACATCCAGTTCGCCATCGACCCCGCCACGGGCCGTGTGGTGGTCATCGAAATGAACCCGCGCGTTTCCCGCTCTTCGGCGCTGGCCTCGAAGGCAACCGGTTTTGCCATCGCCAAGATCGCCACGAAGCTCTCCCTGGGATACACCCTGGACGAGATTCCGAACGACATCACCCAGAAGACCCCGGCTTCCTTCGAGCCGACCCTTGACTACGTGGTTGTCAAGGTTCCGCGCTTCGCTTTCGAGAAGTTCCCGGCAGCAGACAACACGCTGACCACCACCATGAAGTCGGTGGGCGAAGCGATGGCCATGGGACGCAACTTCACCGAGGCCCTGCAGAAGGCCCTGCGTTCATTGGAGCAGAAGGGCTCCCAGCTGGACTTCAGCTCGGTCCCGGAATACGAAGTGGCAGAGCTCATCGAGAAGGCCAAGCGGCCTACCACGGAGCGTCTGCACCAGGTACAGCGGGCCCTCCTTGGCGGTGCCACCGTTGAGGACCTTTTCGAAGCCACCAAGATCGACCCCTGGTTCCTGGACCAGCTCCAGCTGCTCAATGAGACTGCCCAGGAAATCCGCAAGGCCGGCGTTCTCACCGAGGAAATGCTGCGCAACGCCAAGCGCCACGGCTTCTCCGACGAGCAGATCGGTGCCTTGACGCACAACAACGAGGCCGTGGTCCGCGGTGTTCGCCAGGCCCTGGGCATCCGCCCGGTCTACAAGACGGTGGACACCTGCGCCGCCGAATTCGCCGCCTACACCCCGTACCACTACTCCTCCTACGATGAGGAGGACGAAGTAGGCCTGCACTCCAAGCCCTCCGTCATCATCCTCGGCTCCGGCCCCAACCGCATCGGCCAGGGCATCGAGTTCGACTACTCCTGCGTCCACGCTTCCATGGCCTTGCGCAAGGCCGGCTACGAGACCGTCATGGTCAACTGCAACCCGGAGACTGTGTCCACGGACTACGACGTTTCCACGCGTCTGTACTTCGAACCGCTGACCCTTGAGGACGTCCTCGAGGTCATCGCTGCGGAGGAGCGCACGGGCGGCGTCATGGGCGTCTTCGTGCAGCTTGGCGGCCAAACCCCCTTGAAGCTGGCACAGCAGCTTGCCGACGCAGGTGTTCCCATCCTGGGCACCTCGCCGGAAGCGATCGACCTCGCCGAACACCGTGGCGCCTTCGCCCGGGTCCTGGACGAGGCCGGCCTGACCTCCCCGAAGAACGGCACCGCCGTTTCCTTCGAGGACGCCAAGAAGATCGCCGACGAAATCGGCTACCCCGTGCTGGTCCGCCCGTCCTACGTGCTGGGCGGCCGCGGCATGGAGATCGTCTACGACGAAGCAAACCTTTCCCGCTACATCGCGAACGCCACCGAGATCACCCCGGATCACCCGGTCTTGATCGACCGCTTCCTTGAAGACGCGGTGGAGATCGATGTCGATGCCCTCTTCGACGGCACCGACATGTACCTCGGCGGCATCATGGAGCACATCGAAGAGGCCGGTATCCACTCCGGTGACTCCGCGTGTGTCCTGCCTCCGATCACCCTTGGCAACAACGTGATCGAGCGCGTCCGGACGGCAACCCGTGCGATCGCCGAAGGCGTGGGCGTACGTGGCCTCATCAACATCCAGTTCGCCCTTGCCTCCGACGTCCTGTACGTCCTGGAAGCAAACCCCCGCGCCTCCCGTACCGTTCCGTTCGTCTCCAAGGCAACGGGCGTGCAGATGGCCAAGGCCGCTGCCTTGATCGGTACCGGCGTCACCATCAACCAGCTCCGCAGCGCGTACAAGATGCTGCCGGAAAGCGGCGACGGCTCAACGCTGCCGCTGGATGCTCCGGTTGCCGTGAAGGAAGCCGTGCTGCCGTTCAGCCGCTTCCGTACGCCGGAAGGCAAGGTCGTCGACTCCTTGCTCGGCCCGGAAATGCGCTCCACCGGTGAAGTCATGGGTATCGACAAGCACTTCGATACCGCCTTCGCCAAGAGCCAGGCAGCAGCCAACAACGCGCTGCCTACCGAAGGCAAGATCTTCGTTTCCGTGGCCAACCGGGACAAGCGTTCGGTGATCATGGGCGTCAAGCGGCTCTCGGACCTTGGCTTCGAGATCGTCTCCACCGGTGGCACCGCCGACGTCCTGCGCCGCAACGGCATCCAGGCGACTCCGGTCCGCAAGGTTGCCGAGGGAAGCAGCGCCGAAGGTGAGGGAACCATCGCGGACCTCGTCATCGCCGGTGAGATCGACATGGTCTTCAACACGCCTTCCGGTGGCGAAGCCCGCAGCGATGGATACGAACTCCGCGCCGCAGCGACCTCCATCGGCATTCCATGCATCACCACCGTTGCTGAGTTCAACGCGGCAGTTCAGGCGATCGAGGCCCTGCGGACCTATGAATGGTCGGTGACCAGCCTGCAGGAGCACGCAGCCAACCTGTCGGCAGCCATGGAAGCCGCACATGCCTGAGACTGCAGCATCACAGCAGGCACAGCAGCCGGTCCGGGAGTCTTTCGGCTCCCGGCTGGCTGCCGCCATGGCCTCCCGCGGTCCGCTGTGCGTCGGGATTGATCCGCACCCGCAGCTCCTGGCGGACTGGGGTTTGAACGACGACGTCGCGGGGCTGGAGCGCTTCTCGCTCTCGGTGGTTGAGGCGGTGGCTTCCCTCGCTGCCGCGGTGAAGCCGCAGGTGGCGCTGTACGAACGCCACGGTTCGGCCGGCATGGCTGTCCTGGAACGAACGCTTGCGGCCTCAGCGGACGCCGGGGTGCTCAGCATTGCTGATGCCAAGCGTGGCGATATCGGTTCCACCATGGCGGCCTATGCGGATGCCTGGCTGCGGGATGGGTCGTCGTTGGCTGCGGATTCGGTGACGTTGAGTCCGTACCTGGGATTTGAGTCGCTGCGTCCCGCCCTGGATCTCGCAGCCCGGAACGGCCGGGGTGTGTTCGTGCTTGCGCTGACATCGAACCCCGAGGGAAAGTCGGTTCAGCACGTCGGAGGCGAACACTCCGTGGCCCGCAGGATCGTGGCCGCAGCCGCTGCGGAGAACCAGCGTTATGAGGGTGCACTGGGATCGGTGGGCCTGGTGGTCGGTGCCACTATCGGCTCGGCCCTGACAGATCTGGGCATCGAGCTTGGCCCGGTCCGCGGAGCTATCCTTGCGCCGGGACTCGGAGCCCAGGGCGCGACGCCTGCCGACCTCCGTGCGACCTTCGCTGACGCGTATCCGCAGGTCCTGGCCACCTCCAGCCGGGGAATCCTGGCAGCAGGTCCGTCCATTCCGGCTTTGCGCGCCGCAGCCGGGGAGACCCTGGCCGGGCTTCGTTCCTGAGGCAACGCGGGGTCACTTTTGGCCCATGATGGGCCTGACTACCGGCCATAAGTGACCCCGCGTTGGTCCAACGCATTGCGCAACTGCGCCCCTGGCGGTAGGTTCAGGATCAGTCGCGTGATCTGGATCACAAACTCGATCTGACAGGGGTTCGGCAGTGGGCCTGAAAGAGCTGACACCGCAAGAGCGTGCCGCTGCGTTGGAAAAGGCTGCCAAGGCCCGGGCCGTGCGGGCCGCGGCCAAGGAGCGGCTGAAGCGTGGAGAAGTGAGCATCGCGGAGTTGATCTCCTCAGGCGCCACTGACGAAGCGATCGCGCGCATGCGTGTGGTGGAGTTGCTGGAAGCCCTGCCGGGGATTGGTCCCGTCCGGGCGGCCGGGATCATGGCGGATATCGGCATTGCCGGATCCCGGCGTATCAGGGGGTTGGGAATCCACCAGGCCCGGGCGCTGGTAGATTTTATGGATACCCAACAAAGCGTTTGACGCATCTCCCCGAAGGAATCCGTGAGCAAGAATCCTGGACTGACCGTCCTTGCAGGCCCCACTGCCGTTGGCAAAGGAACCGTATCCACGTACATCAGGGACAACTATCCAGAGGTTTGGCTTTCGGTTTCAGCCACCACCAGGGCCGCCCGTCCGGGTGAAAAGGATGGTGTCCATTACTTCTTCAAGTCAGCCGAAGAGTTCGATGCCCTGGTAGCCGACGGCGAACTGCTGGAGTGGGCCGTAGTTCACGGCCAGAACCGCTACGGCACCCTTCGCAGCACCGTCAACGCTGCGATCGCCGAAGGTAAGTCCGTCCTCCTCGAGATCGACCTCCAGGGGGCGCGGCAGGTCAAGGCGGCTGTGCCCGACGCCAACTTCGTCTTCCTGGCCCCGCCCAGCTGGGACGAAATGGTCCGCCGGCTGGTTGGCCGCGGCACGGAAACCGCGGAGGAACAGCAGCGGAGGCTGGAAACCGCTAAACTGGAACTTGCTGCTGAACCGGAGTTTGACCACACCGTCATTAATGACGACGTTCGCCGGGCAGCGGACGAGCTTGTTTCACTCATGGGGCTTACCCCGCACGGGCGCTAAAGCGCCTGTTTGTTGGCCCGTTAGAATTTGGAGAATTCGTGTCCACGAACCTTGAAGGCATCATCAACCCGCCGATCGATTCGCTGCTTGAGGCTGCCGATTCCAAGTACGGCCTGGTGATCTTCGGCGCCAAGCGTGCCCGCCAGATCAACGCTTACTACGCCCAGCTGCACGAGGGCCTGTTCGAGTACGTCGGTCCCTTGGTTGACACCAAGCTGAACGAGAAGTCGCTCTCGATCGCCCTCCGCGAGATCAACGAAGGCCTTCTGGTTTCCACGCCGATCGAGCCCGCAGAATAAAGCAGACTGCCTGTTGACGGAGGTCACGTGCGCATAGTCCTCGGAGTCGGGGGAGGGATTGCAGCCTACAAGGTTGCATCGCTCCTCCGGCTTTTTACTGAAGCCGGCCATCAGGTGACGGTCATTCCCACGGAAGCAGCCACCCGTTTTGTCGGGGTTGCCACGTGGGAGGCCCTCTCCGGCAACCCGGTGAGCAACAGCGTCTTCGACGACGTCGACAAGGTCAACCATGTGCGCCTGGGGCACCAGGCCGACCTGATCGTCATTGCTCCCGCCACCGCCGATCTCCTGGCCCGGGCGGCCACCGGGCAAGCAAACGACCTCCTCACCAACACCCTGCTGATGGCCCATGGCCCGGTGCTCTTCGCGCCCGCGATGCACACCGAAATGTGGCAGCACGCGGCGACCCAAGCCAATGTGGAAACGTTGCGCAGCCGGGGAGCAACGGTTCTGGAACCTGCTTCCGGGCGACTCACGGGTGCCGATTCGGGTCCGGGCAGGCTCCCGGAGCCGGACGCCATCTTTGCTGCGGCCATTGCCTTGGCAGAGGCCTCCGGTACGTCGGATAGTGCCCCACCGACGTCGGCGACGCACGCATCACTCGTGGGCAGGACAGTTACGATTTCCGCCGGTGGAACCAGGGAAGCCCTGGACCCGGTCAGGTTCCTGGGCAACCGTTCCTCGGGCAAGCAGGGCGCTGCGTTGGCCGCCGCTGCCTTGGCCGCCGGCGCCAAAGTCCGTTTCCTGGCCGCGCACATGGATGTAGAGCCGCCGGCCGGCGTCGAGCTTGTCCGCGTTGAGTCAGCCCTGGAACTGCGCGAGGCCGCGCTGAAAGCAGCAGTGGATTCCGACGTCGTCATCATGGCTGCGGCGGTTGCGGATTTCCGTCCGGCTGAGGTTTCGGACACAAAAATCAAGAAGGTCGACGGCGAGGACGCACCTGTTGTGCGCCTGGTCCGGAATCCTGACATCCTGCGCGAGCTTGTCCAGAGGCGGACCGCTGAAGGCGGCCGGCAGTTGATTGTCGGCTTTGCGGCGGAAACCGGGGACGCGCAGGGCGATGTACTGGAGCATGCGGCAGCCAAACTCAAACGCAAGGGCTGCGACCTCCTCGTTGTCAATCAGGTGGGTGTTGGCCGGGTCTTCGGGCAGGACGACAACTCTGTGGTCATCCTTTCCGGCCATGGCGCTGAGCCGCAGTCCGCTGCCGGGTCCAAGACAGACGTCGCCGCCGCAGTGATTGACCGGGTTGGCGCCGAACTCGCACAGGTCTTCCCGGCCATGTGACTGAGCCCACGCCTGAATTCTTCGCAAAGGGACACACGGCAGATCACGTGATCCCGCAACCCAGTAAGGTGGTCGAGTGACTTTACCGCTGCACCATGAACACCATGGCACCCCGTCCAAGCTCCGCCTCTTCACTTCCGAGTCGGTTACTGAAGGGCACCCGGACAAGATCTGCGACCAGATCAGCGACTCCATTCTTGACGCGTTGCTGGCCGCGGATCCTGAATCCCGCGTGGCCGTTGAGACCATGGCCACAACCGGCTTGGTGCATGTGGCCGGCGAGGTCACCACTGATGCTTACGTCGAAATTCCGCAGATCGTCCGTGAGACCATACTCGGAATCGGCTATGACTCCTCGGCCAACGGTTTCGACGGCGCCCGCTGTGGCGTTTCGGTCTCGATCGGCCAGCAGTCCAACGACATCGCGGGCGGGGTCTTCAACTCGCTTGAGGCCCGTGAAGGACGCCAGGAGGACGACTACGACCTCCAGGGTGCCGGCGACCAAGGCATCATGTTCGGTTACGCCAGCGATGAAACGGCGTCCTACATGCCGACTCCCATCTGGTTGGCGCACCGCCTTTCGGAGCGTCTGACCGAAGTCCGCAAGAACGGCGAACTTGCCTACCTGCGGCCCGACGGCAAGACCCAGGTGACGGTAGGGTACGACGGCGACCGGCCGGTTTCCGTTGAAACCGTTGTGATCTCCAGCCAGCACGCTGAGGAAGCAAGCCTAGATCAGCTCCGCGCGGACCTCGCAAGCTACGTCATCGAACCCGTGCTGGCAGCGTCAAACCTTGACCTCTCCCGCACGGCCAACATCCTGAACCCTGCAGGCGCTTTCGTCATCGGCGGCCCCGTCGGGGATGCCGGTCTGACCGGGCGCAAGATCATCGTGGACACCTATGGCGGATTCTCCCGCCACGGCGGCGGTGCGTTCTCCGGCAAGGATCCGTCGAAGGTGGACCGTTCTGCTGCCTACGCCATGCGTTGGGTCGCCAAGAACGTCGTGGCTGCCGGTCTCGCCAAGCGCGCCGAGATCCAGATCGCCTACGCCATTGGCCAGGCCCGGCCTGTGGGAACCTACGTTGAGACCTTCGGCACGGAGACTGTGGACCCTGCCCGCATCAGCGAAGCGATCGACGAACTCTTTGATCTCCGTCCCCGCGCCATCATCGATGCCCTGGACCTCAAGCGGCCCATCTACGCCAAGACTGCTGCACACGGCCACTTCGGACGGGATGAGCCCGACTTCACCTGGGAGCGGCTGGACCGCGTTGCGGACCTGAAGGAATACTTCAACGCCTGATGTGTCCCGCGGACTGCCTCGATGTTGTTTTGTCGGTGGTTCGTGATTGGCTTTAGCCAGAGAGATGCCCGCAGCGGGTCAATCCCGCTGCGGGCATCTCTCGTTGACAGTGAAGCGGTCTTCCGTGTGATGAGTTGGAGGTGACGGGCATGGCAGCACACGATGTCCAGCCATCGTTGCTCCAACCCTCGCTGTTGCAGGGTTTCCCCGACCGGATGCCGGCCAATGGACCTCCGCTGGCTGCGTCGAATCCGGTAGCGCGCGTCATCCTGGAGTCATCCCTGCCCCATTTGGACAGGCCCTTTGACTACAGCGTTCCCGCCGAACTCGCCGATGCGGCTTCTCCCGGCGTTCGGGTGAAGGTGAAGTTCAACGGCCAGGAACTCAACGGCTACATCATCGAGCGCCGGGGGTCCTCGGATGCGGCCCACCCGCTCATAGCCTTGCATAAAGTCGTGTCCCCGGTGGCGGTCCTGACCCCAGCCGTCTCCGAGTTGGCGGCCACCGTGGCTGCACGCTACGCAGGTACCCTGAGCGACGTTCTCCGGACGGCTGTGCCTCCCCGTGTGGCCAAGGTGGAGAAGGAACTTTTGGCCGGGGATTTGGACGCCGATGTCGCGGAGCTGAAGCCGTTCACGGACGCTCACGCCTGGGCGGTGTACTCCAACGGCAAGTCCTATCTGCAGCACCTCGCCAGTGGCGGTTCGCCCAAGGCTGTCCTGACGGCCCTCCAGGCTTTCGGAGCGGCTGGCTGGGCGGCCCTGATCGCATCAGCTGTAGCCACAGTCCGCTCCTCCGGACGGGGCGCGGTGGTGGTGGTTCCGGACTACCGCGACCTTGAGCAGTTGGAGTCCGCCCTGGCCAAGGTCCTGCCGTCGTCTGACGTAGCCAGGCTCACCGCGGACGATGGGCAAACGCCCCGTTACCGGAATTTCCTGCGGCTCCTGAGCGGGGCGGCCGGGGTGGCTATCGGCACCCGCTCTGCTGCCTACGCACCGGTCAAGGATCTGGGCCTGGTGGTGTGCTGGGATGACGGCGACGACCTCCACATCGAGCAACGCGCTCCCTACGCCCATTCCCGTGAGGTGTTGTTGCTCCGGGCCGAGCAGGAGGGCGCGGCTTGCCTCATGGCCTCCCACAGCCGCAGCACAGAGTTGCAGCGACTGGTGGAAATGCGGTGGGCGGCGCCGATCGAAGCGCCCCGCACCACAGTCCGCTCCACGGTGCCGCGCGTCCTCAACACCGCTGACAGCTTTGAGCAGGAACGCGACCCCCTGGCCCGGATCGCCCGTTTGCCGGGTGCGGCATGGCGGGCGGCCAAAGAAGGCCTGGAGCGCGGCCCCGTCCTGGTGCAGGTGGCCCGCGCGGGATACGCGCCGTCCTTGGTGTGTGAGACATGCCGTGAGCTGGCCCGCTGCAACGCCTGCCAGGGGCCGTTGGCGGTCTCCAGCAGTTCGGCCATGCCGGCGTGCCGCTGGTGCTCCACACCGGCTCCTCAGTGGCGCTGCACGCACTGCAGCGGAACCAGGCTGCGCCGGGGAGCCGCAGGTGTCATGAGGACCGCGGAGGAGCTGGGCCGGGCGTTCCCCGGCAAGCCGGTGGTCACCTCGTCCGGCGAGAACATCAAAGCCACGGTCCCCGATACTCCTGCCTTGGTGGTGGCCACGGTCGGCGCAGAGCCGGTTGCTCCCGCCGGATATGCCGCAGCCCTGTTGCTCGACGGCAATTCCTTGCTTCGACGGGAAAACCTGCGTGCGGGGGAGGACACCGTTCGCCGCTGGTTCAATGCCGCTTCCCTCGTGAAGCCTTCCGGCCAAGGTGGACTGGTAGTGATCACCGCGGATGACACCGCGGCCACGGGCGCACTTTTGCGCTGGGACGCTGCAGGATATGCCTCCAGGGAGCTCGCGTTGCGCAGAGAGCTCCAGCTGCCGCCCGCGGTCCGAGTGGCTTCCGTCACCGGCTCAAGGGCCGACGTCGGGCATTTCTCCGAGGCTTTCGAGGCCAGCGCTCCGCTGGCCTCCGGCGCCAAACTCCGCAGCGCCGGACCGGCCCCGGTGCAATTGTTCACCGGCACCTCCCCCTCTGCGGCCGAAGAAGCCGATGCTGATGTCAGGACGCTGTACTTCATTCCGTATGCCGAAGCCGCAGAAACGACTCGCGCCATGCGTGCTGTCAAAGCCGCGAACGCTGCCAAGCGCACGGCCGGGCCGGTGCAGCTGCGCCTGGACGGGGTCGACGTCCTCTAGGCGCCAAGGTGCCGGACTCAGTACAACCGAGACTTGCGCCGGCGCAGGTTGACGACTTCTTCAGCCGCGGCGAGAAGTTGCCGTGCCGACTCGTCCCAGTTGAACTTCGATGCCCGTTCCACCGAATTGCGGGACCGCTGCTGCCACAATTCCCCGTCACCGAGGGCGGTTACTGCAGCAGAGAAGTCAGTGGGCGATTCAGGATCAACGTAACTGACGGCATCGCCACCGACCTCCCTGAAGATCGGGATATCGCTGGCAATCACCGGGGTACCGAGTGCCATGGCCTCCACCAGCGGCAGCCCGTATCCTTCAGCGCGCGAAAGGCTGATCAGTGCGGTTGCCCGGAGCAGGAGGTCGTCGTATTCGGCGTCGGTTACACCGTTGTGGAAGATGACCTTGGCGCCGGCGGGAACGATGGCTTCCAGTTCTGCCCGGCGGTCCGCAGTGATGCGGCTCAACAGGTGCAACGTAAATTCCGGCAACCCGGCCATTCCCCGGATCATGGTTTCCACGTTCTTGTAGGGCATGAACGAGCCCATGTACAGCAGGGTCTTGTCGGCACCTGCTGCCGGATCCCGTGGTGTTTGTCCTGGCTGCGGAGCATTACCCACAATCCGGACCGGCCGCTTGGTCAGCCTGTATTTGGCCATCAGGGCTTCGGTGGTGTGGCTGATGGTGGCGACGATATCGGCCCGGTTCAAGAGCAACCGTTGGGGCCAGAAAGCCTTGTGGTACAGCCGCCACAGGAGGCGGACCGGGGCGGGAAGGAAACCCGGGGGAGCGGGGTGTTCGTAGTAGATGAGGTCGTGGAGGGTGAGAACCAGTCCGTACTTGCGCCCCAACGTGCCCATGGTCTGCATCGGGCAGACCACCACATCGGCGCCCAGGGGGTTGACCTTCCGGGCAACGAACAGCTCCAGTGGGGAAAGGGGGCTGTTGACCATCACATACGGAACGTCAGGCAGCAGGGCGAGTTGGCGCTTGTCGCTGACCAGCATGGTGACGTCCGCGAGTTTTGACGTGGCGGCTATGAGGCTGGAACCGTACCGGCTGATGCCATCGTGGTGGTCCGTTCTGGTAAAGCGGGCGTCGATGACAATTTTCACGCGGGGTGTTCCTCCAGGAAGGTGCGGATCGCTGCTGCTGCGGGGGCCGGGGTTTCGTAGTGGATCAAATGCCCGACGTCGGGAATCACTTCCAGCGTAGCGTCCGGCAGCCGCTCCATCAGCTTGTGCTGGTTCGGAAGGGTGGCGATCTCATCCTTTTCCCCGGCGACGAGAAGGACCGGGAGCTTCAGTTGTTCGGCTACTTCTGCTACGTTGCCCGAGACCGACGCCTTGAAGGATTCGAGCAGGCTTTTCCTGTCCGCGAAGGCGCTGAAGTAGGCATCGTGCTGGCCGTGGATGAAACGGCGGAGTGCTTTGTCCTTGGTCTTTGCCATGGTGATGCTCATGACGCGGACGATCAAGCGGTTCCGGAGGACAGCGATTCCCACTCGGCGGGGAAGCCTGGCGGATGCCTGATAGTACAGCACCGCAAGCTTGGTCATGATGCCCTTGGGACCTTCCAGAGCCGGAGCGGCAATGGGGTTGATCAGGATCAACGGGTAGATGGCATAGGGATGCGCAGCAGCGAAGTGGCTGGCCACGATCGAACCGAAAGAGTGGCCCAGCAGGACGGTCCTGGGGCCCAAGCCGAGTGCGGTCATGAAGCTGGAGATGAATTGCCCGTAGCGCTCAACGGTGTGTTCATCATCCACGAACGGCTCCGAGCTTCCGAACGCCGGCAGGTCGGGCATGATGATGCGCATTTCCGGAAGCTGGTCCACAACGCGCAATAGACCGTGATGGTCTCCCCTGAAGCCATGGATGACCAGGATGGTGCGGGTCGTGGACGTGGCCTTGGCTGGTTCGTACGTCCAGTAGGCGACCGTGCTGCCGTCGATTTCGATATCCGAGGCGGTAGTCCGTCCGGCGAGGGCTTCACTGAAGAATCCATTGGGGGCCTGCGAGCCCTCGGGGGAGTGCGCGGTGTCCACTTTTTCCATGGAGGTATTCCCTATTTCACGTTGTCCGGGTGTGAGCCGGTTCGATGGTGTCGTTCGAGTCCTGCCATGCCGTCCATGTCGGAGGGATCCAGCTCAAAATCGAATACGTTGAAGTTTTCCTTGATCCGTCCCGCAGAGCTCGCTTTGGGGATGACGAGGTTTCCCAGTTGGAGATGCCACCGGATGATGACCTGGGCAGGAGTTTTTCCATGCTTTTCGGCGAGCGAGATGATGGCAGGGTCGGCCAGGACCTGCCCGCGGCCGAGGGGACTCCACGCCTCAGTGGCTATTCCCAGCTGCTGGTGGAGTGTCCGTAATCTGCTTTGCTGCAGCCAGGGGTGCAGCTCGATCTGGTTTACTGCCGGGACGACTTCGGCTTTCTGCATCAGTTCGTCGAGATGGCCGGGCTGGAAGTTCGATACCCCGATCGCCCTTACTTTGCCCTCGCGATAGAGGGTTTCCAGCGCCTTGTATGTCTCCGTAAAAAGTCCGCGTCCGGCGCACGGCCAGTGGATGAGGTAAAGATCCACGTAGTCAAGCCCGAGGTTCGCAATCGAGGTGTCGAAGGCCCGGAGTGTGGACTCATAGCCTTGGTCGTCGTTCCAGACCTTGGTGGTCACGAACAGGTCCTCACGGGAAAGGGCGTGCACGGATTCCCCTGAACCACCCGTGCCGCCGTTCGCCCGGGCAGCATCGCCAATGGCACCGCCGAGCGCTCGGCCGACGCCCACCTCATTGCCGTACATCGATGCTGTGTCGAAACGCCGGTAGCCCTCGCCCAGGGCGGTCGCAACCAAAGCTTCGGCGTCTTTGGGCGGTACCTTGTAGAGCCCGTATCCCAAGCGTTCCATTTGTACGCCGTTGTTCAATGTCAGCCGGGCCGGGAATCTCATAGCAACGACTCTACCCATTTCCTGCACGAATGCTTCAGGAGTGGCCATTGAAACTGACCAGGCGTCGCGCGGAAGCTTCGTCCAGGATGAGGTCGGTGGCCAACCCCGCAGCCAGGGCTCCCTGCAATCCGTTGATCTTGGAGGCGCCCGACACCACGCAGATCCTGCGCCGGACCTGCCGCAACTGTTCGTGGCTGGGTCCTGTGGAGCGCTCGTTCAGCGTGATGCCGTCCGAGGAGCCGTCACTCCGGAAGAACACAGTCGCCACGTCCCCCACCACGTCGTCCGCTGCCAGCATGGAGAGGTCGCGTTCATCCAGGTAGCCGCCGGCATACACGTGGCTCGGGTAGTCCGAATCAACGGATCCGACTCCGAAAATAGCTATGCTCATGCGTGCCTGCAGATCAAGGATTCTTTGAACGCTGCGCTCATTCCACATGGCGGTCTTCGTGGCGGCGTGGTCGAAAAAGGCGGGAACCGGGAACTGTTCAACCCTCGCTCCGTAGGCACTGCCGAAGCGCCGCATGATGTCGCTGGCGTAGGTAATGCCTGTCGTTTGCATGTTTCCGGCACCGTTGAGCTGGACCACGATGCTGTCATGGGTCACTTTGCGGGTGAGGTGACGGCTGACGGCGCTGAGCGTGGCACCCCAAGCAACGCCGATGATTGCATTCGAATCCACCAAGGGCCCTATGGTCCTGGCAGCCTGCATGGCGACGCGGTCCAAGGTCTCAGCTTCGTTGAGGGTGTCCAGGACCGGAACGACGTGGACGTCCACGCCGTACTGGTTCCTGATCTGGCTCTCAAGCTCAGGACCGGTATCGAACGGACTTCGAATCTGGACCTGCACCAGGCCTGTTTCCCGGGCTGAGGACAACAGCCGGGACACTGTGGACCGGGACGTCCGCAACTCGCGGGCGATCGCATCCATGGTCAGATCCTGCAGGTAGTACATCTGTGCAGCCCGGAGCGCATCCGAGTGACGTGATCGTGCCATCTCATTTCCTTACTGCACGTTTGTGCAAATAGCTTGACTCCATTTTCCACCTTCGCAAGATTAGTGGTGAACGGTGCAGCAGCGAGTGGCGCGGCGCACGAACCAAGCCCAAGGGAGCAGTTTTGGGACACAACAGGAATTCCGGTACTTCACAGCACGCACAGCAGCGTGACTCCGTCGTTGCACTGCAGGAGCGGCCCACGGCGAAGGTCCTCATTATCGGCGGTGGCATCAATGGTGTCGGAACGTTCCGCGACCTCGCGCTCCAGGGCGTCGACGTCGCCCTTGTTGAACGCGGTGATTTCTGCCAGGGCGCCAGCGGCGCTTCCTCCCACATGATCCACGGCGGCATCCGCTATCTCGAGAACGGCGAATTCCGCCTGGTCCAGGAATCCGTGGTCGAACGCAACCGACTCCTGCGCATCGCCCCGCACTACGTCAAGCCGTTGCAGACCACCATCCCGATCTTCAGCACTTTCTCCGGCATCCTTTCCGCGCCCACGCGTTTCCTTACCCACAAGCAGGGCAAGCCCAAGGAGCGCGGCGCGTTCCTCATCAAGGTGGGCCTGAGCATGTACGACTTCTTCTCCCGCGACGGTGGCAGCGTTCCGCGCCACCAGTTCCGCGGCCGGACAAAAGCCTTGGCTGAACTTCCCAAGCTGCACTCCGGAATCAAGTACGCAGCGACCTACTTTGATGCCTCAGTCCACAACCCCGAGCGTCTGACCCTGGACGTCCTGCAGGACGGCGAGAAGGCCGGCCGCGGGGGTGGGCTTCCCGGAGGAAGTGCCCGCGCCAGCAACTACGTCTCGCTCGTATCCATGGGTACCAACGGGGTCCGGCTCCGTGACGAGCTGACCGGCAAGGAATTCGACTTCCAGGCAGACGTCATCGTCAACACCACCGGCGCATGGGTTGACCTCACCAACCAGGCCATGGGCGCTGTGAGCAAGTTCATGGGCGGCACCAAGGGTTCCCACATTGTCCTGGACCACCCCGAACTCCTTGCCGCGTGCAACGGCCGGGAGATCTTCTTCGAGCACACCGACGGCCGCATTGTGCTGATCTACCCGATGGGAGACCGCGTGCTGGTCGGTACCACGGATGTCGACGCCGACATGTCCGAAGACGCCGTCTGCACGGAAGAAGAGATTGACTACTTCTTCGACCTCGTTGGCCATGTGTTCCCCACCATCAAGGTGGAGCGTGACCAGATCGTCTACAGCTTCGCCGGCGTTCGTCCCTTGCCCCGCCACGATGAAACCCAGCCGGGTTTCGTTTCCCGGGACTACCGCATCGAACGTAACGTCCGCACCGGTGACGACGCCGTGACAACACCAGGCGGCAAGGCCGCCATCGTACTCAGCCTGGTAGGCGGCAAGTGGACAACCTTCCGTGCGCTGGCTGAACACATGACCAATGATGTCCTGCGCGAACTGGGCATGGAGCGCAAAGTCTCGACGGCGAAACTCGCCATCGGCGGAGGTGCCGGCTTCCCGGATACGGAACAGGGCGAACAGGAATGGATCAAGAATCACATGGGCCCGGGCCTGGATGCCGACCGGGTTGCCGTCCTGCTGACCCGTTACGGGACTCGCGCGGAAGAGGTCATTGAGTACCTCAACGCCGGCCAGGATCAGCCGCTGCGGTCAACCCGCGAACTCAGCGTTCGCGAACTGGCCTTCATGGCCGAGCACGAGCAGATCGGGCACCTGGTCGATGTCCTGATCCGCCGGACGTCACTTGCCTTCCGTGGCCTGGTGACCGGGGAGCTTCTCAATGAGATCGCCGCGGCCCTTGCCGAGCCGCTTGGCTGGGATGCAGCAACCCGTGAAGCCGAAATCCAGCACGCGCAGGATGTCCTGCAACGCTTCCACAAGGTTGACGTCCACAGCCTGGTGGCCTGAGGCCGGCAGCGGAAACAGCTTGACCGTCCCGGAGCGCGGCAGGGACGGAATGGGGTAGGTGGGCCCGACAGGGGCCCACCACACCGGGGCGGTTCCGGAGACAACGGAACCGTCCCAACAGCCTCTTCACCCGCGATGAGGCTGACAACAGAAAATAGAGGAGTCAAAGATGTCTCTTGGAATTGTTTTCCTTTCCGAAGTATTCGGAACCATGATGCTCACCCTGCTGGGTTGTGGCGTCGTGGCCAACGTTGCGCTCAAAGGCACCAAGGGCAACAACGCTGGATTCTTGATGGTGACGTGGGGCTGGGGTATTGCGGTCTTCGCGGGCGTTTTCGTGGCCGCCAAGTCCGGTGCGCACCTGAACCCGGCAGTCACCTTGGGCCTGTTGGTCAATGGAAAGGCGGAGTACGCGCCCGACGTGGCCGTAACGTTCGGCTCGACCCTGACCTATTTCGGCGGTGAACTGCTTGGTGCTTTCCTTGGCGCGGTAGTCTGCTGGCTCGCCTACAAGCAGCACTTCGATGAAGAGCCCCTGGCGGCAAACAAGTTGGGCACTTTCTCCACCGGCCCGGCCATCCGCTCCACCCCCTGGAACCTCATCACCGAAATCATCGGCACGTTCGTCCTGGTCTTTGTCATCCTGACCTTCGGAGGAACCCCCTCCGGCCTCGGCCCGCTGGCCGTAGCGCTGCTCGTTGTTGGTATCGGCGTGTCCCTCGGCGGTCCCACCGGTTACGCCATCAACCCCGCACGTGACCTCGGCCCCCGCATCGCACACGCCGTCCTTCCCATCAAGGGCAAGGGCTCCAGCGACTGGGCGTACTCCTGGATTCCGGTGGTTGGACCGTTGGTTGGCGGTACCTTGGCCGGGCTCGTTGGGCTGCTGGTACCTGGCATCATGCCTGCGCTTGCCGGCTGACCCTGTCCACAACAATCTCCCTTATCCGCACACTGCTGACCATCACTGATTAACCAACAACACCAGACAAGGACGTCACCATGAATCAATACGTCATCGCCATTGATCAGGGCACCACCAGCTCGCGCGCCATCGTCTTCGACCACTCGGGCAACATTGTGTCCACCGGCCAAATGGAACACGAGCAGATCTTCCCGCAGGCGGGCTGGGTTGAGCACAACCCCGCAGAGATCTGGAACAACACGCGCGAGGTCATCGCCTCAGCACTGTCAAAGGCGAACCTGACGCGGCACGACATTGCCGCCGTCGGCATTACCAACCAGCGTGAAACCGCGGTTGTCTGGGACAAAAACACCGGTGAGGCCGTCTACAATGCGATTGTCTGGCAGGACACCCGCACCCAGCCGATCGTTGACGAGCTGGCACAGGACGGCGGGCTTGAGCGGTTCAAGCAGAAGGTTGGCCTTCCCCTGGCCACATACTTCTCCGGAACCAAGATCAAGTGGATCCTGGACAACGTCGACGGTGCCCGTGAAAAAGCCGAGGCAGGCGATCTTCTCTTCGGGAACACCGACGCGTGGGTCCTCTGGAACCTGACCGGCGGTGTCGACGGCGGCGTGCACGTCACGGACGTCACCAACGCTTCCCGGACCCTGTTCATGGACCTTGAAACATTGCAGTGGGACCAGGAGATCCTGGACGTCTTCGGTGTTCCGGCTTCCATGATGCCCACCATCAAGTCCTCCTCCGAGGTCTACGGCCATGTCCACACCTCGCAGTTGCTCCGCGAGACCCCCGTGGCCGGAATCCTGGGCGACCAGCAGGCAGCTACCTTCGGTCAGGCGGCATTCCAGGCCGGTGAAGCGAAGAACACGTACGGCACGGGCTGCTTCCTGATCTTCAACACCGGCGAGGACATTGTCCACTCCAAGAACGGTCTTCTCACCACTCTCGGCTACAAGCTGGGTGACGCCAAGCCGCACTACGCCCTCGAGGGTTCCATCGCCGTCACCGGTTCACTGATCCAGTGGCTTCGCGACAACCTGGGCATGATCAGCTCCGCCCCGGAAGTTGAGGAACTCGCCGCCGCAGTGAAGGACAACGGAGGCGTCTACATCGTTCCTGCGTTCTCCGGCCTCTTCGCCCCCTACTGGCGTGCGGATGCACGTGGCGCCATCGTTGGCCTGACACGTTTCGCCAACAAGGGCCACATCGCCCGTGCGGCGCTGGAAGCCACCGCGTTCCAGACCCGTGAGGTGCTCGACGCCGTCAACGCCGACTCGGGCGTTCCGCTCACCGAGCTTAAGGTCGACGGCGGCATGGTCGCCAACGAGGCACTCATGCAGTTCCAGGCGGACATTCTCGGCGTGCCTGTGGTTCGCCCGAAGGTCGTCGAAACCACGGCTCTCGGTGCTGCCTATGCGGCCGGTCTGGCTGTCGGCTTCTGGAAGGACCTGGGCGAACTGAGCGCCAACTGGAACGAAGACAAGCGCTGGGAGCCGCAGTTGCCGGCAGAGGAGCAGGAGCGCCAGCTGCGTCTCTGGAAGAAGGCAGTCACCAAGTCCATGGACTGGGTCGACGAGGACGTTAAGTAGCCTGACCTGACGTTGACGGCAGCCGCGCCTGCCCCGCCCGCTTCGCGGTGCCCACCACACCCGGGCGAGGTGCGGCTGCCGTCAACTCAACCATCAGTCCTGTAAGCCGCTCGATGCGACTTGGGAGTTTGATCGTGCGCTATTGTAGATCTATGCGTGCGATCCTTCTGCTTAGCTAGCCGCCCGGCTTTCAACAGCCGTGCGGCCGCCCCTCCATTGTTGAGGGGCTTTTGTGTGTCCGGGGGTATCCGGGACCGCAGCAGGAGGTAATACCGCCATCGAAGAACAGAAGAGGGCAGCAGTGAGCGTTCAGCCGGAGACAGAGACCGGAACAGCACAGACAGCCGCAGCCGAAGCGCCTGAAGAAGGCGTCTACAGCTTCGCTGCGATGGAAGCCAAGTGGCCGCAGGTCTGGGAAGACCTCAAAGTCTTCACGCCTGCCGACGACGGCTCGCGTGAACGCCGCTACGTTCTGGACATGTTCCCCTACCCCTCGGGCGACCTTCACATGGGCCACGCCGAAGCGTTCGCCATGGGCGACGTCGTCGCCCGTTACCTGCGCCAGAAGGGCTTCGACGTCCTGCACCCGATCGGTTGGGACTCCTTCGGCCTGCCCGCCGAGAATGCGGCCATCAAGCGCAACGCGCACCCCAGCGAGTGGACGTACGCGAACATTGAGACCCAGGCGGCGTCGTTCAAGCGATACGCCATCTCGGCTGACTGGTCGCGGCGCATCCACACCTCCGACCCTGAGTACTACCGGTGGACCCAGTGGCTGTTCAAGCGCTTCTACGAGCGGGGATTGGCCTACCGCAAGGACTCGCCGGTCAACTGGTGCCCCAAGGACCTCACTGTCCTGGCAAACGAGCAGGTCGTCAACGGCGCCTGTGAGCGTTGTGGCACACCGGTGACCAAGAAGTCCCTGAACCAGTGGTACTTCAAGATCACCGACTACGCCGACCGCCTGCTGGAAGACATGGACCAGTTGCAGGGCCATTGGCCCGAGCGCGTGCTGGCCATGCAGCGCAACTGGATCGGCCGGTCCGAAGGTGCGCATGTCCGCTTCGTCATTGAGGCCACCGAAGACCGGGCCGAGCGCGAAGTCACCGTCTTTACCACCCGTCCCGATACCCTCTACGGCGCAACGTTCTTCGTCGTTGCAGCTGACGCGCATCTGGCGTTGGACCTGGTCACGCCTGAACAGCACGACGAACTCATGGCCTACCGCGAGAAGGTCAAGGCCCTGTCCGAAATCGAGCGCCAGTCCACCGAGCGTGAGAAGACCGGCGTCTTTACCGGCCGTTACGCAATCAACCCGTTGAACGGCGAAAAGCTGCCGGTCTGGGCTGCTGACTACGTACTGGCCGACTACGGTACGGGCGCCATCATGGCCGTGCCCGCGCACGACCAGCGCGACCTCGACTTCGCCAAGGCCTTCGACCTCCCGGTCCGGGCCGTCCTGGATACCGGCGACGAAGACCCCGCTGCTACCGGTGTGGCCACCTCGGGCGAAGGAACGCTCAAGAACTCCGGTGAACTGGACGGGCTGTCCAAGGCCGAAGGTATTCCGGCTGCCATCGGGATCCTCGAAAAGCTGGGAACCGGCGAGAAGTTCGTCAATTTCCGGCTGCGTGACTGGCTGCTGAGCCGCCAGCGCTTCTGGGGCACGCCCATCCCCATCATCCACTGCGGCGAATGCGGCGAAGTGCCGGTCCCCGACGACCAGCTGCCGGTCAGGCTGCCCGACAACCTGCGTGGCGAAGCATTGGCCCCCAAGGGAACCTCCCCGCTGGCCGCCGCCGTGGAATGGGTCAACGTCGAGTGCCCCAACTGTGGCCGTGCCGCCCAGCGCGACACCGACACCATGGACACCTTCGTGGATTCCTCGTGGTACTTCCTGCGTTTCGTCTCGCCCGACTACACCGAGGGCCCTTTCGATCCTGAGAAGATCAATGACTGGATGCCGGTGGGTCAGTACGTGGGCGGCGTGGAACACGCCATCCTGCACCTGCTGTACGCGCGCTTCTTCACCAAGGTCATCAAGGACATCGGGCTGATCGAGGCAAACGAGCCTTTCTCGGCGCTCCTGAACCAAGGGCAGGTGCTCAACGGCGGCAAGGCCATGAGCAAGTCCCTCGGCAATGGCGTGGACCTCGGCGAGCAGCTGGACAAGTACGGTGTCGATGCCGTCCGCCTCACCATGGTCTTTGCTTCCCCGCCGGAAGACGACGTCGACTGGGCGGACGTTTCGCCGTCGGGCTCGGCCAAGTTCCTGGCGCGTGCCTGGCGCCTCGGGCAGGACGTCAGCAGCGAGCCCGGCGTTGATCCGGCCACCGGTGACCGCGCCCTGCGCACGGTGACCCACAAGACCATTGCCGACGCCGCCGAACTTCTGGACAACAACAAGTTCAACGTCGTTGTGGCCCGTCTGATGGAGCTGGTCAATGCCACCCGCAAGACCATCGACTCAGGTGCCGGTGCAGCCGATCCTGCTGTTCGCGAGGCGGTGGAAGCTGTCGCTGTCATCCTGAGCCTGTTCGCTCCGTACACGGCCGAAGATCTCTGGAACACCCTGGGACACCCGGCTTCAGTGGCGAACGCGGGTTGGCCGGCACACGACGAAGCACTGTTGGTGCAGGACACCGTCACCGCCGTGGTCCAGGTCCAGGGCAAGGTCCGGGACCGCTTGGAAGTCTCCCCGGACATTGCCGAAGACGAGTTGCGTGAACTGGCCTTGGCTTCGGAGAATGTTCAGCGGGCATTGGACGGCCGCGGCATCCGTACTGTGATTGTGCGTGCACCTAAACTGGTGAACATCGTTCCTGCCTAGCAGGGACTGTGAGGCCGCCGGCACTGTGCCGGCGGCCGGCCATCATCTATGGAGGTTGCGTGCCTGAGCGAGAACCACCGGCCTGGATATGGCTCAAGGAAAGAGTGGCGCGTCTTCGGCAACCGGCGGCGCCGGTTACCGCCGCCGATCAGCCGCTTGCCGCCGTCGTCAGGACTGCTGTCGTCACCGATTCCGCGGCCGCGCTGCCGGCTGACTGGATTTCTGCCTTTACAGCGGATGGACGCCTGGCGGTTGTTCCCATGCCAGTGATGGTGGGGAATGAAATCTATGGCGAGGGCGAAGACGACATCACCCGGACATTGTCACTGGCACTTGCTTCGGGAGCTTCCGTCAAAACCTCCCGACCATCACCGGGCCAGTTCGAGCAGGCGTACCTGGCAGCCCAGCGGCGCGGTTTTGAGGCTGTGGTCTCCATTCACATTTCGTCCGAACTCTCGGGTACGGTGGACGCCGCCAAGCTGGCCGCTGAACGTGTCTCGATACCGGTCGAAATCGTGGACTCCCGCACTGTCGGCATGGCACAGGGAATGGGCGTCCAAAGCGCGGTCGTTGCCGCAGCGGACGGGCGCGGACCGGCCGAAGTGCGCGGCTTCGCGGAACAGCGCATGGAACGCACCAAGGTGTACTTCTACGTTCCAAGCCTGGAACAGCTGCGGCGGGGTGGTCGTATAGGGGCGGCAGCGTCCCTCTTGGGGACAGTTCTGGCCATCAAACCCATCCTGGCGGTCGACGGCGGCAAGATCGTGCCGCTCGAAAAAGTACGTTCCGCCGTTCGCGCCATAGCCCGCCTCGAGGAGATCGTTGCTGCCGACGTAGCCTCCCGACCCAAGGGGCAGCAACGTTTGGCGGTCCACCACTTCGGAAACCAGATCGAGGCCGAAGCCTTGGCAGCCCGTCTGAACGAGACCTGCCCGGACTGCCCGGCACCCCAAATCAGTGCTTTGCCGGCTGTCTTGGCCGCCCATGCCGGTCTCGGAGTTCTTGCGGTCATCGTGGGGGAGAGCAGTACTCCGACGGGGTGACGTCCCTGGGCGAGTTGGCCACATAGCGTTAAATTGTTACTTCAGGGGTTCGACGGCGGTCAAGGCCTAGTTATCCCATGCTGGAACCGGGAGCATCCCCAGATGCCGCAGAGCGGGCCGCGCGGGAGCCGAATTGCCTCGTGAATGATCTCTGACCTTGCCGGTGCGCCGCTGTTGGACTTGGCTGATGCGGAGAAAACGCGCGAATCCGCTGCGGGCTGGTGCCTTGTGTCAACACAGTGTCATTGGAGGAGCTTGGGACTTTGCTGCGGGTACGGCCGGTACAGGGCAACGAATACTGGATCGGCGCAAAGAACGCGGCGCGTTCAGTGCCGTCAACGAACTTGATGCCGTCGATGGGATTGGGGCCAGGCTCATGGAGTCATTCAAAGACCTTGTTACGGTGCAAGGTCGCATGGGTTGGATGGCATATAAATTTGTGGGTTTGCCATTCAATTGATCCGTCATCTGTCCGACCGATATTACGCCAATGGCCGCCAGTATTTGGACTGGCGGCCATTGTTTCTATTGCCGGGGAAATCCCGTCTGGAAGCAGCCGTTCACAGATATTTGGATGACGCGATTCGACCGGCAATTACTTGTCAGCCTGGGCCGGAGACGATGGGCTTGAAGGAACAGGGGCGTGTCCGATCCCGAGCATCCAGCGTCCGTCGTGCCAGCTCATATTGAACTCGACTTTTACTGGGTGGCCTCTGCGATCCTCGGTGTCGACCGTGGCCGTGACATGACTTGGACCCATGCCGTCGTTGTACTGCACCGCATAGGCTTGGTTGTTGACCCCGGCCCACTTGGCTAAGAGTGGGCCGGCGTCAGCTGGGTCGGCCGGGCCGGGGCCTGCCAGGGCAGCAAGTCTCTCCGCGTCACCGTCATGAAGCGCACTCATAGTCGCGTCGACTGCATCGCCGCGTTTGCTGACATCCGGACCCTTCTGAGGAGTGCACCCGCTTACGAGCAGGCAAGTGCAGAAAGCTGCCACCGCAACCGCATTACCCGGGTACACACGCTGCGGGCCCATGCAACTCTCCTTAGGTTCGTAGAGCGTAGTAGCGCCAATTGGCGGAATTGCCATAATAGATGTCCCAGATTGACATATCGCGTGTGTCCCTGGAGTGATAAGAGACTCGAATGTCGGTCCCGTTGACATATGTAACTATTGTTGCGTGCGTGACATTCTGATTGTTCGGCGCTTCTTCCGCGATTTGCATGATGTCTGCGGCGCCCATCCAGCTCAGGTAAGGAAGGTATGAGATTCTTCCCGACCCATACGCAAAGTTAGCAAAGTTCTGAGCCCCAGCCCAGGGCCATGAGGCATTGACGTACCAGTTGTGCCACCAGGACGTGTCGTACTGGTACCAACCGCCAACTTGGCTCCATCCCCCGGCCTCCACGGCTTGGGAGACGAAATTTGTGCAGTCCGAGTCGTAGCTTGGATAAACCCCGTTCCTTCCATAGGCCCGGTCCAGGCGTAATTCATCATCGCTTGGTAGTTGTAGGACGTGCTGCTCGCAAGACGGGGAGTGAAAGCGGCGGTTCTGACGACAGTGGAAGGGAGATCCTGCGCTGCTCCCTTAAAGTCCTTCGCAGGGCCGGGATTACCAAGTGTCTTGTTGGTGAATGTTCCGACCCCAGTCGGAGAGGGTAAGGCGGGCTTCTGCGCTGCATTAGGGACAGCTAGGGTCTCAGCTGGATCAAGGAGTGCCGGAGAATCCACTTCGGTGTCTGGGCCAGTCCTGACTGCCGTTCTTTGGACCGTGGTCGGCGGGATCCCGCCGGGTGTCTTGGCTTCCATGGATGTGATCTCCCAGCCCGAGGGGCGCAAGGAAAGCTCCACGATCTGAGGATAGGAGTACCCTGTTGGTGGCGGCGTCGTTCCATCTTCATAGTTGGCGTACGTTAGCTCGGTTATCTCAGAGACTTCGGCTGTCGCTGTGTCTCCATTCTGAGTAAAAGACAAAAGATTCACTTGTGAGGCGACCCCGTTGTATACCAGCTCATGGGTGGCCAGTAGGCGTTTCTTTTCTTGCAGTCTTGAGTATTCTTCTTCGGCTGCGGCCGCGCCACGCCCGAAGATTTGTGCGGATGATCGCGCGGGCATACCTACACTGGCGGAGGTTACGATCTGGCTGTTGCGTAGTTGAATGGCATCCTTTATGAGGCCCTCTGCGCTGAACCGTGCATCTGTGTCCGGTAACGACATATTCGGGGTTTCTGTGTTGGAGGCAGTAGTAACCCGGACGGCCCCAAAGTCCGGAGTGGCCCTTGTTGCTCTGGATGGGACAGAGTCCGCGCCTGCCACTGTCGTAATGGCCGCGAAAGCCAACAATAGTATTCCGGCCCCTAGAGCCGACCGTTGGTTATTTATCAAATTTCCTCCCCAATATGCCGATACTCAATTTTGCGCAACCACCTTGATTTGCTGCAGCATGGTAAATCTACGCCGAAAATCCGCGCCGTGTACAGGCTTGGAGGGGAATGTTTTTTAGAGGTGTTTGTCCTCTAAGAAATATTCCCCGAAAATAAAAATTTCTCTTGTTTATGGCGTCACGTTTGCTATGAAAGCCTCACTATAAAGGGGGGGGTCTTATCGCCAAATTCCTTTGAGATCTGCAGGGCATAGACCGTTGAGGCGCGCGGCAAGTGATGGGGGGGCATGGCCTGCAGCTTCCGAAATTACTATTGAACTCGGCTCAAGTGTTCCTGATCTTCCTTATGGCAGACCGCCCAGTGGACTGGCAGCCAAAGAGGGTCGGGGCGAGGTCACGAACAACCAAGTGAAGACCCGAGTCAGACAACGTGCCACCCCTGAACTGGCCACCTACCAGGCTGGTCAAGGGTTGGGCTAAGGAGCGCACGCTTGCGAGCCGATTGATTCGGCTCTACCCGGCGGTCGCCGCTGAGGGGGGAACCTGTCGACTTTCGTGACATCGATAAGATCATGTTTCGGAGCACGGGTGGACCGTCGCGCGGGCTGCCAGGATCCGTTCCCTTTATATGGCTAACAGGCAGTTTCCTATGAAAGCCCAACGAAAATTGCGCAAGGTTTTCCACATGTGACTGTATGCGCGCACCAAATGTTTGTACCCGACCGTAGGCTCGATTCATGCCACGCCGGAGCCGGGACCTGTCCCCAGATGCCGCAGCGCAGGCCGCGCGGGAACGGTTCGCCGCACGGATGATCCCAGACCACAGCAGTCGGCCGCTGCTGGATCTATCCGGTGATTCAGGCGCAGAAACAGATGATCTGGCGTCACTCTTCGCAGGTGAGGCAAATTCGGTTCCGGCTGTCGCCCGGCTGCGTTGGCGGACATCGTGGAGGGTAGCTGCGCTGGTTGCCGTGGTGGCGGCCGTGCTCATGGCGTGGTTTCTCTGGCGACTCGCGGACGGTCGGGCAACGTCTGAGCCCCTGGGTCCTTCCGTATCCGCCGGCCGCTCAGATGGTCCTGATGCCTTAGATCCTCCGGCCGAAGGCGTGCAGCCCGCAGAAGTTGCTGCTCCGCCTGCGCAAGGTGGGCCAGGAGTGGTCATGGTGCACGTTGCCGGTGCGGTGGGCAAGCCCGGTGTCGTCTCATTGCCTCAGGGGAGTCGCGTCTTCCAAGCCATCGATGCGGCTGGCGGGGCGGCGCCCGGCGCCGACCTTACCGCCCTCAATCTGGCGGAAGTCCTCACCGACGGAATCAAGGTGTACATACCCGTTGTCGGAGAGACACCCCCTCAGAGCTCGCCGGTTGCGGGTGCTGGCGCAGTTTCCGGAGCGGCCAGTGGAACAGCCGGTCCTGCCGCGGCAGGTGCCAAGGTCAACATCAACACAGCCTCGCTGGAGGAACTCGGGACATTGCCCAGGGTCGGACCGGTAACAGCCCAACGCATCCTGGACTGGCGGAAAGAGCACGGAGCATTCACGTCCGTGGATGAACTTGACGCTGTGGACGGCATCGGGCCCAAGCTTATGGAGTCACTGAAGGATCTTGTGACGGTGCAAGGTGGCTGACGCCGGCGCCGGGGCGGGGTCGGCCGGACGTACTGACCTCAGGTTGGTTCCTACTGCAGCCACTGCGTGGGGAGCGGCGTTCGCAGGCACCTTCAATGAGGCTATTTGGTCCTGGGCTGCGGCAGGTTTCCTGTTGATCGCAGGCGCGGTCTTGCTGTTCAGCGGGCGGCAGCGGCAGCGGCAGCGGCGGTGCGCCGGGGTGCGGGCCCGGACAATGCCCGCCACTTTTGCTTTGGCATGTTTCTTCGGGGCCACAGTTGCGGTCCATTGTGCAGCCATGGCAGTCCAACGGGAGGAGGGACCGCTGGCGCAGGCGGCTGTGGACCATGAAGGAGTCGCCATCGAGATACGGATTACGGGAAGCCCGGCCGCATCGATGGCACCTGGCCAGTCCGGGGGGAACAGGTGGACTGTGACAGCCGAATTGTTGGCCGTAACGGCGAAGAGCACTGTTGCGCGGGGGACGGCGGATGTACTGATCGCCGGCGGCGATGGTTGGGACAAGGTACAAGCGGGCCAAGTGGTCAGAACCACCGGGACCCTCAAGGAAGCCCGCGACGGCCAGGGCCAGGATGCGCTCCTGTCGGCATCCTCGTGGCCGGTGGTGCTCGACTCCCAACCCGATGTCCGGCAATCCGCCAGCGAGCTTAAGCATGGCTTCAGTGCCGCGACAAGGTGGTTGCCTCCCGATGCAGCCGGGCTGTTGCCAGGCATGGTCACGGGAGACACAAGTGCCTTGCCGGAGAGTCTCGAAAAAGACATGAAAACGACAGGGATGACCCATCTGACAGCTGTCAGCGGTGCCAATTGCAGCCTCGTTCTGGGAGCATTCATTCTGCTGGCCCGGTCACTTCGGCTCTCTCGCCCGTTGGCGGCCGCCATTGCTGCATGTGGCCTGGCTGGGTTCGTCCTCATGGTCGGTCCTGACCCGAGCGTCGTGCGTGCCGCCGTCATGGGAGCTGTAGGGTTGGCCGCCATGGTGGGCGGCCTTCAGGGGCGTTCCCTGACGTTCCTTTGCGTCGCCACAGCGATTCTGTTGCTTCTTGACCCGACCATGGCCGCGAACGCGGGATTTCTCCTGTCCGTACTGGCAACGCTCGGGATAGTACTCCTGGCCAGCCGCCTTGCATCCTGGATACCCTCGCGCGTTCCCCGATGGATGGCTGCCGGAGTGGCCGTTCCGTTCTCCGCCCAGCTGCTGTGCGGGCCCGTCATTGTGGCACTTCAGCCACAATTTACTCCGTATGCCCTCATCGCCAATGTCGTGGCCGGTCCTTTGGTTGCCCCAGTGACCATCATGGGAACGCTCGCCGTGCCGTTGGCGGTGATGGCGCCTTGGTTGGCAGTGGTGCCCGTCGCGGTGGCTGGCGGATGTGCGGCCACTGTTGCGGGAGTTGCCAGGTTCTTCGCGGGTATGCCCGGCGCAACAATGCCTTGGGCCGAAGGCCAGGCCGGTGTCGCCGCCATGGTGCTGTGCTCGGGCGTCAGCATTACGCTGGTCTGGATGGTCCTGCAATCGGAACGGGTTCTGGTGCGGGTTGTGGCTTTGCATGCCGGGGTGGAGCTGTTCCTGGACCGCATGTCAGGGCGCAGGCATGGCAGACTTGATATCTGCAAGGAATCATCCGGAAGGAAACACCAGTGGCTGCTGCCCAAAACACCCGGGCCAAGAACGCCGCGGCGAACACCGTCAGCTGGCGGGACGCAAGCCCGGCCGCCGTAGTACTGATCACCGGGCCGGAAGAATACCTTGGTATCCGTGCCATGGATCGGATCCGCACGCAGGTGCGGACTGCCACGCCGGACGTGGAACTCAGCCGTCTCAACGCCGGCTCCTACGAGGCAGGGACGCTGGCGATGACAGTGACTCCGTCCCTCTTCGGGGAAGGCAAGCTGATTGAGGTCGAGGGCCTCGAAGCCATGAATGACGCGTTCCTGGCGGATGGTCTGGCCTATCTCCAGCACCCTGACCAGGACGTCGTCCTTGTTCTTCGCCACGGCGGTGGAGTACGCGGTAAGAAGCTGCTTGATACCGTGAAGGCCGGGGGATGGCCCGTCATCGACTGCCAGCCCCTGAAGAAGGACTCGGACAAGACCGCCTTCGTTGTCTCGGAGTTCAAGGCGGGCGGACGACGCATTGAAGGCGAAGCCGTCCAGGCCCTGGTAAACGCGGTCGGTGCCAATCTTTCAGAGCTCGCATCAGCGTGCGGCCAGCTCATCGCTGATGCTACTACTGCCGTGACGGCAGAGACCGTGGAACGTTACTACGGAGGGCGGGTTGAAGCCACAGCCTTCAAGGTGGCAGATGCTGCCATGGCAGGCAACGGGCCAGTAGCACTTTCCACTCTCCGGCACGCCCTGGCCACCGGCGTCGATCCCGTTCCTCTCGTAGCTGCCCTGGCAGCCAAACTTCGGACCCTCGCCAAAGTAGCCGGGGCCAACGGGTCTTCAGCCACCATCGCCAGGAATCTGGGAATGCAGCCATGGCTGGTGGAACAGGCCCAACGTGACGTTCGCCGGTGGACCCCCGAAGGCCTCATCCGTTCCATCCAGGTCATTGCCGAGGCGGATGCCCAGGTGAAGGGCGAATCGCGTGATCCCGTGTACGCGGTGGAGCATGCGGTAACGGTAATCGCCACGTCAGCCAGTCGTCGCTGAAGTCGGCCTAAGAAGTACCCGCCGGAGAAATACCGGCCGTTAAACCCAAAGGCCGGCACCCAATGGGTGCCGGCCTTTTGATCAGCTCAGTCGAACTGGAAAAACCTTAGAGTGCGTTGACCTTCTTGGAGATCGCCGACTTGCGGTTTGCAGCGTTGTTCTTGTGAATAACGCCCTTGCTGACAGCCTTGTCCAGCTTGCGGCTGGCAGCAACAAGTGCAGTTCCAGCAGCATCCTTGTCAGCAGACTCAACGGCGGTGTTGACGGCGCGGATGGCCGTCTTCAGCTCGGACTTGACAGCGTTGTTACGCAGGCGAGCCTTCTCGTTGGTGAGGATGCGCTTCTTCTGGGACTTGATATTAGCCACGTATGAACTCTCTTTTTAATGCGGAAATGGTCTAGAGGGTTTTCAGGTTGGCCATCGACTGAGCGGCGTGGGGATGCCTATGGCAGCCAACCATGAGTGGCCGTCGACCTGCACGGACACACAGCTATAAAGGATAGCAGATACTCACGGATAACGGAGACCCGCAGTTCAGCGCACGCTTTGATAGGCCCTGAGGCTCCGTGCAACGTCCTGGAATTGCCGCTTGCCCAAGACCGCGCCTTCACGCCGCACGGTCCGGGGGTCCATGCGGATGATGCGCTGTACATTGACCTCGCTGGGCCGGCCCTGTCGGTCCCAAGGGCCGGCGCCAATGTCGACGTAGCTATCCGCGCGTGCTCCGTTGTCGTGGTCTTTCGAGGTCAACATCAACCCAAGCAACCATTCTCCGTCCCGCCCGATAAGAAGAACGGGGCGGTCTTTGCCTTGCGAGTGGTCCTCTTCATAGGGGACCCAGCCCCACACAATTTCGCCAGGATCCGGCCTGCCGTCCGGCTTGGGGGAGTAGCTGGGCTTGAGGGCTCCGCGGAAGTCGCCGGGGTAGCGGCCGGGTGGCTGCCCGACGGCGGTACGCCGGGTGGGTTTGCCCGCCGTCGCCGATGGCGCGGCCGGCTTGGAGCTGCCGCCTCGCAGCGCCTTGAGTGAACGCAACAGAAATTTCCCCAGGGGGCGCACATCAAAAGCCATAGGAACACGCTACATCCGACGTCGCCGGACAGCAGGGCGCGCGATGTACGGCGAAGCGCCGGTTCGTGGGAGACTAGAGGATCAGATGCGCGGCATGTTCGGGCTGGCTTATGCCCAGTCCGGGTAATTGCCGTGTGAGTGTCGACAGTAAGGATCCTGCGTGTCTCCCATGGCCCGCACCGCACCGGTGCCCGCCGCAACAGATCCGGCCATCATCCGGAACTTCTGCATCATTGCCCACATTGACCACGGTAAATCCACCCTGGCCGACCGCATGCTGCAGTTCACCGGCGTCGTTCAGCAACGCGACATGAAGGCCCAGTATCTGGATCGCATGGATATTGAGCGCGAACGCGGTATCACCATCAAGTCCCAGGCTGTCCGCATGCCTTGGGAACTGGACGGCACCAGCTATGCCCTGAACATGATCGACACTCCGGGTCACGTCGACTTCACCTACGAGGTTTCCCGGTCCCTGGCAGCCTGCGAGGGCGCGGTTCTGCTGGTCGACGCGGCACAGGGCATCGAGGCCCAAACCCTTGCCAACCTGTACCTGGCGATGGAAAACAACCTGACCATCATTCCGGTCCTGAACAAGATCGACCTCCCTGCGGCCCAGCCCGAGAAATACGCGGCTGAGCTCGCCAACCTCATCGGTGGGGAACCGGAGGACGTTCTGAAGGTTTCCGGCAAGACGGGCGTGGGCGTCGAAGCGCTCCTGGACAAGATCGTCCGCGATTTGCCTTCCCCCGTAGGCGATCCTGACGCTCCCGCCCGGGCCATGATCTTCGACTCGGTCTATGACACCTACCGGGGCGTCGTAACTTATGTCCGTGTTGTGGATGGCATGCTGCATCCCCGCGAACGTATCCAGATGATGTCTACCCGTGCAACGCACGAGCTTCTCGAAATCGGCGTGAGTTCCCCGGAGCCCACGCCCTCGAAGGGCTTGGGCGTTGGCGAGGTGGGCTACCTGATCACCGGCGTGAAAGATGTCCGTCAGTCCAAGGTCGGCGACACCGTCACCAACCTGGCCAAGCCGGCGTCGGAATCCCTCAGCGGTTACGCAGATGCCAAGCCGATGGTCTTCTCGGGCCTGTACCCCTTGGATGGCACGGATTATCCGGTCCTTCGCGATGCGCTCGAAAAGCTCATGCTCAACGACGCCGCCCTGGTGTACGAGCCCGAGACCTCCGCTGCGCTGGGCTTCGGCTTCCGTGTGGGCTTCCTGGGGCTTCTGCACCTTGAAATCACGCGTGAGCGCCTCGAGCGTGAATACAACCTGGACCTCATTTCCACTGCTCCGAACGTGGAGTACGAGGTCACCCTGGAAGACAAGCGCGTCGTCCACGTCACCAACCCCAGCGAGTACCCCACAGGCAAGATCTCCGAGGTCCGCGAGCCCATGGTCTCTGCCACGGTCCTGGCGCCCAACGAGTTCGTTGGCGCCATCATGGAACTGTGCCAGAGCCGCCGCGGCCAGATGAAGGGCATGGATTACCTGTCCGAGGACCGCGTGGAGCTCCGATACTGGATCCCGCTGGCCGAGATCGTGTTCGACTTCTTCGACCTCCTGAAGTCCAAGACCCGCGGTTACGCCTCGCTGGACTGGAAGGCCGACGGCGAACAGGTCGCCGACCTCGTCAAGGTCGACATCCTGCTACAAGGTGAACAAGTGGATGCGTTCAGCGCCATCACCCACCGCGACAAGGCCTACGCCTACGGTGTGATGATGACCGGAAAGCTCCGCGAGCTTATTCCCAGGCAGCAGTTCGAAGTGCCCATCCAGGCAGCCATTGGCTCCCGCATCATCGCCCGTGAGAGCATCCGTGCCATCCGCAAGGACGTTCTTGCCAAGTGCTACGGCGGTGACATCACGCGTAAGCGCAAGCTGCTCGAAAAGCAAAAAGAAGGCAAGAAGCGCATGAAGATGGTGGGCCGCGTTGAGGTTCCCCAGGAGGCCTTCATCGCAGCACTGACGACCGACGAGTCCAAGGACAAGGCCAAGAAGTAAATGCCCAGCGTCCTTCCTTTGGGCGATCCGGCACCTGCGGATGGATTATTGCCACCGCAGGTGCTGGACGGCGTCGAGCAACGCAAATTCGGGCTCTACGTGCACATTCCGTTTTGTGCCGTACGGTGTGGCTATTGCGATTTCAATACGTACACCGCCACGGAGCTCGGCGGGGGAGCGTCGCAGGATGCCTATGCTTCCACGGCTGTTTCCGAAGTCGCTTTCGCGGCGACGGCCCTTGAGGCTTCAGGCCTTCCGCATCGTCCACTAAGCACAGTATTTTTTGGCGGCGGTACGCCCACGCTCCTGCCTGCGGAGGATCTCGCAGAGATCCTGCGCGCCGCCGTCGGCTACTGGGGCTTGGAGCCCGGCGCTGAGGTGACCACCGAGGCCAATCCGGACTCTGTAACACCCGAATCCTTGAAGGTGCTTGCGGACGCGGGCTTCACCCGCGTGTCCTTCGGCATGCAGTCTGCGGTTCCGCACGTGCTGAAAGTGCTGGACCGCACCCACACTCCCAGCCGGGTTCCGCTGGTGGTGCAATGGGCCCGCGAAGCAGGCCTCTCCGTCAGCCTGGACCTTATCTACGGGACACCAGGGGAGTCCATGGAGGACTGGGAGTTCTCACTCAAGACGGCACTCTCGTACGGGCCGGACCACATCAGCGCCTACGCATTGATAGTCGAGGACGGCACCAAACTTGCCGCGCAGATCAAACGTGGCCAGGTGCCCGGAATCGACGACGACGACCACGCCGCCAAGTATGAACTGGCGGACAAGATGATCTCCTCGGCCGGCTTGAACTGGTACGAAGTCAGCAACTGGTCGAGGACTCCGGATCAGGCGTGCAAGCACAATCTCGCGTACTGGCGCGGAGACGACTGGTGGGGAATCGGCCCCGGCGCGCACTCACACGTGGGCGGTGTCCGGTGGTGGAACGTCAAACACCCCACGGCCTACGCATCACGATTGGGGGCAGGGACCTCACCTGCCGCAGGGCGCGAAACCCTCGACGCCGGCACCCGGGAAGTCGAGCGGATCATGCTGGAGGCGCGGCTCGGAACGGGACTTGCCGTAGATGCCCTGGATGCGATTGGGCGCCACGCGATGGCGGGCCTCATTGCTGACGAACTGGTTGATCCGGTTCAGGCATTCAAGGGACGACTGGTTCTTACCCTTAAGGGAAGGTTGCTCGCAGATGCCGTAGTCCGCAGGATCCTGCCGGACTGACCTTCGCCTGGGACTGACAGCCCGGTACGGTACCCCCGGAGTCATCGGGCGGATCGGGGTCCTACTTGATCCAGCGCAGGTTGAAACGGTAGCGGTGCGGCTGGCCGTGGTTGACCCGGATGCCCGCTGAAACAGAGAAGCACGTCAGTGCCACCCAGATACCCGTGGCAATGACGGCAAAAATGTTTCCCACCACCGGCAGCAGAACAAGGATGTTGGCCAAGACGGCGGCAATGGTGGGAGGCAAAGTGAAATTCAGTGCCTCCTTGGATTCCTGCGCAGTGAACGGCCCGCGGTCGCGGAAAATCAGGTAGATCAGGAGAGCCGGCAAGCATCCAAGGATGCCGCCGAAGTGCGCCAAAGTGGCCCACTGCCTGTCCTCGCTGGCTGTCAACGGGAGTGCGTTGGCAGGGGCGCCATGGTACTGGGGCCGGCCTGCGGCGCTGCCCGGTTCTTCAGGAGCGTTATCTGCCACGGTGTCTTCCCTTTGCTTTAAATGCTTTAAAGATGCTGCTGTGTTGCTGTCCAAGAATACCGGGCCGCGCGTCCTTCCCGGGACCAACGCCCCGGAAGCATGCCGGATCCTGATGATCCGGACCGTGGACTACGGGACGGTGAGGAAGTCGATGACTTCTTCCACACGCCCCAACAACGATGCCTCAAGGTCCGCATAGCTGTGCACTGCGCCCAGCAGGCGCTGCCAGCCCAGCCCGATGTCCTCCGCTGTTTCGTGGGGCCAACCGAAGGCCGTGAGAATCCCGGTCTTCCAATCAGTGCCGCGGGCAACGGCGGGCCATTGCTCGATGCCCAGGACCTTCGGCCGGATGGCCTGCCACACGTCCACATAAGGGTGGCCCACGATCAGGACGTTGCCTGCAGCGCCGGGGACAGTCATGGCCTCGGCCGCGATCCGGGACTCCTTTGAGCCCGCCACGAGGTGGTCCACCAGGATGCCAAGGCGGCGGCCGGGACCGGGTCGGAAGTCGGCAATGGCGGACTTGAGGTCGTCCACGCCGTGGAGCGGTTCCACCACAATTCCTTCAACACGGAGGTCGTCACCCCAGACTTTCTCCACGAGTTCAGCGTCGTGCTTGCCCTCCACCCAGATGCGGCTGGCCTTCGCGACCTGCGCCCGTTGCCCCTGGACCTTTACCGAACCCGAGGCCGTGCGATTCGCCTGAACCGCTGAAGCGGGCCGGCGAGGGGCCGGAGGCATCAACCTGATCGCTTGTCCTTCGAGAAGGAATCCGTACCCGAGTTGGAACGACTTCGTTTTACCGCGCCTGTCCTCGAGCGACACGATGTGCATGCCACCGGTCTTTTCCACCCGGGTGACTTCGCCCACCCATCCTGACTGGACGTCTTCGAGGACCATGCCGCGTTGCACCGGCACCTCAGGGAGCTGGCGTTTGGCTGGAGCGGTCAGGTCCTGCGGGCCCCAATTGTCGAAAGCCAAGGAATTCCTACCTCTGTGGTGATGTGAAAGGGGACAGGGGCGGGTTGCCGTCAGCCGGTATCGGGACGCCGCCCTGGATGCAGTCCTCGGACGGTTTCAATGCTAACAACGTGGTGGCTCATACTAGACTTGTTAGCACTTGGGCATGTTGAGTGCTAAGTGTGCGGTGATCCATTGGAGGTCCCGCGGGGACCGGTCCCATGGACCATGGCAGTCGTCAGGAGGTGTAGCAATGAGTGAGCCACGCAAATTGGAAGTGCTGCGTGCCATCGTTGAGGATTACGTGCATTCCCGGGAGCCGGTGGGATCGAAAGCCCTCGTTGAGCGTCATCACCTGGGTGTTTCCAGTGCCACCATCCGCAATGACATGGCTGTCCTGGAAGAAGAAGGTCTCATTGCCGCCCCGCATACCAGTGCCGGCCGAATCCCCACTGACAAGGGCTATCGCCTGTTCGTTGACCGCATCTCCCAGGTCAAGCCGTTGTCCGCCGCCGAGCGTCGGGCAATTCATTCGCTGCTTGAAGGACCCGACGACGTCGATGACATTCTTGAGCGCACAGTACGGCTCCTTTCCCAGCTGACCAACCAGGTCGCCGTCGTGCAGTATCCCCACTCGCACCGCGCATTGGTCCGCCACGCGGAGTTCGTTCTGCTGGCCCCCAAACAGGTGCTGGTGGTCCTCATTGCGGACACCGGGAGCGTCGTGCAAAAAGTCATCGACGCCGGTTCGGACGTGGGGAACGAGGCTTTGATGTTGTTGAGGTCACGATTCCTCGGCAGCATCGCCGGCACCCAGCTGGCACTCCTGCCGCAGGTGTTACCGTCGGTGGTGGCCCTTTGCCCGCCGGATCTTCGTGCCCTCGCCCAAAGGCTGGCCAATGGCTTGGAGTCCCTGAGCGACACCAGCCGTGAGGAACGCATTCTGATGGCCGGTACGGCCAACCTCGCACGTTCCAACGTTGACTTCCCGCTAAGCATCGGTCCCGTGCTTGAGGCCCTTGAGGAACAAGTTGTCATGCTCCGGTTGTTGTCGGACATGGGAGACGATCCCCGGGGCGTGACAGTCAGCATTGGCCGGGAGAATCCGTACGACGGCCTGGCCGAGGCCTCTGTAGTGGCCACCGGCTACGGTTCCGGCGCCAAGGTGGGAATCCTTGGACCGACCCGCATGGACTATCCCACCACCATGGCAGCAGTTCGTGCCGTGGCCCGTTACCTTTCCCGCATTCTCGGCGGCTGAACACCGGCCCGGGAAAACATCCGCAGTACAACCAGGAAGAGATACCGACTTTGAGCAGCCACTATGACGTTTTGGGAGTCTCGCCGGAAGCCACCGGGGAAGAGATCAAAAAGGCGTACCGCAAGTTGGCGCGGAAACTTCACCCGGACGTAAACCCGGGTGAAGATGTCGCGGAGCAGTTCAAGGCCGTGACGCACGCTTACGAAGTGTTGTCAGATCCCCAGAAGCGCCGCGTCTACGATGCCACGGGCAACGAGAACGGCACTGATAACGGCTTCGGCGGCGGCTACGCCGGCCAGGGCTTCGCCTTCCAGGACATCTTCGACACGTTCTTTGGCGGCGGCGGTGGACACGGAGGGCCCGCCTCCCGCGTACGACGTGGCCAGGACGCCCTTATCAGCGTTCGGATCGACCTCAAGGATGCCGTGTTCGGCGTCAACAAGAAGCTTGAAGTGGACACAGCCGTGGTCTGCCCCACCTGCGACGGCAGCTGCTGCCGCCCGGGAACCCACCCTGAACGCTGCGACATCTGTGGTGGCAGCGGCCAGGTTCAGCGCGCCGTCCGCTCCATCCTGGGGCAGGTCATGACCACCGCCCCCTGTGGTTCCTGTGAAGGCTTCGGCACCGTCATCAAGGATCCCTGCAACGAATGCAACGGCCAGGGACGCATCAGGAGCCGCCGTTCGCTCACCATCAAGGTTCCCGCCGGCGTCGCTACCGGTACGCGAATCCAGCTGTCCGGCCAGGGCGAAGCAGGACCCGCAGGTGGTCCGGCCGGTGATCTCTACGTGGAGATCCGCGTCAACAACGATTCCACGTTCGTACGCGAAGGCGACGACCTCCACGCCACCCTCAGCGTGCCCATGACGGCTGCTGCCTTGGGGACCGACGTGCAGCTTGAGACGTTCGACGGCGCACAGGACATCGAAGTGAAGGCAGGCACGCAGTCCGGAGAGGTCATCACCCTTCGTGGCCTCGGCGTAACGCACCTGCGGGGCTACGGCCGCGGCGATCTCAAGGTTCACCTGCATGTGGAAACACCTACAAAACTGGACCATGCACAGGAAGAACTCCTCCAGCAGCTTGCCAAGCTCCGCGGCGAGCAGTTCACCGAAGGAAAACTGGTGGCCAGTGGTGGCATGTTCGCAAAGCTCCGGGACAAGCTCGGTAACCTGTAGCGGTGAGCAACCCCGTTTTCTTTACGCCGGCCGGCAGCCTCAGCCACGTAGCGCCCGGTACTGATTTTGTCCTGGAGGGTCCGGAGGCCCGCCACGCAGTGACGGTGAAGCGCTTGGCCGTCGGTGAGTCCGTTGACATCGCCGACGGCGCAGGTGCCCGTCTCACTGGTGTGGTCGCCGAAGCGACGCCCGGTGCCCTGACGGTCACCGCCACCGACATCGTCTTCGAAGCCCAGCCGGACGTTCGATTGGTACTGGTTCAGGCGTTGGCCAAGGGTGATCGCGACGAGCTCGCAATCGAGACGGCAACGGAACTCGGCATTGATGCCGTGATTCCCTGGCAGTCGGAGCGATCCATCGTGCGCTGGAAGGCGGAGCGGGCAGCCAAGGCGCATGCGAAATGGGAGTCAGTGGTCACCGCGGCTGCAAAGCAGGCGCGCAGGGCCTGGGTACCTCCAGTCCGCCCGATCGTCGACTCCAGCGGTTTGGTGAAAGCCGTTGCCGAGGCCGACTTGGCCGTCATTCTTCACGAGGACGCCAAAAACCCTCTGCGGGAGGTCCTGGAGAGGCTGGATGTCAACGGCGCTTCACCCAGTGAGGTTCTGTTGATCGTGGGGCCTGAGGGCGGGATCTCGCCGCGTGAAGTGACGCGGCTTAGCGATGCAGGGGCCGTGACGGCCCTCTTGGGTCACCATGTCCTGCGGTCGTCGACGGCGGGACCCGCCGCCGTCGTCCTGGCCAGCGACGTCCTCGGTCGCTGGTAGCCGGCGAACGTCGAATCAGGCCACGGTGAACAACCGGGTGTCCGTGCTCGATTCGATGGCCTTGCCGGCATCGTCGACCTCGGTTACCCGCAATTCATATTTTCCGGGTTTCAGTGTCGCGCCGAAGCTGAACAGACCATACTGCCCGGGTTCGCCGGTTGCTTTGGTCTGGCCCGTGAGCAGGCTCGACTTCTCACCCTTGCCGTTGTCCTGAAGGATCTGCCAGCTGATGGGCCGTGAATTGTCCGTGGTGCGCCCGTTGAACTTGATCAAACCAGGGGGCAGGGACACGTCCTCCTGCGGATCGATGATCCACAGCGGCGCCACCAAGGAAGCATCACGCGTCATGGGTTCGCCAAGTTTCACTTGCCCGAACGCCATGTAGTCCTTGTGTCCGTCAACGAGAATGACCACTTGGATCTGCTGTCCGGAGTTGATGAGTCCGGAGGACGATGCCGCGGCCGACGCGGTGTAAACCAGCTGCTGGATGGCCCGTTGCGCCATCCCGGCATCGAGGTTTGAGTTGAAGGCGTCGCGGGACACATCAACGGTGATCACGTTTTTCCCCGAGATGGAGGTCGCCAGGCTTCCTGGTTCCTGCCAGGGCGTGAAGAAGTCGTGATCCAGGGGCTTTTCCGCCATCATGATCCGCAGGGCCGTCGTCACAGGATTGCCGTCACCGGAAATGTCCCGGAACTCACGGTAGAGGTAGACCTCCTCCTTGCTCCGCCCGATCCAGTAGACGGGAATCTTGGTGGACGCCTGCGTCGTTTCCAGTGGTGCGTTGCTCGCAGGGGCGTCCTGGACCGTCATCGGAGGCGAGCTCTGTGTCGCCTGACTGCCCCCTCCGCCGTTGGCGATGCAACCAGTGAGCAGCATGACAGCAAGCATCGCCGGCGCAACGACGGCGGACTTGGTCCGCTTGCGTGCGCCGCTTCCGTTGCTCGCTGGCTCGGTGATGGCGTTTCCTGTCTGACGATGCAAAACGCGGCCGCCTATGGGGCGGGCCGCTGGGGTCGGAACTGCGGGGGCTCGACCACCCGCTATGCCAGCTTGGCACATCGTCGACGGCGTCCGGCCGGGTTTCTGCGGACGCCGGCCAACTGAAACATGATTGATACCGGCTTGATGCCGAGTTGAGACAAAATGTCAGCAGTGCAGCGGCGGCAGTGATCCGGACCATTGGCGAGGTTCATCCCGGGCCGCGCTGGCGTAGGATTGCGTCATACGATCAACCGGAGGAGAACAGGCCGTACGGCCAGCACTATGAGTGAATCTTTGAACGGGCGGCTCAGGACCGGAAACGGGAACCAGCCGACCACCGAGTTCCCGCACACCTTACCGGGCACGCGCACGGAAGTTGTCACCTTCGACAACTCCGACCAGATGGTTCACTCGCTGGGCAGCCACGATGAAGCCCTGCGGTACATCGAGGAACAGTTCCAGGACGTCAACTTCCACGTCCGGGGCAACGAGCTTTCCATGACCGGTCCCGCAACCGTCATTCCCCGCATCATGCGCCTCCTTGAGGAAGTGCGCGGTCTTGTGGCGAAGGGGACATTGATAACGCCTGATGTGCTCCAGCAGTTGGTGTCCCTCCTGCGGACCCAGTCTGTGCAGAACCCCGCGGACGTCCTGACCCACAACATTCTTTCCAGCCGTGGCAAGACCATCAGGCCCAAGACGCTGAACCAGAAAAACTATGTTGACGCCATTGACGACAACACGGTGATTTTCGGAATTGGCCCTGCAGGTACGGGCAAGACCTACCTGGCCATGGCCAAGGCCGTCCAGGCGCTCCAAATGAAGGAAGTCAGCCGGATCATCCTGACGCGGCCCGCCGTTGAAGCGGGGGAGAGGCTGGGATTCCTTCCAGGCACTCTGAGCGACAAGATCGACCCCTATCTGCGCCCCCTTTACGATGCCCTGCACGACATGATGGATCCGGAATCCATCCCGCGATTGATGGCGGCGGGCACCATCGAAGTGGCTCCGTTGGCCTACATGCGTGGTCGGACCCTCAACGACGCCTTCATCATCCTTGATGAAGCCCAGAACACCACTCCGGAACAGATGAAGATGTTCCTGACCCGGCTTGGCTTTGGCTCCAAAATGGTGGTCACCGGTGACGTCACGCAGATCGACCTGCCCTTCGGAGCAACGTCCGGGCTGCGTATTGTCCGGGAAATCCTGACCGGGATCGACGACGTGAATTTCTCCATCCTCGAGGCCGCAGACGTAGTACGGCACCGCCTGGTGGGCGATATCGTCTCCGCCTACAGCGCGTGGGATGATGCCCACCGCGCAGAGGCAGCACACACACCTAAACGTGGAGAACGTAAATGAGCATTGAAGTCAACAACGAGTCCGGCGTGGCAGTGGATGAAGCGCAGCTGGTGACGTTGTCCCGCTTCATCTTTGAGCGCCTGTATATCCACCCCCAGGCAGAGCTGTCCATCCTGCTGGTGGACGAACCCGCCATGGAGAAACTGCACATTGAGCTGATGGACGAGCCGGGAGCCACCGATGTGCTGTCCGTGCCCATGGACGAACTGACGCCCGGCACCCCGGACAAGCCAACTCCGCAGGGCATGCTTGGAGACATCGCGATCTGCCCGCAGGTGGCTGAAGTGCAGGCCCGCAACGCGGGCCACCCTACGCAGGATGAAATGCTGTTGCTGACCACGCACGGAATCCTCCACCTGCTGGGCTTTGACCACGCCGAGCCCGATGAAAAAGAAGAAATGTTTGGCTTGCAGCGGGAACTGCTGTCTGAATTCCTGGGCAAGGATGCCCCCATGGAGACCATGCAGTGACGTCGATCATTCTGGTCGGCATGGCGCTGGTATTCCTCAGCTTTGTTGCCCTGCTGACTGCGGCCGAGGCTGCGTTCAACTTCCTGCCGCGGCATGAGGCAGAACAATCCATTGGCCGGAGCAAGGGCAAGGCCCTGGCGGGCATCCTTGAAAACCCGATCGCCCACATGCGGGCCCTGCGCTTTTGGCGTGTGTGGTTTGAAATGGCAGCGGCAGTGGCCGTCGCGGTTGTCCTCCACAGCCTGCTGGACAACGTCTGGCTCGCCGGGCTTGCGGCAACAGGCATCATGGCCGTGATCGGCTTTGTGCTCGTCGGCGTTTCGCCCCGGCAATTGGGACGCGCGCACTCCGGACCCGTGGTGCGTTTCACGGCACCGCTGATCAGGTTCCTGTGCTGGATCCTGGGCCCGATCCCAGGATGGCTGGTGTCGCTTGGCCAAGCAGTAGCCCCAGGCGCTCCCAGCGGTGACGACGCTTTTGTCAGTGAGGAAGAGTTCCGCGAGTTTGTCGACCGTGCGGCAGAGTCGGACATGATCGAAGACAACGAAGCGGAGCTCATCCATTCGGTCTTTGACTTTGGCGACACTTTGGTGCGTTCCGTCATGGTTCCCCGCACGGACATCGTCAGCATCGCTACCGGCGCGGACCTTGAAACTGCCATGGGCTTGTTCCTGAGGTCGGGGTACTCGCGAATCCCTGTCATAGGTGAGAACACGGATCAGATCCGAGGCATTCTGTACCTCAAGGATGTTGCCGCAGCGATGTACCGCGGCGAACCGGGCTTGCAGGCGCACGACGTCGATTCGCTGGCCCGCGATGTCCGATACGTCCCCGAGTCCAAGCCGGTGAGTGATTTGCTGAGGGAACTCCAGCAGGAGTCCACCCACGTGGCCATTGTCATTGATGAATACGGCGGAACCGCCGGCCTGGTGACTTTGGAAGACCTCATTGAGGAAATCGTGGGTGAAATCGTTGACGAATACGATGCCGCAGCGGAGGAAGCCGTCGACCTGGGCGACGGGCAGTACCGGGTGAGTGCGCGAATGAGCATCGATGACCTTGGGGAACTGTTCGATATTGACCTCGACGATGACGAGGTGGACACCGTTGGCGGCCTCCTCGCAAAGGCGCTTGGCCAGGTTCCGATTGTTGGAAGCTCGGTTGAAGTGAACGGCGTGTTCCTTAAGGCAGATAGGCTGGAGGGTCGCCGAAACAGGGTCAGCCATATCATTGCGGCCGCCATGCCAAAGGAAGACACTGACCTTGAAGACCTTCTCGACGACGCCGACTCAACGCAACAGGGAGTTCCACGTGAGCAAGCAAAATAAGAAATTCGACGCCGATAGCGACTTCGGCGGCTTTCACGCGGGGTTCTCGGTGCTGGTGGGCCGGCCGAATGCGGGCAAGTCGACCCTGACCAATGCCTTGGTGGGCCAGAAGGTGGCCATTACCTCGGCCAAACCGCAGACCACGCGTCACACCATCCGCGGTATCGTCCACCGCGAGGACGCACAATTGATCCTCGTGGACACCCCGGGACTTCACCGTCCCCGGACCCTTTTGGGAAAGCGCCTCAACGAGCTTGTCGCCGATACCCTGGCCGAAGTTGATGCCATCGGTTTCTGCTTGCCCGCCAACGAAAAGATCGGCCCCGGCGACAAATTCATCGCAGCCCAGCTGGCCGCCGTCGGGCGCAAGCCGATCGTTGCTTTGGTGACCAAGACAGATCTTGTCGACAGGCAGGCTCTCACGGAGCAGCTGCTCGCTGTCGCAGCGCTCGGCCGTGAGGTTCTGGGTGAACAAGGCTGGGCCGACATCGTTCCGGTGTCAGCTGCTGATGGTTTCCAGGTTTCCACCGTCGCCGACGTCCTGATCAGCCACATGCCTTCCTCCCCGCCGCTTTATCCGGATGGTGAGCTGACAGATGAGCCGGAAGCGGTCATGATCGCTGAGCTCATCCGTGAAGCCGCCTTGGAGGGTGTCCGGGACGAGCTTCCGCACTCCTTGGCAGTTGTGGTGGAGGAAATCGTTCCGCGTGAAGGCCGGTCCGAGGACAACCCGCTCCTGGATGTCCGGGTGAACCTCTATGTCGAGCGTCCCTCGCAGAAGGCCATCATTATTGGCAAGGGCGGAAGCCGTCTGCGCGAAGTGGGAACCAATGCCCGCAAGGGTATTGAAACCTTGCTGGGCACGCGGATCTACCTCGATCTGCACGTGAAAGTCGCCAAGGACTGGCAGCGGGACCCCAAGCAATTGGTCAAACTAGGATTCTAGCCAGCAATGCTGGTTCCGGCGTGGCTCCCGGCCCGATAAGGAACTTCCCAGAAACGGCAACTATGATTGCGGGGATCGAGCTGTTTAAGGAAAGGTAAACCGAATAGTGCGACGTCGTGACGCCCGCCCAGAGGGCACCGGCACCGCAGGCCCCGTTGCGGCACGCCATGGAGCGGATGCTGACGGCACTCCGCGCCATATGAATGAACGCAAGGGACTGCCGCTCTGGTTGAAGATTGTCACCGGTGTGGTCTCGGTTGCCCTGGTTGCCGGCGTCGCCTTCGCTGCTTTCTGGTTCATCCGGCTGCAGACCAACATCACCAAGGCGCCGCTTAGCGCCGCGGAGTCACGTAATGCCGGCGATGCCTTGGCCAACGACAAGACAGACCGCCTGCAGATCCTGATCCTTGGCTCCGATACCCGTGACGGGAAGAACGCCGAGTACGGAAGTACCGAAGACTCCACAGGCTATGGCCACTCGGACGTCATGATGCTGCTGGACATCTCTGCCGACAACAAGCGCGTCAACGTCCTCAGCTTCCCCAGGGACTTGTTGGTGGACGTTCCCCAGTGCACTGACCGTACCAACAACCAGACCTTTCCGGCCCGCAGCGGCGTGATGATCAACGAGGCCATGGCAGAGGCCGGCATCGGCTGCGCCGTGGATACCATCAATAAACTGACGGGCCTGGAAATCGACCACTTCATGATGGCCGACTTCAACGCCGTCAAGGAGCTTTCCCACGCTGTGGGTGGCGTCAACGTATGCGTCAGCGACCCCGTCTTTGATCCGGATTCCCGGCTCCGCCTGCCCAAGGGCGACTCCCTGGTCGAAGGCGAACAGGCCTTGGCCTTCCTACGGACCAGGCATGCGTTCGGCGATGGTGGAGACCTGGGCCGCATCAAGGGCCAGCAGGCATTCCTTTCTTCCCTGACGCGAAAGCTGAAGAGTGAAGGCACTCTGGGCAACCCGCAGCGACTCCTCCAGATCGCAGACGTAGTCACGCAGAATCTGACGGTCGACGAGGGCCTCGCTTCTGTACCGTCGCTGCTGACGATTGGTGGCCGCCTCAAAGACATTGATGTGTCCAAGGTGGCTTTTGTGGCCGTTCCCACGCAAGCTGCAGCAGTGGATCCAAACCGGCTGGAACTCGTTGAACCTCAAGCGTCCCAACTCTTCGCAGCACTGCGCGCGGACCTGGACCTGACCACGCCCGGGGCTACATCAACACCCACGCCTTCGGAAACCCCGGCACCCCAGCCCACGGCCACCACGCCTCCGGCGCCCGCCTACGACAAAGCCATCCAGCCTGTCTCTGTGGCCAACGGCAGTGGCGTGGGAACCAGGGCGCAGGAATTGATGACTGTTCTCACGGGCGCTGGATTTACCCAGGCAGTGAGCTACCTGGCCAACCCGGTGGACCAAACCGTGCTCTACTACGGGCAGGGATTTGCCGATGTGGCTGCAGATGCGGCCAAGCTCTACGGCATCCCGGCTGCCCAGGTGCAGGAGGCCCCCGGAGTGGCTGGCGTGCAGCTCTATGTGGGTACCGACTTCACTACCGGTACCGCCTACGGAGCAGCTTCGGTCCCGTCCAACGTGGTCAACCAGACGGCCAGCGACGCCGTGTGCCAGCAGGTGAACCCGCTCTACATCGATCAGTAAGCGAGGATCAGTACCTCAAGAGCCATTGCCGGTTCAAAGCGAAGGCCGGGCCAGTTGCGTAACTGGCCCGGCCGTCGTCGTCCTGCTTCCTACCAGATGCTGACGCGTTCCCCGGGTTCCGCCCACATGCCGTCCGACTCAGCCACTTCGAATGCTTCATGGAATGCATCGAGGTTCTTGGCGATTGCGTTGGTCCGGAACTCGTTGGGGGAGTGGGGGTCCGTGGCAAGCCTGCGGATTGCTTCCTCGGTCCGGATTACCTGACGCCACCCGGCCGCCCAGGACATGAAGAACCGTTGCGGACCGGTGAAGCCATCTATAACTTCCGGTTCCTTGCCATCAAGGCTGAGAAGGTATGCCTTGTAGGCGATGGTGAGGCCGCCCAGATCGCCAATGTTCTCACCCAGGGTGAGTTTGCCGTTCACCTTGTGCTCTGGGGCGGCATACGGTGAGAGAGCATCGAATTGCGCTACCAGCTTGGCGGTGAGTGCTTCGAATGCTGTGCGATCCTCCTCGGTCCACCAATTTCGCAACGCACCGCTGCCATCGAACTGCGATCCCTGGTCGTCGAAGCCATGGCCGATTTCGTGTCCGATCACTGCCCCGATTCCACCGTAGTTCACGGCGTCGTCCGCCTCGGCGGTAAAGAACGGCGGCTGGAGGATTGCCGCCGGGAACACAATCTCATTCAACATCGGGTGGTAGTAGGCGTTGACCGTCTGGGGCGTCATCAGCCACTTCGTCAGGTCGACGGGCTTGCCGATTTCGTCCAGATGGCGGTCAACGTCGGCGTCATGCGCGCGTTCAACATTTCCGAGAAGGTCATTGGGGTCAATCTCCACTGCGGAATAGTCGATCCACTTTTCCGGGAAGCCAATCTTGGGACGGAACGCATCCAACTTCTTGAGGGCTTCCTTCTTCGTCTCCTCACCCATCCAAGCCAAGGAAGAGATGCTCTCGCGGTAGGCCGCAATCAGGTTGGCCACCAAGGATTCCATCCGGGCTTTGTGACCGGGAGGGAAGTGCCGTTCGACGTAGATCTGACCGACTGCCTCACCCAGCGCAGCTTCCACGACGGCGACTCCGCGCTTCCAGCGTTCTTTGTTTTGCGGGGTACCGCTCAGGGTGGTGCCGTAGAAGTCGAAGTTTGTGTCCACGAACGCAGACGACAAATAGGGGGCGGCCGAACTGAGGACGCGGAGTGTCAGCCATTCCTTCCAGGCCTGCAATGGTTCGGACTCCAGCAGCGCGGCGGCGCCAGTGAAGAAGTCCGGGGTGCTGACAACGATCTCCCGCCGTTTCGCCGCGTCGACCCGAGCTGCGTCGAACCACGTGTCGAGCCAGGGGAACAACTCTGTGGCCTCTTCCGCAGATCTGAGGTTGTACGTCTTCTGGGGATCCCGGAGCGTGACGTTGTCCCAGTGATGCGAAGCCAGTGCCGTCTCAAGCGCGACGACGCGCTGTGCAGCCTCGGCGGCATCGGGAATGGAAGCGAGCGTGAAGAGTTTTTCGATGTAGCTGCTGTACGCCGACACAATGCCGGCGAACTTGTCGTCGCGGTAGTAGGACTCGTCGGGCAAACCCAAGCCGCCCTGCCCGATGTACAGCAGGATTCGTTCCGGGTTCCCGGCATCCGGCGCGGGATAGATGGAGAAGAGGCCGGACACATCCGAACGGAAAAGACGGCCGATCAAAGCTGCCAGGTCCTTGGGAGAGCTCACTGCGCTGACCTCGTCAAGGCGGCCCCGCACGGGTGCGAGTCCCTTTGCCTCTGCCGCAGCCTCGTCCATGAAGCTGGCGTAGAGGCCGCCAACCTTTTGTTCAATACCGGTGGCCGATTCGCCTTTGCCGGCGGCCTCTTCGATGATTGCCTTGACTGCGAGCTCGGCCCCGTCACGCAGGGCGGTGAAAGTTCCTTCCAACGGCCGGTCATCCGGAATCGTAGTGCTGTTGAGCCACGCGCCGTTGACGTGCTGGTATAGGTCGTCCTGGGGCCGGACGCTGTGGTCGATATTCGAAAGAGTGATCCCCGACTGTGGCACTGTGGCTCCTTGTGTGGACGCTGCAGCTGGTGTCGCCACCGCCGCGGCGTCTGCATAGTGGACGTTGCATGAGGTGTTGCACTGTCATCATACGCACCGTGTTACTGTAATTTTGTGCGTGCGGAAATGCTTCTTCTTAGCTGCCGCGGCGAGGCCTGAAAGCTATCTGACGCTGGGCCATCCTCGCCGCGGAGTTTCGTTGTGTCCGGCTAAGCTTTCATTCAGTTCTTAGAGAAAAGGCCACACGTCATGCGTAATGCACAAAAGCCCTCCGGTATGCCCACCCACCGTTACCTGCCGTTCCAGGACCAGATCACGGTCGAGGTCCCGGACCGCACTTGGCCGGACAAGGTCATCACCAAAGCTCCGCGCTGGTGCGCCGTTGACCTGCGGGACGGCAACCAGGCGCTGATCGACCCGATGAGCCCGGCACGCAAGCTGAAGATGTTCCAGCTGCTGGTCAAGATGGGCTACAAGGAAATCGAGGTCGGCTTCCCGTCGGCATCGCAGACGGACTTCGATTTCGTCCGCCAGCTCATCGAGGGCGGCCACATTCCGGACGACGTCACGATCCAGGTATTGACCCAGGCGCGTGAGCACCTGATTGAACGGACCTACGAGTCATTGGTAGGTGCCAAGCAGGCGATCGTCCACCTGTACAACTCCACCTCCGTATTGCAGCGCCGAGTGGTCTTCAACCAGGACGAAGACGGCATCCTGGATATCGCGCTGCAGGGTGCGCGTTTGTGCAAGAAGTACGAAGAGACGCTGACCGACACGCACATCACCTACGAGTACTCGCCGGAGTCCTTCACGGGAACCGAGCTCGAGTATGCTGCACGCGTTTGCAACGCCATCGCCGACGTCTTTGAGGCCTCAGCCGATAAGCAGGTCATCATCAACCTGCCTGCCACGGTGGAAATGGCTACGCCGAACGTCTATGCCGACTCGATCGAGTGGATGCACCGTAATCTGCACCCGCGCGAAGGCATCATCATTTCGCTCCACCCGCACAATGACCGCGGCACGGGAGTTGCTGCAGCCGAACTCGGTTACCTGGCCGGTGCGGACCGTATTGAGGGGTGCCTCTTCGGCAACGGCGAACGCACTGGCAACGTTGACCTGGTCACGCTGGGGTTGAACATGTTCGTGCAAGGCGTTGACCCCATGATCGATTTCTCCGACATTGATGAAATCCGCCGGACAGTGGAGTACTGCAACCAGTTGCCTGTGCCGGAGCGCTCTCCCTACGGTGGCGATCTCGTCTTCACAGCGTTCTCGGGTTCGCACCAGGACGCCATCAAGAAAGGCTTCGAGGCTCTGGAGAAGGACGCCGCCGCTGCCGGCAAGCCCGTGGATGATTTCACCTGGCAGGTGCCCTACCTGCCGATCGATCCCAAGGACCTGGGTCGCAGCTACGAGGCTGTCATCCGCGTCAACTCCCAGTCCGGCAAGGGTGGCGTTGCCTACTTGCTGAAGAACGAGCACAATTTGGACCTGCCGCGGCGTGCCCAGATCGAGTTCTCGGGAGTTATCCAGCGACGCACGGACGCCGTGGGTGGCGAAGTCAGCGGGTCCCAGTTGTGGCAGATCTTCCAGGATGAGTACCTGCCCTCGGACGAAGAGCAGGCCCAGTGGGGCCGTTATACCTTGGGCAGCGTGAGCACCGAGACCGACGAGTCCGGCGCAATGACCATGAATGCGAACCTGCGGATCGAGGGTACTGAGGTTCGGCGCACCGGGCATGGCAACGGTCCCATTGCGGCCCTGTTGGACATACTGCACCAGGACGGCGTCGATGTCCGGGTTCTCGACTACAGCGAGCACGCGTTGTCGGAAGGCGGCAGCGCCAGTGCCGCCGCGTATGTTGAATGCGCCGTCGGAGAGCGTGTCCTGTGGGGAGTGGGAATTGACCCGAGCACCACAACGTCGTCCCTCAAGGCACTGATCTCGGCTGTGAACAGGGCCGTTCGGGACGCCCAGGCCTAGGCCCCGGCCGTGTGGTGACAGGAAACTCTGTCACCACACGGTCCGGCAACCGTCCCGGGTCCAGGCATAGTGCGAAGATTAGATGTGGCCAATCCATCGTTTGCAGCCCGGTCCTACCGGGACGATGCCGTGGTTCTCCGTACCCACAAGCTGGGCGAGGCGGATCGCATTATTACCTTGCTGACCAAGCACCATGGGCAGGTCCGTGCCGTGGCAAAAGGGGTCCGCAGGACCAGCAGCCGTTTCGGCGCGAGGCTTGAGCCCTTCATGGTGGCCGACCTTCAGCTGGTATCCGGCCGCACGTTGGACATCGTCACCCAAGCAGTGGCGAAAGGTGCCTACGGAAGCAGCATTGCTGCCGACTACGGCAGATTTACGGTGGCTGCCGCCATGACGGAGACAGCAGAAAAGCTGACCGACGCAGACACGGAATCGGGCACGGCCCAATACAACCTTCTGGTAGGTGCGCTGGCGGCCCTGAGCCGTTCGGACCACCCTCCGGAGTTGATCCTGGATTCCTATCTTCTGCGCGCGTTGGCCACGGGAGGCTGGGCCCCCAGCTTCACGGCCTGTGCACGGTGCGGTAAACCGGGACCCCACACAGCATTTGCTGCTCCGGTGGGCGGAATGGTCTGCGGCGACTGCAGGCCACCCGGATCACCGGCGCCGGCGGCTGAGACCGTGGTACTCCTGGGCGCTTTGTTGACAGGCAACTGGGAGGTCGCGGACGTTTCCGACCCGCGGCACCGCAGGGAAGCCGCCGGGCTGGTGGCGAGTTACCTGCAATGGCATTTGGAACGGGCCTTGAAATCACTCAAACACGTGGAGCGAAGCTGACAGTGGCACTTGGAAAGAAAAGCAAGACAACAGCGGCAAGGACTGCGCCGGTCGTCGCTCCTTACGGGCATCCATCCGGAGCGGTGCCGCCAGCAATTCCAAGTGAGCTTATCCCGCAGCACGTGGCCATCGTCATGGATGGCAATGGCCGATGGGCGAACCAGCGTGGATTGCCACGGATCGAGGGACACAAGGCCGGCGAACCTGCCCTCCTTGATGTGATGGCCGGAGCCATCGAACTGGGGATCAAGTACGTCAGCGTCTACGCTTTTTCTACAGAGAACTGGCGCCGTTCGCCCGAGGAAGTCCGCTTCCTCATGGGATTTAACAAGGATGTGTTAAGGCGGCAGCGGAACCAGCTGGACGACTGGGGCGTCCGGATCCGGTGGGCCGGCCGGCGACCGCGGCTTTGGGGTTCGGTCATCAAGGAACTCGAAGAGGCCGAGGAATACACCAAGGGCAATGACACCTGTACCTTGACCATGTGTGTTAATTACGGCGGGCGGGCCGAGATTGCCGATGCCGTATCGGCCATTGCGCAGGACGTCGCAGCCGGCCGCTTGAAGCCTGGCTCTGTCTCGGAGAAGACCATACAGAGGTATCTGGACGAGCCCGATCTCCCGGACGTGGATCTCTTCCTCCGGAGTTCGGGGGAGCAGCGACTGTCCAACTTCCTGCTCTGGCAGTCCGCCTACGCGGAGTTCGTCTTCATGGACACCCTGTGGCCTGATGTGGACCGGCGCACCTTGTGGGACGCCGTCGAAATCTACGCCAAACGGGACAGACGCTACGGCGGGGCCGTCGATGCTGCCCCGGCAGCGGAATAGCACACGTGGGCTACATCAATACGGGTAGGCAGCCAGCCAGACGGCGACGTCCCGGTACGCCTGCTGCCGGACAGTGCGACGGGACAGGAAGACGTCGTGGAGCGCACCCGGATACCGGAACACTGCTGTCCGCCGGGCAAGGCCGAGAGCACGCCGGGAGGTCTGTTCGACGTCGATGACGGCGTCTGCGCGCATAAGGTCCGAGGTCCATTCCGCCTGAATCCTGGTGCGACCAGACAGGAGAACCAGGACAGGTGCGTCAATGTTCAGCTTGCGCTCCACTGCCGCGTGCCCCGCCAGTACTGCCTTGGTCCAACCGGCGCGAATGGGGAAGGACGTGCGCGGACGCCAGACCGGGTCCAACATCCATTCGCCGTGTGCCTCATTGCTGACGCTCTCCCAGTACGCCGGCATTTCCGGGAAGCGGAAGGGTCGTTTCGGGTCCGTGCGGGCAAAAGGTTCCACCAGGTGCATGGCGATGCTGCGGACGAGGCTGCTGCCCTGGAGTTCCAGCCAGGGGGAGTTAAGTACGAGGGTGCCGACCTTGCCCGGGTTGCGGTCGGCCCAGAGTGCCGCGATCAGCCCGCCAAGGGAGTGGGCAATCACGTGGATCGTAGGCGGAACAGGGTTGTTGGTCCGTTCTGCCACATCTGCTTCAATCGCCCGGAGGGCCGCGGACAGGTCTTCGTCGTAGACACCGAGATCCGAGGTGTAGCCGGGGGTTTGTCCCGGGAGCAGGCTTCTGCCGAATTTGCGGAGGTCCAGGGCATAGAACATAAAACCAGACGCGGTAAGGTACTCGGCCAGCTCGGTTTGGAGGAAGTAGTCTGCCCACCCGTGGAGGTAGAGCACCGCTCGCGGCGCCCCGCCGGACTCGGGCGGAGTACGGCGCTTTCTTTTTGCGAAGGTCGTCAGGAAGTCGAGGATTCCGTGCGGGGCGGTGTCCCCGGTGGGTGGCGAGTGCCGCACCAAGGTGGCTTTGACCGGGCCCTCTTCGTCAGTCCCCAAGGGCAAATCCAGGCTCTCGTAGTTGTGGCCCAGTACATCCGGCCCCCACTGTATTCCGGCGTTACCTGTAGCCGTCATGCATCCCCCTTCTGTTGGTGTTCCATGCTGTGGTGTTCCTGGGCCGGGTGCTCCGGCACGGTGGTTTCCGGCACGGTGGTTTCCGGCACGGTGGTTTCCGGCACGCTGCCTTGCGGGCCGCCATAGCGCATGTATCCACTGATCCAGCGGCCCAGCCTCGCATAAGCGTCCTGCCGCACTGCAGGTGCCGAAAGGAAGACATCGTGGAGCCCGCCATCAATGCGTTCCAGGGTGACTGTCCGGCCCAGTGCCATGGCCCGGAGGGCGATAATGCCGACATCCAAGACGGCATCGGAGCGACGCATCGATTCCTGCCACACCATGCCATTGGCGCTGGCCGCAGATGTAAGGACCAAGACCGGCATCTGCAGGTTCAACCCTTGCGATACCAGCGCATGGCCCGCGAAGACGGCGCTGAGCCAGCCTGCCCGGACAGGGAAGGCAAGCGGGGGCCGGTACTTCTCGTCCAGCGCCCATTCACCCTCGGCGCTGCTGCTGATGCTCCGGAAGTAGAAGCCTCTCTCCGGCAGCCTCAGTATGGTTTCAGGACGAAGTTTGGCCAAGGGAGCCAGCACAGTGTGGACGGCACGACGAACCAACGAATGACCGTGCATTTCCAGCCATGGACTGTCGAGGACCAGGAACTGAAGTTCGTCCTGGTGCCGGCTTGCCCACAGCGCTGCAATCAATCCGCCGGTTGAGTGTCCCATCAAGGTCAGACTGCCCGGAGGGACGCCGGCACGGTCAGCACGGATGAGTTCCAGGGCTCCGTCGATTTCGGCGTCGTAGTAGGCCAAGTCAGCCACGTAGCCACCCGGGCTGTCCGATCGAAGACTTCGTCCGTGGTTGTGCATGTCAAGGGCATAGAAGTCGTAACCCTGGCCCGCCCAGAACCGGGCCAACTCCGTATTGAAGAAGTAGTCGCTCCAACCGTGCAGGAACAGGACGGCACCATAGGGGGCGTTTCCAGCCCCCGGACCTTCGTGCGGCCGGGCAGGCAGTTCCGCCCTGTGACGGATCAGAGTGGCGCGGCGGACGACGCCGTCAGGCCCTGCCGCCTCAAAACTGCAGGATTGAAAGTCCTTTCCCAGGATGTCAGGGGTCCACTCCATGGCCCTAGCTTAGACACTGGCGGCGGCTTCCCGCCCCGCGGCCCTCCCGCTGAAGAGACAGCCGCCGAGGAAGGTTCCTTCCAGGGCACGGTACCCGTGGATGCCGCCTCCGCCGAACCCCGCCGCCTCGCCGGCAGCGTAGAGGCCCGCTATGGCATGACCGTCATCGTTGAGCACCCTGGACTTCAGATCCGTCTGGAGGCCGCCAAGGCTCTTTCTGGTGAGGACGGACAGGCGGATGGCTATCAAGGGGCCGTGAGTCGGGTCCGTCAGACGGTGCGGGGGCGCGACGCGCATCAATTTATCCGTGGCAAATCGCCGTGCAGCCCTGATTGCCGCGAGTTGGGGGTCCTTTCCCAAGCCGCTGGACACTTGGCGGTCACGTGCTTGGACCAGGGCCTCAAGGGACCCGGCATTGATCAGCTGGTTGCCGGTTAGTTTGTTCATCCCTGCAGCGAGTTCCCGCACCGAGGCGGCCTGGATGAAGTCTTCGCCCTTGTCCAGGAAACGCTGGATGGGGGAGTCGGCGCCGGGTTTCAGGCGTGAAGCCAACAGACGGACATCCTTGCCTGTCAGATCCGGGTTCTGTTCCGATCCGGACAGGGCAAGCTCCTTGAGCGCGATGGTCCGATTAAGGACAAACCAGGAATACCCGTGGTTGGTCGCGACAATGTGGCGCAAAGCGCCCAGCGAATCGAAGCCGGGAAACAGCGGGGCGGGCAGCTGGGCTCCGGTGGCGTCCAGCCACAGGGACGACGGGCCCGGAAGGATGCGGATGCCGTGCTGTGGCCAGACGGGATCATAATTGCGGATTCCCTCCGGGTAGTGCCACATCCTGTCACCGTTGATCAACGAGCCACCCGCTGTCGCTACCGCCGGAAGGAACCCGCCGTCCACTGACGCGGGCACACCGCTGAGCATCTCCGCAGGCGCCTTTCCCCCCGGCCATTGCCGCCTGACAACCTCATGGTTGCCGCCGATCCCTCCGGTGGTCACCACCACCGCCCCCGCATTCACTTCGAAGTCTCCGACGGTGACCCGGGACGATGCCTGACCCCGCACCGCCGTCGACTGTTCCAGGACCTGGCCGGCCACGCCGGTGACCTTTCCCGCCGTCGTCGTCAGGGCTGCGGCGCGGTGCCTGAAGCACATCCGCACCTTTCCCGCGGCCACACCCTCCTGCACTTTGGCCAGGAAGGGTTGGACGAGCGCCGGACCTGTTCCCCACGTGACGTGGAAGCGGGGCACCGTATTGCCATGACCCTGTGGTCCGTAGCCTCCCCGCTCCGCCCACTGGACCAATGGAAAGATGCCGACGCCCAGGCTCCTGAGCCAACTCCTCTTCTCGCCGGCTGCGAAGTTGACATAGGCCTCGGCCCAGGCCCGCGCCTGCGTATCGGCGGGCCGGTCGAAAGCGGCGGAGGCGAACCAGTCAGACAACGCGAGCTCGGTACTGTCCTTGACGCCGAGCCTGCGCTGTTCCGGGGTGTCGACCATGAAGAGGCCGCCGAAGGACCAGTGGGCCTGACCGCCGAGCGAGGCTTCCGGCTCTTGGTCCAGCACGATGACGCTCTTTCCGGCGGCATACGCTGTGGCAGCGGCCACGAGCCCCGACAGGCCGGCGCCGACTACTGCGATGTCGGCAGTCATTGGCTGATGTTCATGATGTGCGTCACTATCTACCGGCGGCATGCGTACATGCTAGCGGCTTCCATGGTCACGGGTTTGGCGAGTTGTCCCGGAACGGCAAAACTAGGATCATGCGTGTTTACCCCACATTCTTCAAGTTGGCCTTTTCCTGGATGGATGCCGAGAAGGCCCACAAGATCGGTTTCCAGGGAATCCGGCTTGCCCACCGTTCGGGCGCCGGTCGGATCCTGGCAAAGCTGACTGCGCCTGATGCCTCCTTGAGGACGGAGGCGTTGGGCCTCACTTTTCCGTCGCCGTTCGGTTTGGCCGCCGGCTTCGACAAGGAAGGCCACGGCATTGAGGCCCTGTCCGAGCTCGGTTTCGGCCATGTGGAAGTTGGCACCATCACCGGTCAAGCTCAGCCGGGCAACGAGAAGCCCCGGCTGTTCCGCCTGATCGAGGACCGCGCTGTTATCAACCGCATGGGATTCAACAACGACGGCGCCGCGGCAGTTGCGCCGCGGCTTAAGTCGGCACGGGCTGCTTTGCAAAGGCAGTACCGTGACACACGGCCAATCATCGGGGTCAACATCGGCAAGACCAAGGTAGTGGAGCTGGAGGACGCCACTGAGGACTACCTGGTGAGTGCAAGGACCCTGGCTCCGGCGGCGGATTATCTGGTGGTCAACGTCAGCTCACCGAACACGCCTGGCCTCCGTCTGTTGCAGAACGTCGAAACCCTCCGCCCGCTCCTGAGGGCCGTCGGCGACGCCGCCGATGAGTCCGCGGGGCGGCATGTGCCGCTGCTCGTCAAGATTGCTCCGGACCTGTCCGATGAAGACATTGACGATGTCGCCCGCCTGGCGTTGGACCTTAAGCTTGATGGCATCATTGCCACCAACACCACGATTTCCAGGGGCGGCCTCATGTCTGATCCCGCAAAGGTTGATGCCCTCGGTGCCGGTGGATTGTCCGGGGCGCCCCTCAAGCAGCGCTCCCTGGAGGTTCTGCGCCGCCTCAAGGAAGCGGTCGGCGATCAGCTCGTTCTCATCGCTGTTGGTGGCGTAGAGACACCCCGCGATGTGCAGGACCGGCTGGATGCCGGAGCAACCTTGGTGCAGGGATACACGGCCTTCCTCTATGAAGGTCCGTTCTGGGTTTCCCGCATCAACAAGGGCCTGGTAAAGCTCCGCAAGCGGTCATCCCGCTAAAGCGCAAAAGCAGGAGACCCCGGACCAATGGTCCGGGGTCTCCTTTTGAATGGTGTGGCTACTAGGCCGGGTACTGCCCGCGCTTCACCTGTGGCTTGGGCAGGCGAAGCTTGCGGAACTGGAGCGCACGCATGCAGCCGTACCAAACGGATCCGCGCTCAACCTCGCCGAATTTTGCTGTCAGCTGTTTGCGGAGCTTGCGCGACAGGATGAACACGTCAACGAAGACTGCGAGGAACATGATCCAGAAGCCGACAAGGACGTAGCTGATGCCGGCGCTGGTGGGCGGAATGATCAGCGAGATCACGACGAACAGCAAAGCTCCGAACATGAGGTATTCGCCCAGGCTGAAACGGGCATCGACGTAGTCGCGCACGTACCGCTTCTGGGGTCCCTTGTCCCGTAGGGGGAGGAACTTCTCGTCACCGGTGTCCAGGGCCTGGCGCATTTTCTGGCGCTGGTCCTGAATTGCCACCCTTTCCGCAGCCTTCGAGGCCTTGCGGTCGGTGGGCACCAGGGGGCGTTTCCGGGCTGCTTCCTGGGCCTTCCGCTTGGGCGTAGGGGTGCCCTTACCGGCACCCGGTCCCGGGGCGGTGGCGTAGGCCTGGTCTACTACTGACTGAGCGCTGGGCTCTTCCTTTTTACGTCCGAACACCCATACAGAATACCCTCGGCGAGGTGGCGCACGTTACCTCGTGGGAGGTTGGCCGGGGTTATGGGTCCGGTCAGCCCGGCCTTGCATCCCGCGGGGGCTTGTTACCCGGAGGTAAAGTGTGGGCCATGACTTCAGCGCATGCGGAGAACCCGCAGAACAAGCAACAGCACTCCGGCGACATCCCGGTCGAGGAACTGGAGAAGGCGGTCAACGAGGCCTTCAACTCCACCATGGATTCCCTGAAGAACCTGGTGTCCATTCCCGGCATTGCATGGCCCAGCTTCGACCCCAATGAACTCGATCGAAGTGCCGAGGCCGTATCTTCCCTGGTACAGGCCGCCGGCATGCCGGACGTCCGTATCCTGAGGTGCAACAAAGCCGACGGTACCCCCGGCGGCCCTGCCGTCGTCGCCCGTCGACCCGCCGCGGACGGCAAGCCCACCATCCTTCTGTACGCCCACCACGACGTACAGCCGCCGGGTAACCGGGATCTGTGGACCTCTGAGCCCTTTATGGCGGAAGAACGGGACGGCCGTCTGTACGGGCGCGGTGCGGCCGATGACAAAGCAGGCATCATGGCCCACCTGGCTGCTTACAGCGCCGTCAGCGAAGTTCTTGGCGAAAAGTTCGGCCTCGGCGTGACCTTCTTCTTCGAGGGCGAGGAAGAGGCGGGCTCGCCCACTTTCCGCACCTTCCTTGAGGAACACCAGGAGCTGCTCCGTTCGGACGTCATCGTGGTGGCCGATTCGAGCAACTGGAAAGTGGGTGTTCCGGCCCTGACTACCAGCCTCCGTGGCTTGGTGGACGGCACGTTCGAAGTCCGCGTCCTGGACCACGCCGTCCACTCAGGGATGTTCGGTGGGCCGGTTCTGGACGCTCCTACGCTTCTGTCACGCCTGATCGCCACACTCCACGACGACGACGGCAACGTGGCAGTCGCCGGGCTGGTGGGGCGTGATGACGTGGTGGTCGACCTCACCGAAGAGGACTACCGCGCCGACGCGTCAGTGCTCGACGGCGTGCGGCTCGCCGGGAGCGGGACCATCGGTTCGCGCCTCTGGACCAAGCCGGCGTTGTCCATCATCGGCATGGATGTACCGGCCGTCGACGTGGCCTCCAACACCTTGATTCCCGCAGCACGTGCCAAATTCAGCATGCGCCTGGCCCCTGGCCAGGACCCCGAAGCTGCCATGGACGCTTTGAAGAACCACGTTGAGTCGAGGGCGCCATTCGGAGCCAAGGTGACATTTACGCCGGGGGAGCGCGGGAACGCCTTCAGCACCGACACGACCTCATCTGCCGCCCGTGTCGCTTTGTGGGCCTTGGAACAGTCCTGGGGCGTGCAGCCGGTGGAAATGGGAATCGGCGGGTCCATTCCCTTCATTGCCGACCTCCTGGAAATGTATCCGGACGTCCAGATCCTGGTGACAGGGGTGGAAGATCCCGATTCCCGCGCGCATAGCGCCAACGAATCCCTCCACATCGGCGACTTCCGCCACGCAGTGTTGGCTGAAGCGTTGATGCTTGCACGTCTGAATGCCGAGGGGCTGGGGGCTTAGTCCCTGTTTAGCAGGGAACAAGGAAATGCTGTCAGTGGTTACGTCTGGAGTTATAGCAAAGCGTCTGCGCGACGTAGCATTAGCTATAACCCGTATGTAATTGGGTAAGGGCAGGCAGCGTCCCGGCGCCGCCTCCAGAAGCTTCATAAGAAGGTAGGCCAATGAGCACTGCAACCAACGAAAACAGCACCGGAACACAGGTCGTCACCAGTGACGAACTGCCCACGCACGAGGTCAATCTGACCGACGTCGCAGCAGGCAAGGTCCGCAGCCTCCTCGAACAGGAAGGGCGCACCGATCTTCGGCTGCGCGTTGCAGTCCAGCCTGGCGGATGCTCCGGCTTGATCTACCAGCTCTACTTTGACGAGCGCATGCTCGACGGAGACGCTGTGCGTGACTACGACGGTGTCGAGGTCATCGTGGACAAGATGAGTGTCCCTTACCTCAGCGGTGCAAGCATCGACTTTGAAGACACCATTTCGAAGCAGGGCTTCACCATTGACAACCCGAACGCCGGCGGGTCTTGCGCCTGCGGTGATTCGTTCCACTGATGTGAGCCATCGCCGCATGTCGGCGCCCCTCCGGGCCGCTTCAAAAGCGTTCGGAGCCACGGCGCTGACATGTGCGCGAAAACCGCCTGATAGCGGTAAGCTCTACATCGGGTAGTAAAACTTTTAGTGTGCCCGGTGAGCCTTCGGCCTGCCGGGAGACAGCAACAAGAGGAAGGGCCGTCTGTGAGTTCGCAGAACCGAACCGGCAGCCGACGCATAAAGATCACCTCGATCACTGGCTTGGCACTCGCCGGCGCGTTGGTTTTGACCGGATGTTCACCAGAGGTAGAGAAGGGTTGGCTGCCTACAGAGCGCGGCACGACCAACCACACTGACCGGATCATGGACCTCTGGGTCAACTCATGGATCGCCGCCTTGGCAGTCGGTATCATCACGTGGGGCCTCCTGGTCTGGTGCATCATTGCTTACCGTCGCCGTAAGGGCACCACGGGATTCCCCAAGCAGCTCAGCTATAACCTGCCGCTCGAGGTCTTCTACTTGACCATCCCGCTGTTCATGGTGCTGGTGTTCTTCTACTTCACCGACCAGGACCAGCGCGCGATCGACGATCGTTCACAGCCTGCAGATGTCGTTGTTGATGTCCGCGGAAAGCAGTGGGCCTGGGACTTCAACTACAAGCAGGGCCAGGTCATCTCCGAGGACCTCCACGAAGCCGGCGTTCAGGCTCACCTGACGGGCGCCGAAGTGGACAAGGAACTGCTCCCCACCCTGTACTTGCCGGTTGGCAAGTCCGTGGACCTGGAGCTGAACTCCCGCGATGTCATTCACTCCTTCTGGGTTCCCGCCTTCCTTCAGAAGCGCGACATGATCCCCGGCAAGACGAACTACATCCGGTTCACTCCCACCAAGGAGGGCACCTTCGATGGAAAGTGCGCCGAACTCTGCGGTGAATATCACTCCGAAATGCTCTTCCGCGTCAAGGTTGTCTCCGAGTCTGAGTTCAAGGCCCACATGGACAAGCTCCGCCAGGATGGCAACACGGGCCTGCTCGGTGCGGAATACGACCGCAATCCGAACCTGAACGAAAAGTAAGGGGAGCGACGTGGCTACTTACACTCAATCCGCCGGGACCCTTGAGGCTCCCGTAGTTCCTAAATCCAAGGGACGCATTGTCGTCAACTGGATCACCTCCACGGACCACAAGACCATCGGGTACATGTACCTCATTGCGTCGTTCGTGTTCTTCTGCCTCGGTGGCGTCATGGCGCTCCTGATCCGTGCAGAACTGTTCGAGCCGGGCATGCAGATCCTGCAGACCAAAGAGCAGTACAACCAGATGTTCACGATGCACGGCACCGTGATGCTGCTGATGTTCGCAACCCCGCTGTTCGCCGGCTTCGCCAACGTCATCATGCCGTTGCAGATTGGTGCCCCGGACGTTGCGTTCCCGCGTCTGAACGCCCTGGCGTTCTGGTTCTTCCTCTTCGGCTCCACCATCGCCGTATCCGGCTTCATCACCCCGCAGGGTGCTGCCAGCTTCGGTTGGTTCGCTTACGCACCGTTGTCGAATACGACATTCAGTCCGGGTGTCGGTGGTGACCTGTGGGTCTTCGGGCTCGCGCTCTCCGGTTTCGGAACCATCCTTGGTGCCGTCAACTTCATCACCACCATCATCTGCATGCGCGCTCCGGGCATGACCATGTGGCGTATGCCGATCTTCACCTGGAACACCCTGGTGACGGCAATCCTCGTCCTCATGGCCTTCCCGCCGCTTGCAGCTGCACTCTTCGCCCTTGGCGCTGACCGCCGCTTTGGTGCCCACATCTTCGATCCCGAAAACGGCGGTGCCGTCCTCTGGCAGCACCTGTTCTGGTTCTTCGGCCACCCCGAGGTGTACATCATCGCCCTGCCGTTCTTCGGTATCGTTTCCGAGATCTTCCCGGTCTTCAGCCGGAAGCCGATTTTCGGTTACAAGGGCCTTGTCTACGCAACCATCGCCATTGCAGCTCTGTCCGTGACCGTGTGGGCCCACCACATGTACGTGACCGGTTCCGTCCTGCTTCCGTTCTTCGCTTTCATGACGATGCTGATCGCAGTACCGACGGGCGTGAAGTTCTTCAACTGGATCGGCACCTTGTGGCAAGGATCCATCACGTTCGAGACGCCTATGCTCTGGAGCATCGGCTTCCTGGTGACGTTCCTCTTCGGTGGCCTGACGGGCATCATCCTGGCATCGCCGCCGCTGGACTTCCACGTTTCCGACTCCTACTTCGTGGTCGCCCACTTCCACTACGTGGTCTTCGGTACCGTCGTGTTCGCCATGTTCGCCGGCTTCTATTTCTGGTGGCCCAAGTGGACCGGCAAGATGCTGAACGAACGTCTCGGGAAGATCCACTTCTGGCTGCTGTTCCTCGGCTTCCACGGCACGTTCCTGATCCAGCACTGGCTGGGTGTTGAAGGTATGCCGCGTCGCTACGCCGACTACATGCCGCAGGACAACTTCACGTGGATGAACCAGTTCTCCACTATTTCCTCCTTCGTCCTGGGCGCTTCGCTGCTGCCGTTCTTCTGGAACGTCTACATCACGTGGCGCAGCAACAAGAAGGTTGAAGTAGATGACCCGTGGGGCTTTGGTGCTTCGCTGGAATGGGCAACCTCGTGCCCGCCGCCGCGCCACAACTTCACTTCCTTGCCCCGTATTCGCTCCGAACGCCCGGCCCTGGATCTCCACCACCCGGAGTTGGCCCAGGTGCACACCGCCGAGGCTCCGTCACCCGCAGCAGCAGTTCTGGGTAACGCCGACCAGAGGGACGTCAGCAAATGAAAATTGAATCGTGGCTCTTCGGAGCCGGAGTCTTCTTCTTCGTACCCGTAGCGATTGCGTACGGCTTCCTGACCGAATGGTCCGAGTGGGTTGGCGTGCTCGGCATCCTGCTCGTAGGTGGCCTCGCAGGCATGATCGGTGCTTACCTTGGCTTCACAGGCAAGCGCATCGGAATGCGCCCGGAGGACCGTCCTGACGCAGAGATCCACGAGGGTGCGGGGGAGCAGGGTCACTTCAGCCCCTGGAGCTGGTGGCCCCTGGTTCTTGGCCTCTCGTGTGCAGGTGGATTCCTCGGCTTGGCCGTAGGTTTCTGGGTAACCTACGTGGCCGGTGGCCTGGCCATCGTTGCCTTGATCGGCTGGGTCTTCGAATACAGCCGCGGCGACCACGCCCACTAGCAGTTCCAGAACGGCAATAAGGATGGGCCCTACCAAAAGGTGGGGCCCATCCTTATTTGTGTATTCAGGGTTCTTTTTCGCGTCCGGCATCCCCGTGTGATGGGTGATCCGCGCGCAACGTAGCCTCAGCGGGCCTCAGGAGCCTCCAGGACGGAGGAAAGAGCAGCAAGGGCATTCCGTGCCGTCCAGAGAGTTTGAGAGTCCGTGAGCGCATCGGGGGCGACCTCAAGAAGAACTTCACATCCGTGGCCGAAGTCCTCCGTCATGACCTCGAGCAGAGATCGGGCGTCGACCGGCTTGCCGTCTGTCTTCCGGATTGTCACGGGCAGTCCTGTCTCCGTGACGGCACGGACAAAAACTGCTGCCGCGCGGGCATGAAGGCCGATCTCAGCGGCGACTAAGGCTTTCTGCTGCGGCAAGCCAGCTCCTTTGCTACGGCGGTTTACTCCGCCAGGAAATGATCCATACAAGAGTAGCCGCCATCCCGTGAAGCCCACCAGTTCAATGTCCGCTGGTCTAGACCTGTGGCTGTCTGTCTTATCCTTGAAACATGACTCAATTGCTGGATTTCTGCTGTGGCTGACGCAGCCGGCATTGCTGGCGAGATTGACCGTTCCAGCAGCACGCCCATCTACATTCAACTGCGTGAAATCCTTCGTACCTTCATTGGGCAGTCGTGTCCGCCGGGCTCGGCCCTTCCTTCCGAACGGGATCTCTCGGAGCGTTTTGGCCTGGCACGCATGACTGTTCGACAGGCAATCGACGCGCTGGTCGGCGAAGAAGTCATAGAGCGCGTCGTAGGCTTGGGAACTTTCGTGAGGAAGCCCAAGCTGGACCTTCAGGTGAAGCTGACCTCCTACAGCGAGGAAATGCAGCGGCGCGGCATGGTCCCGGCAGCCAAGGTTCTGAGTTTTGAACAGATTGCAGCCAGTGCGTTTCTGGCGCGGGAACTGCAGCTTGACGAGGGAACGCCCCTGGTTCGGTTCCGGCGGCTTCTCCTGGCCGATAACGAGCCCATGAGCGTGGACGAGAACTTCATTCCGGCACACCGCGTTCCAGGACTTCTCGATGAGGCCCCGCCAACGTCGCTGTACAACGTTCTGAGCGAACGGTATGGCCTGGTCATGGAGTGGGGGGAGGACATGATCGAGGCAACGGCTGCGTCACCGTCCACTGCAAGGTTGCTGAACGTGGACGTCGGATCGCCGCTGCTGAAGATCCAGCGCCATGCCTTCGTTGCGCGCGCAATGGTGGACTATTCCGTCTCCTACTACCGTGCGGACAGGTACAAGCTGTGGGTTCCCTTGCAGCGGCCCGGAGTGCGTCCTACGCGCAACTATGCATCGGGATACCGGACCACCCAGTAGAGCTTGCCCGGCGCGCCGTCGGGTGGCTGTTGGGTAGCCCTCGGGTGGCTGTCGGGTGGGCCTCCGCACCATCGGTGTGGGACTGGACATCCGACCCCTTCCAGCGTTCTTTGAGATCCAACAACAGAAGGGGCACAGTCCGCATGGACTGTGCCCCTTCTGTTGTCGAGGTCCGGGCCGTTAGTGGCTCAGGCTCTTTTGCTCGTCGGCCGCTTCGATGGCCTCGTGGTGGCCATGTGCGTGCGCGGCTTCAAGTTCCGCAGGCGTTGCCGGAGCAACGCGGTCTTCGAAGAACCAGCGGGAAAGCGCTGCACGGCGCTTTTCCTTGCGGGTTACTACGCCATGCTCGTTCGGCTGCGCCGGCAGGGGAGCCGGTGATTCGAAGCCTACGAGCTTGTAGCGCTTGTACTCGTCCAGGGGTGCGTGGACTTCGATGAACTCGCCGTGCGGGAGCCGAACGATACGTCCGGTTTCGCGACCGTGGAGTGCAATTTCGCGGTCCTTGCGCTGGAGAGCCAGGGCAATTCGCTTGGTGACGATGAAGGCGATGATCGGGCCGATGAAGAACAGCGTCCGCAACCAGTACGTCACGTCATTCAGTGACACGTGGAAGTGAGTGGCAATGAGGTCCGAGCCGGCCGCGGCCCACATAACGCAGTACCAAGTGAAACCGGCCACGCCGATCGCAGTGCGGGTGGGTGCATTGCGGGGGCGGTCCAGAACGTGGTGTTCACGGTTGTCCTTGGTGACCCAGCGTTCGATCCATGGGTACATGAACAGAACGGTGAAGATGATTCCCGCAGGAACCAGGGCCGGAAGAAGCACGTTCAGCGTGAGCGTGTGTCCAAAGACGATCCACTCGAAGTGGAAGTTGTTGATGACACCCGGCATAAGGCGAAGGGCGCCGTCGACGAATCCGATGTACCAGTCAGGCTGGGTGCCGGCCGAGACAGGGGAGGGGTCGTAAGGCCCGTAGTTCCAGATCGGGTTGATGGTGAACGCTGCCGCCATGAGCGCCAGAACACCGAACACGATGAAGAAGAAGCCACCGGCCTTGGCTGCGTAAACCGGGCCGAGGGGGTAACCGACGACGTTGCCGTCGTTGCGGCCCGGGCCAGGGTACTGCGTGTGCTTGTGGACAACCACCATGAAGAGGTGGATCACGATCATCAGCAGGATGAGGGCGGGCACCAGGAGGATGTGGAGCACATACAGGCGGCCGATGATGGCCGTACCCGGGAACTCCCCACCGAAGAGGAAGAAGGAGATGTACGTTCCGATGACCGGAATCGACTTGATCACGCCGTCGATGATGCGCAGGCCGTTACCGGACAGCAGGTCATCGGGGAGGGAGTAACCGGTGAAGCCGGCAGCCATGGCGAGGATCAGCAGGACGCCGCCCACAACCCAGTTCATTTCGCGGGGCTTGCGGAAAGCGCCCGTGAAGAAGACACGCAGCATGTGAACGCCGAGGGATGCCACGAACAGCAGTGCTGCCCAGTGGTGTACTTGGCGCATGAAGAGACCGCCACGGACATCGAACGAGATGTTCAGCGACGAGTTGTAGGCAACAGACATTTCGACGTTGTACAACGGCGTGTAGGAACCCTGGTAATGGGTTTCTGCCATGGACGGATCGAAGAAGAAGGTCAGGAAGGTACCCGACATCAGCAGGATGACAAAGGAATACAGCGCCACCTCACCGAACATGAACGACCAGTGGTCAGGGAAGACCTTCCGGCCGAACTCGCGCAGGATGCCGGAGCCGCCAACACGCTCGTCTACAAAGTTGGTGAAACTACCAACCTTGGTCTTCGGAACGAAGGGGGCTTCAGCTGTTGATGAGGCGCTCATGCTCGTCACGCTCCCAGTAACTCGGTCCTACAGGTTCTCTGAAGTCGCTGGTAGCGACGAGGTAGCCCTCTGCATCAACCGCGATAGGCAGCTGGGGAAGCGGACGGCTGGCCGGCCCGAAGATGACCTTGCATTCCTGCGTGAGGTCAAAGGTGGACTGGTGGCACGGGCACAGAAGGTGGTGCGTCTGCTGCTCGTAAAGAGCGACAGGGCATCCGACGTGCGTGCAGATCTTGGAGTAAGCAACGATTCCGTTGTAGCTCCAGCTCTCGCGTCCCTCGGAAGGATTCAGCGAGTTCGGGTCCAGGCGCATCAAGAGGACAACGGCCTTGGCCTTCTCGTTCAACTTGCCCTCGTGGAGCTCGTTGAGGCCCTCGGGGATAACGTGGAAGGCCGAGCCGATGGTGACATCCGAGGCCTTGATGGGTGTGCCATCGGGGTCGCGGGTCAGGCGCTTGAGCTTGCCGCCCTCCGGAGCCCACATGGTGTGCGCCAGAGCCTTGTCAGGACGCGGACCCAAGTCGCCAAAGATGGCGAGAGCGGGCAGGGGAGCCAAAGCGACAGCACCAAGAAGGGTGTTGCGGATCAGCGGGCGGCGCTTGATGCCGGTCTCCTCGACGATGTCGTCGACGATGCGCACAGCTGCCTGGCGGTCCTCTTCGGTACGGATAGCGTGGCGCTCTTCAGAGACTTCGTGATCGGGCATCAGGGCCTTGGCCCAGTGCACGATGCCGGTGCCGATACCGAGCATCGCGAAGGCCGTGCCGAGGCCCAGAAGAAGGTTCTGGGTGCGGATGGTTGCAATGGTGGTGTCGTCGCCAAGGTCAATGGCGAAGTACGCCACCAGGAAGACCAGCGTTCCGATGACGGAGGTGCCAAACAGAATGGCTACCTGACGCTCGGCGCGCTTTGCGGCTACCGGGTCCGTGTCAGCCAGGCGCAAACGATGCGGAGGGAGTCCAGGATCCTGGAACTTCTCCACCTCATTCTGACCAGCCGTAGCTACGGTGCCCGAGTGGTTCGGACTGCCGTCACTATGGTTGCCCATAATTCGCCTCATCCTTCTCTCGTTGTCTCGGCCGGGGCCGAGTTATTTTCAGTTTCAAACTGCTGATCGTGCAGCAGAAGTTTTCGTTGCTTCGCGATCAGGACGTGCGGGACGTCAGCCAGATCGTGAATGCGATGATGACACCCAAGCCGGCAACCCACACGAACAGGCCTTCGGAGACCGGGCCGAGGGATCCAAGGTCAGCGCCACCCGGCGAACCATTGGCTTCAATGGTCTTCAGGAAGGTGATGATGTCGCGCTTGTCTTCAGGGGTGACGTTCGAGTCGTTGAACACGGGCATGTTCTGCGGGCCCGTGGCCATTGCCTCATAAATGTGCTGTGAGCTGACGCCTGCAAGAGCCGGAGCGAACTTGCCTCGTGTCAGGGCTCCACCAGCAGCAGCTGCGTTGTGGCACATGGCGCAGTTGACGCGGAAGAGTTCGCCACCCTTGGCAGCGTCTCCCTTGCCATCGAGGAGGTGTTCCTCGGGAATGGCCGGACCTGCGCCGAGGGATGCAACGTAGGCAGAGAGCTGCTTGGTCTGCTCTTCATTGAACTGGGCGGGCTTCTGCTGGGCCTGCGGGCCGTTCATCTGCATGGGCATACGACCGGTACCAACCTGGAAGTCAACCGCAGCAGCACCCACGCCGACCAGCGAGGGGCCGTCCTGGGTTCCGCTGGCACCCATGCCGTGGCAGGTGGCGCAGTTGGCGGCGAAAAGCTTGCCGCCTTCTTCTACGTCACTGGCGCTGTAGCTTGTGGTGTCGGCCTTGGCCTGGTTGACAGATGTGGCAACGGCGTACAGCCCACCAGTGAGGAGGAGGCCCATCAATAGCAGCGCTATGGCTGCCAGTGGGTGACGTCGCTTCTGCGAGAGTGCCTTCACGTGGTGGTTCCTTTATTCGATCCTGCGTCGGCTCCGTGAGCCGCTTCTTGAAATTCTGCCTCTTGTAGAAAAAGAGTCAAGCCGGGCTTACTTGAGGACGTAGATGACCAGGAAGAGGCCAATCCAAACAACGTCAACGAAGTGCCAGTAGTACGAGGTGACGATTGCCGACGTCGCTTCAAAGTGTCCGAACTTCTTGGCCGCAAACGCACGGCCGATGATGAACAGGAAAGCGATCAGGCCGCCGATGACGTGGAGGCCGTGGAAGCCCGTGGTCATGTAGAAGGCGGAGCCGTAGGCATTGGAGGACAGGGATACGTGCTCGGATACGAGCATGGCGTATTCCGTCGTCTGCCCGGCAACGAAGAAGGCACCCATGATGAAGGTGAGGGTAAACCATTCGGTCATGCCCCAGCGGGTGAACTGCAAGAGCCCGCCGGTGCGGCGGGGTTCGAGCCGCTCGGCGGCAAAGACGCCCATCTGGCAAGTAAAGGAACTTGCCACAAGGACGATGGTGTTGACGAGCGCAAACGGGAAGTTGAGCTTGGCCGTCTCCTCGGCCCACATCAGTCCTGATGTGGAGCGCAGGGTGAAGTACATGGCAAAGAGGCCGGCGAAGAACATCAACTCACTGGACAGCCAAACTACGGTTCCAACAGAAACCAGGTTAGGGCGGTTCAGCGTCGGGTGCGCCGGGGTACTGGGGGCATGGGTCGCAGATGTCACAAGGACATTATGTCTGTAAAAGTCCAGAGTTCCCAATGCAAACCACCGATTCGGGAGACTTTTTCTACAAAGACGCGAAATCGCGCGGAAAAGTTCCCGGCGTGGTTCACATTGGTCATCGGCGTGGCTGGCTCGATAGCATCAGGGAGTGACTTCTCCGGCATCGGCACCTGCAGCCAGCAATACCTGGCCAGGGCTCATCTCAGCACTGATCAACGGCGACGACCTTGCAGTGGACAACACAGCGTGGGCCATGAACACGATCATGTCCGGAGAAGCTACTCCATCGCAGATTGCAGGCTTCCTGGTGGCCTTGCGGGCCAAGGGCGAGACCGTTGAGGAGCTTGCTGGTCTGGTGGAGGCCATGGTCCAGCATGCCAATCCCATTTCGATCTCCGGTGAAAAGCTGGACATCGTTGGAACCGGCGGGGACCGCCTCAACACTGTGAATATCTCCACAATGGCGGCACTGGTGGCTGCGGGCGCCGGAGCCAAGGTTGTAAAGCACGGCAACCGGGCTGCTTCATCGACCTCGGGCTCGGCGGATGTCCTGGAGGCACTCGGTGTGCGCCTCGATCTGTCCATCGACCAGGTGGCGCGCAACGCGGAAGAGGCCGGAATCACGTTCTGCTTTGCTCAAGTCTTCCACCCCTCGTTCAGGCACACGGCAGTCCCTCGGCGGGAATTGGCCGTTCCTACGGCGTTCAACTTCCTGGGTCCCATGACCAACCCCGCACACGTCCAGGCATCTGCCGTGGGCGTGGCGAATGCGCGGATGGCGCCCCTTGTTGCCGGCGTGCTGGCCCGCCGCGGTAGCCGCGGCCTTGTGTTCCGTGGAGATGACGGGCTTGATGAACTTACGCCAACGGGGCCATCCACGGTGTGGGAGATCAGGGACGGTTCCGTGACAGAAGAGGTGTTCACACCTGCCGAGCTCGGTATCAAACCGTCCACCGTAGCGGACCTCCGTGGTGGGGATGCCACGGTGAATGCAGGCGTCGTACGCGAAGTGCTTGACGGCAAGCCCGGTCCCGTCAGGGACGCGGTGCTCCTCAACGCAGCTGCAGGGTTGGTGGCATTCGATCTCCACGCTGACGGAAGCCTGCTGGACCGGATGCGGGCTGCCTTCGGCAGGGCAACTGAGTCCATTGATGCCGGGTTGGCTGCCGGAGTGCTGGCCAAATGGACGGCCCTCAGCCAAAGCTGATTTGGCTCACGTTCTTCCCGTGCCCAGGCTCAGTCCTTATTCAAAACCGAGGGCAAATGCGGCGTCCAGGTCATGCTGTGAGTAGGCGCGGAACGCAATGTGCGTGGTGGTATGGACCACTGAAGGCACCTTGGACAAGCGATCTGCAATGACGTCCGCAAGATCCTCGTGCTTGGACACCCGGGCAACAGCGATGAGGTCCCATTCGCCGGTGACTGAATAGACCTCGCTGATGCCTTGAATGGCCGAGATTTGTTCGGCGGTTTCCGGGATGCGTGAGGCATCGGTGTTGATCAGGACAAAAGCGGTGATCACGTGGGGCCTTTCCGGAAAAGCATCGTTGCGGACGCTTCCCAGCCTAGTGCATGCGGTGGTTGGAGGATCGGATCAGGCCCGGCGTTGCCGGCTTGCCGACACCCGACGGACCAACGCAATCACCGCACGGAAGCCAAGCAGGAAAACACCCAGACTGATCAGCGCAACTATGACAAACGGCAGGACGACGGTTTGTCCCGTCACGGCCCTCAACATCATGCCGACGATCACGGCCGCGAGCCACACGGCCACCCCGGATGGCCAGACGGCGAATGGCGCACGCCACACCCGCAGGACAAGCCAGCCGAGCAACGCGCCCACCAGAAAGGGCCATGCTGTGATGAAGGCGCCGGAGATGATGTCTCCGCGGGCATGGGCGTCACGGCCGATCGCAGCGAACACGAGAATCAGCACAAGATCGGCGGCCGCGGCTGTAAGCCAGGATTTCGAGGTTGAAAGCATGATCCTGACAATATCGGGGGAGGAGGGCCACCGCGAAGTTGAGCGTTCCCCGAAAGTCGGTGTGCGGTGGACACTTGCGTGTAGTGCACTGCTGAGGCGACGATGACCGGGAGGGGCCGACAGCAGGCCGCGCTCCGGGAGGTCGAATGAAACTGCTCCAGGTGGCCCAGCACGCCGGCGATCTGCAGCGGGCAGCTGCCTTCTACTCGGCACTGTTGGGCTCGGAACCGAAGGCGCTGTTCGACCCTCCCGGACTTCTGTTTTTCGATGTTGGCGGCGTGCGGCTGCTTCTGGAGGAGGCCGCGCCCTCATCCCTCTTGTATCTGGAGGTAGGTGACCTCCACGGCTTGGTGTCAGGTCTTAAGGAGCGCGGCGTCCGGGTCATATCTGAACCCCACATGATTTTCGCCCACGAAGACGACCTTTTGGGTCCTGCGGAGTCGGAGGAGTGGATGGCGTTCATCGAGGACAGCGAAGGCAATACGGTAGGGCTGGTCAGTCGGGTCAGGCCGGCGGGCGACTGACCTGGATTGGATGGTGCGCCCCCCTGTTGCGACACTGTGCGGTGGGACCGGCGTGCCAGTCTCCACCCGCCGTCGGGCATTGTTTGGACGAAACGGGGCTATTAGCCTCGTGTGGGGACGATCGGTTCCCAAGACCTTTGGAAGGTTGGCAGGATGCAGAAGATTTCCACTTGTTTGTGGTTCGACGGCCAAGCGGGGGAGGCGGCGGAGTTCTACACGTCGACGTTCGCAAATGCGTCCATGGGGCAGCCAATGCCGGGTCCCGATGGCACGGTCATCATGGTCGGATTCGAAATCGGGGGCCGGGAGTTCATGGCATTGAACGGAAGGCCGGGACTTGGCTTCACCGAGGCCATCTCCTTGGTTGTGAACTGCGAAAACCAAGATGAGGTGGATAGATACTGGGACGCGCTGGTTGATGGGGGAGAGGAGGGCCGGTGCGGGTGGCTCAAAGACAAGTTCGGTGTCTCCTGGCAAATCATCCCGACCGCAATGCCCGAGTTTTTGAACGGTCCGGATGAGGCCGGATCCCGCCGTGCCATGGAGGCCATGATGACGATGGGAAAACTTGACCTGGCGGTGCTGAAAAAGGCCTACGACGGAGACTAGAAAGTTTGGGGGACAGGCGCCTCTGGGCGCTGTTAGCATTGCCGCACGGTGACGTGCGCACCCTTCATAACCATGAGGAGAACTGACTGATGACCACCCGCCTCAATCCATACATCTCGTTCCTCGACAACGCCAGGGACGCAATCAATTTCTATGAGTCCGTCTTCGGCGGCGAATTGACTCTTAGCACCTTCGGGGACTTCCAGGCCAGCCAAGACCCTGCGGAAGCCGATAAGGTCATGCACGCCCAATTGACGACGCCGAACGGCCTGACGCTGATGGCGGCAGATACGCCCAACGGCATGGAGTACAACCCGGGTAACAACATGTCTGTCTCCTTGAGTGGTGAAGCTGCGGACGATGCGGAGCTGCGCGGCTACTGGGAGAAACTTGTCGACGGCGGCACGGTCACCGTGCCGCTCGAGAGCGCTCCGTGGGGCGACACCTTCGGCATGTGCGTGGACAGGTTTGGCATCGCATGGTTGGTCAACATCGCCGGGGAACAACAGGCCCAATAGCGCCACTCTCCATGCCCGCTACGGCCATGCCGTAGCGGGCCGCGACAGGGATGCCCGTCCGGATAACCGGACGGGCATCCTTTTTGATTGCTGCTCCGGATGCGACTGACTCGCTTGTCACATAGTCAGTTGATAAAGTCACGAAAGTCGCAGGGTTGTCATAAACGAGACAACACTGTCAAGTAAATAACGGGCTAACTCATTGTAACTGAGGCACTTGAAGCTTGTTTGGATAGTCCCGCGGTGATAGCGTTTCGCTGGCTGGACATATGGGGGATTCGGCAAGCGTTTGGCTAAGACTTTTAGCGGCCCAATCATCACTTGAAATTCTTCATTAACCCAGGGGAAGCAAATGAGAAGAACTATTGCGACAATTGTGCTCGCAGGAACTGTCATGTTCGCTGGAGCCACGTCCTCCATGGCCAGTACCTACCCGGCGCCCGGCAATGAGCAGGGAACCGTTTCGGACGGCACGATCGATCGTGGTGAAACGATCACCTTTTCCGGCGGCGGATACATCCCAGGCGAGACTGTCAACGTTAGTTTCGAGAAGAGAGGTGGCCCGCGGGGGAGCGCCCCAGCCAACTTCGGCGTCATCGCCGACGGCAATGGCACCATCTCCACAAACATAACCTTCGACAACGCCGGCAATTACATGATTTCCGCCGTCGGTGCCACATCCGGCAATATTCGTTCGGCGCGCGTGGCAGTGAATAACGGCAACCACGGACGCGGAAATAATGGCAATGGCAAGGGCGGCTCTGATTTCGTTGCTGTCTCCAGTGTTACTGATGCTGGAGCGGCAGTTGGTGTGGCGGACTCGAGTGCCGACTCCGGCATGGTCATATGGGGGCTGGTTGGTGCCGGTGTGCTGGCGGCGTCCGTGGTGGTCGTGCGTCGTCGTGCGGGTACCAGTACGACAGATTAGAAGACTTTCATAACGCGGGGTGGGTGTTCCTTGAGGGATCACCCACCCTGATCACTTTCAACATTGGAGTGAATTCCCGTTTTGATTTCTTTTGCGTTCGTGCGAAGACCATCGCTGCGCATTCTTTGTTATTACTGATTTCGTCAATATAACCGGATGACTGTAGTGCCGGGCGACCATCTGGTTTCCAAGTGGCGACTCGATGTGGCGCATCGTGCCGATAACCGCGGAGGCGCGGAACGGGCGCGAATATCGGTGTAGGCGGGGAGCGGAGAATCATCCGTCTAGCCGGGGCTCTCTGAGACTTTACTTTACATAATGTAGATTATCGGCGTTCGAGACTATGGAGTAGAAGTAGCTTCGAGAACTCCCGACTCTGGATGATTTCTAGTGCCTGCCTGCAACACAAACCCCGTCACTGCTGCACTAACTCTTCGGCGGTATCGCTGTGGTCACGTTGAGGAGATAAGTATGCTGGAAAGACGGCTGGTCAGAGACGCTCTGCGCATCGGGGTGTTGGTTCCCTGATGACTCGAGTTCTGGAATCAGGTCCACGAAGCGAACTACGCGTTCGGCTCAGTGAATCGGTGGGTGCATTGCTTTGGCTGTTGTGGCGGCCTTCTTCCATGACAATCCTCCTGGCATTGCTGGCGGTGCTGCTTCGCGTCTACGGCGTCCAGCAAGCCAATGACCTGTTCATTGACGAAGTAACGTATGCGGAGATGTCCAGGCAGATGGCAGAGGGCCAACTTCCGTCTATTCTGGGGTCTCCTTTCTTCCTTCATCCCCCGGGGCTGTTTGCGCTCGACGGAATGGTCATTGGAGTGTTGGGGCTAGGTGGCGGCCCCATGGACCTGGCCCTGCAGTTGCGGTGGGTCAACGCAATTGTGGGCGTCATGACGGTAGTCGTCTGCGTTATGCTGGTGCGCCGGCTCGTCGGCCTGGTACCTGCAGTTTTCGCCGGTGCGATCCTGGCAAGTGACCCGTTTGTGCTGCGGACGGACGGCCGCTTGATGATGGAGACCCCAGCGGGACTGGCCGTACTTGCAGGTTGGCTGCTTGTCCTGATGGCTCTGGGTCAAGCGCCAGGTCGCCGGCGTGTGCTGCTGGAAGTTGCCGGCGGATTCGCTTTTGGACTGGCTTTGGTGACCAAGGACATGACTGTCATGTTCACGGTGGTTCCTCTCCTGTCTGCCGTGCTGTGGCGTCAAACGCTCCGAGCAATGACCGCCATGAGGATATTCGCCTGTGCACTGGTCCCCTATCTGGTGTATCTCTGCGTGATTGCCTCTGCAGGTTTGCTTCCTGCGTTCGTGGACCAGAAGACAGTAGGTGTCCTCAGGATTACCGGTGTTATGCAAATGACCGGCTTCAATTCAGTGACGGGCACGGACCTTACCGGACGTCTCGTGGAACTCGCCGGCCGGTTCGGCACCAGTTACATACTCCTTGGGCTTTCGCTGGTGTCCGGCGCACTGGCGGCCTTGTCCCGGGTCCAAATTCGCCGCATCATCGGCGTGTACTCGTTCATCAGCGGCATCGTTGGCGCATATTCCGTCTTCTTCGGGGCTGCCGAGGAGCAGTTCGGCTATTGTGTGGTGCTTGCCTCCCTGATTTCCACTCCTGTCGCCGCGACCATGGTGCTCGAACGGCGACCCGCAGCCCGAACTTTTCTTGTTACTGCCGCGGCGCTGATGAGTGTCATCAGCCTTGCCCTCGGATTGCAGGCAAGGCTGACTGTTGATGACGGGCTGGCGCGCGCACGCGACTTTCTGACCACCCGGCTGCCTTCCGACTCACAGGTGGGCCTGACCACCGTGACTGAAGAATTCGCGCTGCTGCCACACACTAACTGGGAGGTCCTGCCTTCCTTGAAGTCGCTAAGCGACCGGGGCGCTGAATATGTCCTGACCCAGGGCAGGCAATTGCGCGAGGGGTACGGCTACGCAGCTCCTGAGCTCGTGGAGTGGCTGAAGGCAAACGCTGAACCGGTCTACTCCTTTACCGGACCCACCTCGGGCGAGACTGTTGTCTGGCGCCTTGACCGATCGAAGCTGGACGCAGCAGTCGAAGCCGGGCACACGATCCCGCCTGTGACCGGCGGCTATCCGTAGAACGCCAGGTCAAACGACAGAGGTCATGCGCCTACGTAAGCGGCCAAGTGTTTGCCGGTCAGTGTTGCTCTTCCTGCCACAAGCTCAGCCGGCGTTCCTGCGAAAACTATCCTGCCGCCGTCGTGACCCGCGCCAGGGCCAAGGTCGATGATCCAGTCGGCGTGAGCCATGACCGCCTGATGGTGTTCGATAACAATGACGGATTTCCCGGACTCGACCAAGCGGTCCAACATGCCCAGCAGGTTTTGGACATCCGCCAGGTGCAAACCCGTGGTGGGCTCATCGAGGATGTAAATGTCGCCCTTCTCGGACATCTGCGTGGCCAGTTTGAGCCGTTGCCGCTCACCACCTGACAACGTGGTCAATGGCTGGCCCAACGTCAGGTAGCCAAGCCCGACATCGGCGAGCCGGTCCAGGATCTTGTGGGCCGCAGGCGTTCGCGCTTCCCCCTCGCTGAAGAAGCCTTCAGCCTCGTTGACCGACATTGCAAGCACTTCTGCAATATTGCGCTCCCCCAGCTTGTACTCCAGGACGGAGGCCTGAAAGCGCTTTCCTTCACATTCCTCACAGGTCGATTCGACTGTCGCCATGACGCCGAGATCCGTATAGATGACGCCGGCGCCATTGCACGTTGGGCAGGCGCCCTCGGAGTTCGAACTGAAGAGGGCCGGCTTCACGCCGTTGGACTTGGCAAAGGCCTTGCGGATGGGTTCGAGCAGGCCGGTGTAGGTCGCAGGATTGCTCCTTCGGGATCCTCGGATGGCACCTTGATCGATGACCAGTACGCCATCGCGTTTGGCCACCGATCCGTGGATCAGTGAACTCTTTCCGGACCCCGCAACCCCGGTCAGGACGCACAAGACACCAAGGGGAATATCCACGTCCACACTCTGAAGGTTGTTGGTTGAAGCGCCGCGGACTTCCAATTGTCCTTTGGCCTTACGGAATGTGGCCTTTATGGAGGCGCGGTCGTCAAGATGCCTCCCGGTAATGGTGTCACTCCCCCGCAGCCCGTCCAGGTCGCCCTCGTAGCACACCGTGCCGCCGCCGGTACCAGCCCCCGGACCAAGGTCGATGATGTGGTCCGCGATGGCGATGCTTTCCGGCTTGTGTTCGACCACCAGTACGGTGTTGCCCTTGTCCCGCAGTTGGAGCAGCAACTGGTTCATCCGCTCAATGTCGTGGGGGTGTAGTCCGATGGTTGGCTCGTCGAACACATAAGTGATGTCGGTCAGGGACGAACCCAGATGCCGGATCATCTTGGTGCGCTGGGCCTCACCCCCGGACAGGGTGCCCGCCGGGCGGTCCAGCGAAAGGTAACCCAGGCCGATGTCCGCGAAGGAGTCCAGGAGATGCTGCAGTCCCTTGAGCAGGGGCGCGACTGAGGGCTCATCGAGCTGGCGGATCCACTCAGCGAGATCGCTGATCTGCATTGTGCACACGTCAGCGATGCTCTTGCCTTTGATCTTGGAAGACCTGGCCTCCGGACTCAGCCGGGTGCCCTCGCACTCAGGACAGGTGGTGAACGTGATGGCCCTCTCCACAAAGGCGCGGACGTGGGGCTGCAGAGCGTCAACGTCCTTGGAAAGCATCGACTTTTGGATCTTCGGGATCACGCCCTCGTAGGTGAGGTTGATTCCTTCCACCTTGACCTTGGTGGGCTCCCGGTAGAGAAGGTCGTGGAGTTCCTTTTTGGTGAATTTGGCGATCGGCTTGTCCATGTTGAAGTAGCCTGTACCGCTGAAGATGCGTCCGTACCAGCCGTCCATGCTGTAGCCGGGAATCGTGAGCGCGCCTTCGCTGAGCGATTTGCTCTCATCGTAAAGAGCAGTGAGGTCGAAGTCGTTGACCGAGCCCATGCCTTCGCAGCGTGAGCACATTCCACCGAGGCGGTTGAAGGAGGCTTTCTCCGTTTTGGTCTTGCCCTCGCCGCGATCCACAGTGATCGCCCCGCTCGCCTTCACCGTGGGGACATTGAAGGAGTACGCGTTGGGAGATCCAATGTGGGGCTGTCCGAGGCGGCTGAAGAGAATGCGGAGCATGGCGTTGGCATCTGTGGCCGTGCCCACCGTGGAACGGGGGTTGGAGCCCATCCGCTCCTGGTCCACGATGATCGCCGTCGTCAGTCCTTCAAGCACGTCCACATCAGGTCGTGCCAAAGACGGCATGAAGCCCTGGACAAACGCGCTGTAGGTTTCATTGATCATGCGCTGCGATTCGGCAGCAATGGTGGCGAAAACCAGGGAGCTCTTGCCGGATCCCGAGACGCCGGTAAACACCGTCAGCCGTCGCTTCGGAATTTCGACGCTGACATCTTTCAGGTTGTTTTCGCGGGCGCCCTGGACCCTGATGAGGTCGTGGGTATCGGCAATGTTCATCGCGGGAGATTGCGTGTCCGAACCGGCAGCAATAGTCATGGTTTCTCCGTCCGTTGGGCGACACTGTCCAACAGTCCCCCGTCGGCGTCGCCTGGCTCTCCTTGACCGACCTCGGTCAATACGATTGATTCTGCCATTGTCTTCCCGGCTTTACTCACTAAGAATGAAGCATGCCGGTATACATGAGGTCCCTCGAAACCGCAGTTCCCCCTACGATTCTGGTCCAGGAGCAGGCGCGTGAGGTGTTTGCCGCCCAGCCGGGCCTGACGCGGCTGGGTACCCGGCTTGTCACCACATGCTTTGATTCGGCCGCTATCGACACCCGTTTCACCGCCGTTGAGGAGTTGAGCCTCGATGCCAACCCCGAAAATCCGAAGTTCTTCGATCCTGAAACCAACAGGGTCCTGAGCCCCAGCACCAAGGTCCGCAACGAAATCTTCGCCACCGAAGCAACCAAGCTGTTCGTCGAGGCCGGCAAGACAGCGGTCGCGCAGGCCCAAGGCATCGATCTGGATGACATCACGCACGTGATCACCGTGTCCTGTACCGGCTTCTTCAACCCTGGACCCGACTACAAGGTGGTCAGGGCGCTGGGCCTGAATCCGGCAGTTCAGCGCTATCACCTGGGCTTTATGGGCTGTTATGCCGCATTCCCCGCCATGAAGGCGGCAAAGCAGTTCTGCCTTGCTGACCCGGAGGCGGTTGTCCTGGTGATCTGTGTTGAACTCTGCTCGCTCCATGTCAGGACATCGAACGATCCTGACACCATCATGGGTTCGGCCATCTTCGGCGATGGCGCGGCAGCGGCGGTCATTTCCGCCAGGGAGCCGGAGGGCGAAGAGCCAGTGATCCGGCTGGACCACTTCGAAACGGTTCTGACGCCGGTCGGCGAGGAAGCCATGGCATGGAACATCGGAGACGAAGGTTTTGAGATGGTCCTGGGCTCCTATGTGCCCCACATCATCGAAGAACACATCACCGGCGCGCTGGAGCCCTTGCTGGCCAAGGAACCGGAACTGGCCGGTTCGCCCTACAGGGACATCACCCACTGGGCCATCCATCCCGGCGGGCGCAGCATCCTTGACAAGGTCGAGTCCAAACTGGAATTGACGCAAGAACAGTTGGTACCTGCACGGGAGACTCTCAGGGAATACGGCAACATGAGCAGTGCCACAGTGTTGTTCGTCCTGAAGTACATGATGGGACAGGCGGCCAGCCAACGCGAGGAGCGGATCTGCTCCATGGCGTTCGGTCCCGGCCTCACGGTGGAGACGGGCCTCTTCACGCTGGTCTCCCCCGCTCTGTGAGTCCCTGGGGGTCCCTCAGGGAAAGGGATCTGGACAGCATTGAGGACATGGACAGGCCGGACTGCGATCCGCTGCTGCTCAGCCGAACCTATGCCAGGTTTCCCGTCGTCAACAGGCTGCTTTCAGGATGGCGCCGGACGTACAAGCGCCGCATCCGTCCGCTGCTGGCGGAGACGGGTCATGCATCCTTGCTGGACATAGGAAGCGGCAGCGGTGACGTGGCCCGCAGTCTGGCGCGATGGGCGCGCCAGGATGGATTCGCGCTGGACGTGACGGCGGTCGATCCGGATCAACGGGCCCATGATTTCGCCACCCGTGTATCGGGGGCCGGAGGGGTGACATACCGTATGGCCCACAGTTCCCAGCTGGTGGCGGAGGGGTTGACCTTCGATGTCGTGATCTCCAACCACATCCTTCACCACCTGGATGCCCGGCAGTTCGCCGCGGTCCTGCACGATTCGGAACTGCTGTGCACGCGACTGGCGCTGCACAACGATCTGCAACGAAGCAACGTCGCCTACGTTTTGTTCCTGGCCGGCTTTTGGCCTCTGGGCTGGGGCTCGTACATCGTCAGGGACGGCTTGCTGTCCATCAGGCGGAGCTACACGATGGCTGAATTGCAATCCGCCATCCCGCCCGCATGGACAGTCGAAAGCAACGGACCATGGCACAATATGCTGGTCCACCAGCACCAAGGATCGGGGAACCGCAACCGTGCTTGATGTGGTGATTGTCGGAGCGGGTCCGGTGGGCTTGTTTATGGGCCTGCGGCTGCTCCGGAGCGGCCACAGGATCCGTATCCTGGAACGCAGGAGTGCCGGAAGCGCACGTTCCCGCGCCATCGGAATCCATCCTCCGGCCCTGGCAGCGTTGGAGCGCGCGGGAGTCTCCGGGCAGCTGGTGCAGGCCGGGGTCAGGATCAAACGGGGCGTTGCCTACAGCCGGGGTCGTAAAGTTGCCGAACTTCCCTTCACCGGGGACTCCGCGTTTCCTTTCATTCTGGCCGTTCCGCAGGCGACCACGGAGAAGGTGCTGGAGGATGCGGTGCTGGCAGCCGACCCGGCAGCGATCGTCCGAGGCATCGACGTCCGGGAAACCCGCGACGACGGAATTGCTGTTCGCGTCCTGGCCCACCCGACGCCGGGGAGCCGGGAGTACCGGGCCCGGCTGGTGATTGCTGCTGACGGCGCGCATTCATCACTCCGACGGCGTCTTGTCCCGGACATCGCACCACGGACTTATCCGGACTCGTACCTTATGGGAGACTTCCCTGACGCCACTGGGCATGGTGCTGATGCGGTGCTGTATCTCGAGCCGGAAGGGATCGTTGAATCATTCCCCCTGCCGGCAGGTGTCCGCAGATGGGTGGTGAGGCTCGGTGCGCCGGCAACGGATGCGACGGCGGTCGGGCTGGCTCGTTTGGTCGAAGCCAGGACGGGTGAGGTGCTGGAGGTAGCCGGAAATACGATGCTCAGCGCTTTTGACGTCCAGTCGCGCTTGGTCCGTCAGATGGTGCACGGGCGGGTGGTCCTTCTTGGCGACGCCGCCCACGAAATCAGCCCCATCGGCGGCCAGGGCATGAACCTTGGGTGGCTGGATGCTGCAGCCTTGGCTCCCATCGTCGATGCCGCATTGGCCGGAAACGGTGTCGGGAAGGCGCTGCAGGTCTTCGAAGGGGTCCGGAGGAAAGCCGCGGTCCGGGCGTCGCGGCAGGCCGGGCTCAACATGGCCTTGGGCCGGCCACTGCCACCAGCTGCCATGGCGGCGAGGAACAGGGTGTTTGCGGGTCTTTTGGAGATGCCCGGCGTGGCCGCGGTGGTGGAGCGGCGCTTCACCATGCGGTAACTATTCCGGTGCCGTGTAGTAGCAGTCGTAGGTGTCTTGGCTGATGATCAGGCCATCCCGTAGCTGGAAGATGGCCGTGCTCCTGGCGCGGATGGTGTCGCCGCGGTCCCAGTGCGGGAGATCCAGGAGCAGCGTTGCCGACCAATTCATCTCAAGGACGACACGGTCTTCCTCAGTGGTGGTGCGGACAATCTCGAAGCGCTGGTCCGCCACGATGTCCTGGCTGTGGTCAGCGCCGGAGAGAGTTTCCGCAAGGTTCCGTGTGGAACCTGTCTTGGACAGCGCGTGGGGCCATTCGGTGAGCTTGAAGTCCTCAGCCAGGAAAGGCCGCAACGCAGCTGAGCCACCGCCGGCTTCAACTGTTCGGACGAACCCGAGCACGTGTTCCAAAGGCGTGGGATTGGTCATTCTTCGAGCCTAGCCCACTGACAAAGACACCCACGGATATAGGCTCGTTCCATGACGCATCAACCCCATCCCGGAGCTTCAAGCCCCGCTGCAGATTTCAATCCCCTCCAGATCCGGGATGCCGTCCGACGGTTGCTCGATAGTGAGGAACTCCCGGCCATCGTCCAGGCGGGGCACCCGGTGTTGCGTCAGCATGCCGCGCCGTACGACGGCCAGCTCGACGACGTCGAACTGCTGGCGTTCATTGACCGGATGCGCGATGCCATGCATGCAGCCCCAGGGGTCGGCCTCGCCGCACCCCAGGTGGGCATCCCGTTGCAGTTGGCGGTCCTGGAGGACAAATACGAGATTGATCCGGTGTCCGCCTCCGTGCGGCACAGGGAACCGTTGGAGTTCTTCGCCATTGTCAACCCGAAGTACCGTCCGTTGGGCACGGAAACCTCGGCATTTTACGAGGGATGCCTCTCAGTCCAGGGCTACCAGGCAGTCGTGGACCGGCACAGCAATGTTGAGTTGTCCTTTGTGACCCCCGCCGGCGAGCCTGTGGAGGAATGGTTCTCCGGATGGCAGGCCCGCATTGTGCAGCACGAGACCGACCACCTTCATGGCGTCCTCTACCTGGACCGTGCCGAGATCCGCTCCCTGGCCAGCAACGCCGAACACACCGCGCGTTGGGCCTCGCCCGACATTGATGAGGCACGCCGGTCGCTCGGCTTCCTTCCCTGAAGCCGGGCGCCGCTCCGGTTCCCTACTCCGCAGCTTTGTTTCCGGCGGTCGGGAGGTACTTGGCCCACCAGCTGAGGATGTGCTCAAAGCGCTGTCGGCGGTGGTGCGGTGTACCCGAACGGGACAACTCGTGGTCCTCACCCGGAAAGACCAGCAGGGCGGTCTCAACCCCTTGCGCCTTCAACTGTGCATAGTAGCGCTGGCCTTGTTCGATAGGGCAGCGAAGGTCATTTTCGCTGTGCACCACCAGCGTCGGTGTTTGCACATCCGCGATGAAGGCCATGGGACTTTGGGCCAGCATCTGCTCCATTGACCCTCCGGTGTATTCCCTGCCAAAGAACCAACCAATGTCCGAAGAACCCGCAAAGCTGACCGGGTCCAGGAAACCCCGCTCCACGATCGCAGCCTTGAAGCGATGATGATGCGCGATGATCCACGCAGTCAGGTAACCGCCGTAGGAGCCGCCCATGATGCCCACATTCCCGGGGTCCAGGGATTTCCGCGATGCCATGGCAGCGTCGAGGAAGGCCATCACATCCTGCATGTCCAGGGTGCCCATGCGCCCCTTGATGGCTCGCCCGTGCTCCTGGCCATAGCCGGACGACCCGCGGGGATTGCACATCACCACCGCGTATCCGGCCGCGGCATAAACCTGGGCCTCGTCGAAGAGCGCTCCCGTGTACTGGGCGAACGGTCCGCCGTGGATGTTCAGAAGGACCGGATGCGGTCCCGGGCCCTCCGGTATGACGAGCCAACCGTGGACAGCATGTCCGTCGCTGGATTCAGCCTCGAAATCCAGGGGCTCAATGACCGTGGAGTTGTTCCGAAGGGCTCCTGAGAAATCCGTCAGGAGGCGAAGCTCACCACGCTCCAGCGTTGCGACATCTCCAGCAGTGGACGCGTCGGAGAGGCTTACCGCGATTTCTCCGTTTGCGGCAACTGAAGCCCCGATGACAACCCGGGCGCCGTGCACCAGCGGGGTGATGTCGCCGTTCGCGATGACTTCAAGGAGTTCAACGCTGCCCAAAGCCGTGTTGAGGACCAGGACACGGTCCGGTCCGCTTGGTTCCAGGGGCCCGGAAACATCCAGGTGCTCCACATCAGTCAGGGCTACAGCCTCTCCCCCGGCCGACGGCATCACATAGAGCACGGAGTTCCGCGCCACAAAGTCCCGGCCGGTATCACCCAGTTCCTGGGCGATGTAGAACAACCACTTGCCGTCCGCGGAGGGGCGCACATCGGTGACGGTCTGCGGTGTCCGGTTGGCGGGTTCGACGACGACCGGCTCGCCGCCGGCAGCATCAACCCTGTAAACAGAGGTGACCAGATCGTCGTCGTGTCCTTCATGCAGTGCCGCTACGAAGTAGAGCCGGCCACTGTCCGCAGAAAACGCCGGCGATGTGTGGTCGGCGTCCCCAAAAGTGAGCTGCAGGGCGGCGGGCAGGCCGGGCAGCTCCAGAGTTGGCTGCTCGTGGGCCGCCCTGCCGCGCGGAAGGACTGCAGGTTCGCCGCCCAATTCGGGGACCTCGACGACAAACAGCTGTTGGCGCTGGTCGGCGGTGTATCCAACACCGTTCATCATGTATTGGTTTGCGGTGATGAGACGGGCATCTTCGGCACCAGGGGCCACGTCGTCAACCGTTCCGTAGCGTCCCCGTTCGGGGACCCGCGCCAGGAAGGCGATTCGGTGCGAATCCGGCGCCCAAACGAAGCTGTCAACCCCCGCAGCTTGGTTCGTGATCCGCTGTGGTTCCCCGCCGGCCGATTCCACCACGAACAGCTGGGGTTTACCGCCCGGATCGCTGCGCAGGAAGGCCAGGACCAGCCCATCCGGTGAGAATGACGGTGCAGTGTCGCGGAACCCCCGGGTGATGCGGCGCGGGTACTTGGCGTTGTCCAAAGGCACTGACCAAAGCTGGCCTACATAAGTGTCAGCGTCAAAATCCGGCCTCGTGACGGACACCACCGCCTTGGTCCCGTCGGGGTGGATGGCAGGGGCGGACACGGAGTTCAACAGGGGCAGCTGCTCGGGTTTCACGTTGGTGAGCCTAGCCCGGCGCCTCGTCCCGCGGCTCCAGACACTCCGTCCCACCGTAGGATTGAAGCCATGTTGTCCGACGCCGTCCCCGCCTTGCGCTGTCCCGTGTGCCAAGGACTTTTCGAGTTAAGGGAAGGCCGGCCGGCCACGCTTGCCTGCCGGAACGGACACCTGTTCGATGCCGCCAAGCAGGGCTACTTCAATTTCCTGACCGGGAAAGGCACCGTCTTCGAAGCTGATACGGCGGAGATGGTCGCTGCCAGGTTCCGGTTCCTGGAAGGCGGGCACTATGCGGGTCTGGCCACGGCGTTGGCCGGCATGGCGGCTGAGGCGCTTCAGGGGCCGGAGACACTGGTTCTCGACGCCGGGACGGGCACCGGCCACTACTTGCGCAGCGTTATTGAAGCGACAGGCTCAACCGCCGTCGGCATGGATATTTCCAAATTCGCGCTTCGTCGTGCAGCCCGCCTCAACCCGCAAGCGGCCAATGTTGTATGGGACATCTGGCGTCCATTGCCCATGGCGGACAACTCGGTGGACGTGGTGACGGTTGTGTTCGCCCCGCGGAACCCTTCGGAGTTCGCGCGGGTGCTTCGGCCCGGAGGAAGCCTCCTGGTGGTGACTCCACGGCCCGGCCACCTGCAGGAGATCGCAGCCAGGACGGGAATGCTCAGCATCGAAGAAGGCAAGGAGGAACGGCTGGCGGAGTCGATGAGCGGGTATTTCGATTCTTCCGCGAGCCACTGCCTTGACTTGCCCTTGGTGCTGGACGGAAACGAGGTAGCCGACCTCGCCTTCATGGGCCCTGCCGGCCACCATTTGCAGCAGGAACAGTTGTCAGGGCTGGCAGCTTCCGAGGAGCCGGTGCCCGCCACCGCGAAGTTCCGGATCAGCGTGTTCACTGCGTCCTGACGCCCGACGACACGTCGGGCTAGGATGGAGGAACAGCGACTGTGATCCCGCTCGCGGGATCCGGGACCAAGGGGGAACGATGTTTGAATGGCTCGGCGAGAATTGGTGGGCTCTCTGGCTCACGGTCTTCCTCGCGTTCGCAGTGGTGGAGATGCTGACTCTCGACCTCTTCTTCATCATGCTGGGCGGCGGTGCGCTGGCAGGCCTGATAGCGGACTTCGCCGGCGCCGACTTCTGGCTGCAGATCGTCATTTTCTGCGTGGTTTCCCTTTTGATGATCGTTTTCGTGCGGCCAGTGGCTTTGAACCACCTGCGCAAGGGACCCACAGAACAGCTTTCCAACATAGACCGGCTCATCGGCCAGCCTGCCCTCGTCATTGAAGCCGTGAGCAGCACCAGCGGGCTGGTAAAAATCGGCGGCGACGTGTGGAGCGCGCGCAGCGCCGCCGGCGTCATTGACGCCGGGGCCACGGTCCAGGTCACCAAGATTGACGGAGCGACGGCGGTGGTCGCTTCGGCTGCCGACAACAGCTCCCGCTGACGTTTAGTCGCACTCGGATTTCAGGCCGTTGCCGGACCGGGGCAACCTGCCCGCGCACAGCCTCATCAAACCACGCAATTGGGGAACGAAGGAGATGTATGGACGGCTTAGGAGGAACAGCAGCGGCAATTGTGCTGATTGTTCTCGTTATTTTTGTCATCATCGTGTTGGTCCGTTCGGTAAGGATCATCCCGCAGGCACGTGCCGGCGTCGTTGAACGGCTCGGAAAGTACCAGCGCACGCTCAACCCGGGACTGACAATCCTGATTCCGTTTGTCGACCGGCTCCTGCCGCTGCTCGACCTGCGCGAACAGGTAGTCTCCTTCCCACCGCAGCCGGTCATTACCGAGGACAACCTGGTGGTCTCGATTGACACCGTGGTCTACTTCCAGGTCACTGATCCCAGGGCCGCGACATATGAGATCGCCAACTACATCCAGGCCGTCGAACAGCTGACAACCACCACGCTTCGTAACGTGGTGGGTGGACTGAACCTTGAGGAAGCACTCACATCCCGCGACCAGATCAATGGTCAGCTGCGTGGCGTACTGGACGAAGCAACAGGCCGCTGGGGAATCCGGGTGTCCCGGGTGGAACTGAAGGCGATCGACCCGCCCCACTCCATCCAGGACTCGATGGAAAAGCAGATGCGTGCAGAGCGTGACCGCCGCGCAGCCATCCTGACCGCCGAGGGTACCAAGCAGTCGCAGATCCTCACCGCGGAAGGCCAGCGCCAGGCTGCCATCCTCGCAGCTGAGGGTGACGCCAAAGCCGCCATCCTCCGGGCAGACGGTGAAGCACAGGCCATCCAGAAGGTCTTCGATGCCATCCACAAGGGCAACCCGGACCAAAAGCTGCTCGCCTACCAGTACCTTCAGACGCTTCCGAAGATCGCAGAGGGCAGTTCGAACAAACTCTGGATCATCCCGAGCGAAGTTGGCGAGGCCCTCAAGGGCATCGGCGGTGCGCTTGGTGGGAACAGCCCCGACTCCCCTGTCGCGGGCCTCTTCGACGGAGGCTCGAAGACCCCGGAGCCGGTAGGGACAGTGGAACCACCACGTCCCGCCGAGTAGTTCCTGTCCCTTAGGGACAACGCGAGCGGCCAGCCATTCCGGCTGGCCGCTCGCGGCGTCTCCGGGCTTTTGAGTACTCAGCGAAGATCAGCGTATAATGGGATATTTGTCCGGCTGGTTCAGCGTGGACGGAACATTAAAGCTTGGCCAGGCGTTGCAATTAGTGATGCAAGGTGTGCAGAAGTAGTCCGTAGGGATCGTGAAAACGGCTTACGGCTAGCGCGGAGTTCCTGCTCCGCGAACAGACAGAGGGAGTAATCATGAGCGATCGCAGCCTGCGGGGTATGCGTCTTGGCGCCCAAAGCATGGAAACTGAATCCGGCGTTGAACCGGCACCGCGTCAGCGGGTCGAGTACCGTTGCGAGGATGGCGAGCAGGTCTTCGTAACCTTCTCCTCCGAAGCAGAGATCCCTCCCGTTTGGGTTTCCAAAACGGGGAAGGAAGCGCTCCTGGTCGATGGCGAGCGTCCCGTGGACGCCAACGAGAAAGCCGTCCGTACCCACTGGGACATGCTGCTGGAACGCCGCAGCCTTCCTGAGCTGGAGCAGATCCTCGAGGACCGCCTCAATATCCTTCGTGAGCGCCGTGGAGAACGCCGCTCGGCATAGCCGCTAAACGGCAAGCCTTTTGGGCATAGTCTCCAAGACAACAGCAAAGGCCGGGTCTGGTTCCTGATGGAACCGGACCCGGCCTTTCTTGTGCCTGCTACTTCGCGGCTTCGGGTGACTTGCGGGTGATTTTCGCCCAGCGTGCAGCCAGGCCCCACTTGGTGACGTTGATCATGGCTTCCACCACGATGTTGCCACTCATCTTCGAGGCTCCGAGCTCCCGTTCCACGAACGTAATGGGGCGCTCCTCGATGCGAAGGCCAAGCTTGGCCACTCGCCAGGCCAGGTCAACCTGAAAGCCGTAGCCTACTGACTCGACCTCGTCCAGGTTCAGTGCCTCGAGGGTGCTGCGGCGGAACGCCCGGTATCCACCGGTGACGTCCTTGATCTTGACGCCAAGCATGATGCGGGCGTAGGTGCTGCCGACGCGGGAGATGGCCTGGCGGTAGAGGGGCCAGTTCACGACACTTCCGCCAGGAACCCAGCGGGAACCCATGGCGAGATCCGCACCGTCCCGCACGGCGTCGAGGAGGAGGGGAAGCTGCTCGGGCTTGTGCGAACCATCCGCGTCCATTTCGACGAGGACGTCGTAACCGGCGGCCAGACCCCACTTGAAGCCTGCGATGTAGGCGGCCCCCAAGCCTTCCTTGCCCTTGCGGTGCAGGACATGAACCTGGCTGTCCTCAGCGGCGAAGTCGTCGGCAAGCTTTCCCGTGCCGTCAGGGCTGTTGTCGTCGACCACCAGGACGTCGGAGTCGGGTACCGCTGCGCGCAGCCGTCCCAGCGTCACGGGGAGCGATTCCAGCTCGTTGTAGGTGGGAATGATCGTCAGGACACGCAAGAAGAGGCCTTTCCTTGATGGAGCGGTCAGTGTGCCGGACCAGCCTGGCAGCTGGCGTTCTGGCGCAACTCTCCATTATAGGACGACGGCGGCCATGACTTTTGCGTCTGTGGTGCCGGCCACAGGGCACAGTGGCAGTCCCTGTTCTTGGCTTGCAGACGGAACGACTAGACACGAAGGGATTCGTGGGCGAACAGTTCACGTCCCTCACGGACAGTTTGGAGGCAGCGGGGGTCCGACCCTGTGTCGAGGGCGGGCAGGAGCGGTGTCCGTGCGCGGGGATCCGTGCTCCATGACTGTACCCGGCTGTCAGCAACCTGGACCATCAGCTCTTCCACTTCCCACACGGCGAAACTGGCCGGTGCGCCAGGTACGAGTTGCCCCATTAGGGGGTTCCTGTGCTTTGCCGCCCGCCATCCTGCGCGCGTGTGCCCCAGAAACGCCGCACGCGCCGAGATGCGTTGTTCCGGGTTGCTGTGCTCGAGGCAAGCGCGCACACTGGACCAGGGCCGGAGTGCAGTGACAGGGCTGTCGCTGCCAAAAGCAATCGGTACGCCACTGGAGTAGAAGGACGCGAACGGGTTCATGCCGGCGCTCCGGCTGCCAAGGCGTTGCTCGTACAAGCCACCAGCTGCGCCCCAGGCGGCGTCAAAGCCGGGTTGGACGCTGACTGTCACGGAGTACTTCGCCAGCCTGTCTATGGCGGACTGGTCAGCCAGCTCCACGTGTTCAAGCCTGTGCCCCGCTGCCCGGATGCGCTGCTCCCCCACTTCTGCCGCCGCGGCGTCCAGGGCATCCAGTACCGCCGCCAGGCCGGCGTCGCCGATCACATGGAATCCTGCCTGCACGCCCAGTGCCGACGTGGCGGCGAGATGTTTGCTTGCCTCCTCGACCGAAAGGTAGAGGCTGCCGCGTTGCCCGGCGGCATCGGAGTAGTCGTCCAACAGGGCGGCTGTGCGCGAACCGATGGAGCCGTCAATGTTGAGGTCCCCGGCGAGGCCAAGGACGTTGGTGCCCAAGCCGTCCAGAATGGATGTGGCGTGCTCCTGCGAGGACGCCAGCTCACCCCAGTAAGGGAGCACCTCCGGTTGGTCCCCGCCGTCGTTCCAGGACACGGCGGTCCTGAGGTCCTCGGGACCGCAAATATGTGGCGCGGACATCTCGGCCATGGCTACATAGCCGTGCGCAGCGGCTTCCCGCAGCGCTTGTTCCTGGTACCGGCGCCGTTCTTGCTCCGGGAAGTTCCGCGCAGTCAGGCGGGCCGCTGTATGCGCTGCCCGCACCACACGAGCAGTGCCTGTGAAGCCGTCGAGTCCTTCGAGTCCGGCGGCCGCGGCAAGTGAGGGTGAAACCAGTGCAGAGTGAACGTCGACGCGCGACAAATATACGTGCCGGTCACCTGCCGCCCGGGAAATTTGTTCAAGGCTGGGCAGTGTGGGGTTGTCCCACTTCGTCTCATCCCAACCATGGCCAAGGATGGTGCCCGTACCACCCGCGGTGGCAACGGCGTCGAGCAGTTCCGCAGCGGAACGGACGGTGCCGAGCTGGAGGCCTGCGAGGGCCACTCCGGTTTCCGTCAAATGGACGTGGGAGTCCACAAACCCGGGGGCCAGCAGGGCGCCCCGAAGATCGATGATCTCCATGGACGAATCGGCAATGGAGGTCGCAGCTTGTTCGGAGCCCACCCAAGCCACGGTGTCTCCGTCCACCACCATGGCCGTTGCAAAGGGATCCGCCGCCGTATAGATAGAACCATTGCGGTACATGGTGACCTTGCGGCCGGATCCGTTGGGGTGCTGGCCGGCAGACGCGCCTGGCTGGTTCATGCTGTGGGCTCCTTGAGCGTTGTCAACAAATCAATCATGGGACGGCCGGCTAAGCCACCGTGGAGTATGCCACCACGCCGCGGCGGACCAAATCGATCGCCTCACGGCAAATCCTGGCCAAGCGGGGGTCGAGCTGTGGGATTTTGGCGAGCTGGTCCAGGAGGTCCACTACCTGCTTGGCCCAGCGGACGAAATCTCCGGCCGCCAGGTCTGTTCCGCTGAGCACCTCCTGGAGATGGCGGCCCTTGGCCCACTTGTACATGGGCCACATCAAACCGAGTTCCGGCTCGCCGGTCAGCGGGAGCCGGTGTTGCTCCTCGGTGTCCTCCAGTCGAGACCACTCACGGACAACCACGTCCACGGCCGTTTCCAGCGAGACGGTAGGCATCTTCGGGCGAAGCCCGCGGTCTTCACGCTTGGCCTGGTAGACCAGCGTACTGGCGAAGGAAGCCAGTTCTGCCGCATCGAGGTCGTTGATGGCACCCTGCCGGATGGACTGGGAAATGAGCAGGTCTTTCTCCCCGTAGATCCGGCGAAGGCGCTGCCCGTCGGCACTGATGGTGACGTCGCCGGCGTCGTTTGTTTCCAGGTACCCGTAAACGGAGAGGACCTCACACACACGGTCGAAGGTTTTCGCGATGGTGTTGGTACGGCCTTGAATCTGGCGCACCAGCCCGTCGGTCTCCTTGCGGAGCTTCCACCAGCGCTCGGACCACCGCGCATGGTCCTCCCGCTCGCTGCAACCATGGCAGGGGTGGGCCCGGAGTGCGCGCCGGAGATCCGCAATCTTCTTCTCCTGGTCCGGCAGGCGGGCCCCCAGGCCGAAGTCCTCATGCCGGCTGTTCCGGAGGCGTTGGGGTGCGTCCTCACTGATGGCATGGCGCATGGACGAGGCGAGGTCGCGGCGGGACTTTGGCACCTTGGCATTGAACGACTTGGGAATGCGGATCCGGGTTACCGGTGACACTGGACCGTCGAGGTCGTGGACGCCGATCCGGCGGAGCTGGTTGTCCTGGGTCAGTACCGAGGGCCGTGGTTCGCGGGCGTTGGGGTCAACATCAAGGACCACCGCGTGCCCCGCGAGCCGGCCGCTGTAGACGCTGATGACGTCACCCGGGATCAGCCGTGCCAGCGAATCAGCGACGCGTGATTTGCGCGCACGTTGGTGGTCGCGGGCGGCATGGTTTTCCGCGTCGCTGAGTTCACGCCGGAGCTTGGCGTACTCGGTGAAATCGCCCAGATGGCAGCTCATGGACTTGGCGTATCCCGCCAGTGACTCTTCCCGCCCACGGACCTGTCGAGCAAGGCCCACTACGGATCGGTCGGCCTGGAACTGCGCGAAGGAGGACTCCAGGATCTCCCGTGCCCTCACGCGTCCGAACTGGGCAATGAGGTTGATGCTCATGTTGTAGGTGGGCCTGAAGCTGGAGTTCAGGGGGTAGGTGCGCCTGGATGCCAGGCCGGCTACTGCCGCGGGATCCGTCCCGGGTTGCCACAACACAACGGCATGGCCTTCGACGTCGATCCCCCGCCTTCCGGCGCGACCCGTCAGCTGGGTGTACTCACCCGCTGTGATGTTGACGTGTGCTTCGCCGTTGAACTTCTCGAGCTTTTCCAGGACCACGCACCGGGCGGGCATGTTGACCCCCAAAGCGAGCGTTTCCGTGGCGAAGACCGCTTTGACCAGGCCGTCGGCGAAGAGCTTTTCCACCACTTCCTTGAAAGTGGGGAGCATACCGGCATGGTGGGCGGCGAAGCCCCTGACCAACCCGTCACGCCAGCCCCAGAAGCCGAGGACATCGAGGTCGTCGGCAGGGATCTCGTGGCTCGCTTCGTCCACGCGCTGGGCGATGATCTGTTGCTCCCGCTCAGTGGTGAGCCACAGGCCGGACGCTGCGCACTGGGCCACGGCACCATCACAGCCTGCGCGGGAGAAGATGAAGGTGATGGCAGGCAGGAGGTCCTGCCGCCGGAGGCTTTCGATGACCTGCGGGCGGCTCGCCTTGCGTACAGGACTGCGTTGTTCGGACTGCTGGCGCTCGTCACGGTTCCGGTCCTGACGACGGCGGCTGCGGCCACCGTGGCCGAACCGTCCGTTCATGTTCATCCGGCTCTCTGAACGTGCCATGGCCAGGAGGTCAGGATTGACCTCGAATTCGGGTCCGGTCACTGCCTGGCGCACCTTCGTGGCGGACGTTTGCTTGGAAGAGACGCGGCGGCCATTGCTCGGTTCGCTGGATACCTCGCCGGCTTCCGAGAGATCGGGCGCGTCGGTTTCCTGGGCTCCCGGGGCAACCGGCGCGATTTCGTCGAAAGTGGTATCGCCAGCGAAGAGATCCACGATTTCCCGGCCCACCATGACGTGCTGCCACAGAGGCACGGGACGATGCTCGGACACGATCACGTCAGTATCGCCCCGCACAGTGTCCAGCCACGCACCGAACTCTTCGGCGTTGGATACGGTGGCACTCAGTGATGCCACCTGGACCTCGCTGGGCAGGTGGATGATCACCTCTTCCCAGACTGCACCGCGGAAGCGGTCGGCCAGGTAGTGGACTTCGTCCATCACGACGAAACCGAGGTCGCTGAGCGTCTCGGAATCCGCGTACAGCATGTTCCGGAGGACTTCGGTGGTCATCACCACTACCGGTGCTTCACCGTTGATGGTGGTGTCGCCTGTCAGCAGACCGACGTTGGCCGCACCGTACTTTTCTGCCAGTTCCGAGTACTTCTGGTTGCTCAGGGCCTTGATGGGAGTGGTATAGAAAGCCTTGAGCCCCCGCTGAAGGGCCAGGAAGATGGCGAATTCCCCGACGATCGTCTTGCCGGCACCGGTTGGGGCTGCCACCAATACTCCCCGGCCCTCCTGCAGGGACTTGCAGGCTTCGCGCTGGAAATCATCCAGCTCGAAGTTGAGCGAGCCGGCGAAAGCACCGAGATAGGTTTTAGCCTCGGCCGCCCTCTGGGCTGCCGCCTGGTAACGCTCTGATGGAGAAGGAGACCCGGGAAACGAAGACATGCATCAAGCCTAGTGGCCCAAGGTCTAGAGATTCTCCAGATCGGAGGCCGGGGTGGCGATATCCGCAGTGGCCTCCGTCTCGGCAGCCCGCTTGATGGCGCGGCGTTCACGACGGCGGTCGTTGAGGAGGCAAACCCCAATGGCTGCGAAAAACAGCAACAGCATGGGTGCTGCCAGGTAGAACATGCTCATGGCATCCGCGCCCGGGGCGGCCATGGCGGCGAACAAGCACACCAGGAAAATGGTGATGCGCCAGCTCTTGACGAGCTGCTTTCCTTTGACGATGCCGGCCAGGTTCAGACCAACAAGGACCACCGGAACCAGGAAGGCAATGCCGAACGCCAACAGGAGCCGGAGGACGAACGCAAGGTAAATTTCGGCGCTGATGAAGTTTGAACCGCCAATGGGGGTGAAATCCGTCAGGACCCGCACGGCGTTGGGCAGGACAAGCCAGGCAAGAAGAACGCCACCGATAAACAACGGGACCGCCGCAGCCACGAATGACAACGCGAGTCGACGCTCTTTCTTGTGCAGGCCGGGCACAATGAAAGCCCAGAGTTGATAGATCCATACCGGGCTCGAAAGCAGCACGCCGAGGAATACCGAGACCTGGACCATGAGGTCGAACGAACTGGCTACGCCATCGAAGTTCAGTGTCGCAGCGCGACCCTCTTTTTCATTGAGGTCTTTGATCGGCTTGATCAGCGCCTCCAGGAGCGGCTGGTAGACAATGAAGCCCACCACTGTCCCGAGGATGACGCCGATTGCAGCCTTGAAGAGCCGGTTCTTCAGCTCCTTGAGATGGTCAAGAAGCGCCATCCGGGCTTCGGGGTTGGCCTTGCGCCCCTTCGTCTCTACCACTTCTCTTTAGACGCGGTTGGAGGGCGGAACGTCGGTCTCGCCGGTGTTCTGTGCCTTCACGTTCTGTGTCTTGGCGTCCGGGTGGCCCACGACCTTGCCTTCAACGGCGTCGGAACCGTCCTGGGAGTCCTTCGCCTCTGAAGAACCGTCCTTCTTCATTTCCCGGACTTCAGACTTGAAAATACGCATCGACTGCCCAATGCTGCGCGCCATGGACGGCAGCTTCGGTGCGGCAAAAAGCACCAGAGCCAGGACGATGATGATGATGAGATGCCAGCCTTCGAGCCTCATGTGGGGAGGTCCTTTCCTTTTGGATACATCCTACGTCTATCTGAATTCAATGTCGTGCAGGGATTGCGGCTGACCCCGCTCCGCTTTGCGTTGGACACGCTTTTGGCGGCGAACTTCCTGCCGGAAGGCTTTGGCCGTCAGGTAATCATGACGCATCTGATCCGGGGAGGCAAAAATTGCGGATCCCGGTGCGGCGCGGTCTTCGGCGACCTCCACATCGGAGGTTTCCGCGGCAGGAGAAAGGTTGCTGAAACGTTTCCCGGCGTCGCCCAAATCATGAACAGTGGCCATGAATTTCCTGAACAAGCGATAACCCAAGGTCAAGTGAAGGAGCAGGGCAAGAGCTACGAGTGCGATCCACAACAGGATCCAGAACCACCAAGGCATCTGAGTAGTCTAGCCAGCCTGGGCGTCGGAAGCAGAGTCGTACTGCGCCAGGGCAGCCCTCACCCAGGCGAGGGCCTTGTCTTGCAGGGCCTTTGGCTGGAGGATCCGTACCGTTCCACCATGCTGTGCCACGAACATGGGCAACCACCCTGCGTCACCGAACCGCACCTCGGCGAGCAGGCCGCCGTCGGGCAGTTGGGCGGTGCGTTCCGCATAGTAGTCATCGGCAAGCCCGGCACCCTGGCGGGTCAGCTGGAGCACCACCTGGAGGTCGTCGTCGCTGGGGGTAAACAGCCGCGCGGGGAAGTCCTGGCCGGTCGGTGCGGGGCCCGCCACGGCCCGGCCATTCGGTTCCAGCGACTCCACCCTGTCCAACCTGAAATTCCTGATTCCGGCCTTGCTGTGGCAGTAGGCCTCGAAATACCAGGTGTTGTCCATCGAATAGAGCCGCAAAGGGTCGACGTCCCGCTCGGTTACCTCATCGCGCTGCAGCGACAAATACCGCAGACGCAGCTGTTGCCCGTCCCTGATCGCCTGCGTGATGGTGGCAAAGGCCTCGGACTGTTCCGGTGCCACCGACTGGCCGGCCACTGAACCGGCCAAGCGGCCGGCCTGCCCTGCAGCGCCGGTCAGCTTGATGGTGACAGATTCCAGTGCACTGCCGGCTTCGTCGCCGGCCACGCCAGCCAGTACGGGCAGATCCCCCAGCATGGCCAGGCCGGTCAGCAACGCGGCGGCCTCGTCCTCACTGAAACGGACCGGCCTGTTCAGGTCCAGATGCTCCGAGATATACACATGATCGTTTTCCCACTGTATGTCCAGCAGATCATCCGGGTAACCCTCGGGAAGGCCCGAACAGATGAGGATTTTGAGGTCATCGATCAGGTCCTTGCGGGAGACGCCGAAACGGTCAGCGACCTCCTGGATATGCAGGCCCTGGTGATGGACCAGGAACGGCACCAACTGCAGCATCCTTGCCAACTGGTCTTCCGAAGTGCGCTTCCGGGCGCGCGGTGCGCGTCCCGCTTCGGGGAACCCCACCTCCACTGCCGGTGCGGCGCCAAAGTCCTCTGCAGCCTTCAGGCGTCGGACGACGGCGGTGCGCAAGTCGGCCGGTTCTGCCACCTTCACCTGCGGGCCGTAGGACGCCAGCTCCTCGGCGAGTTGTTCGGGATCCCTGAAATCAACCTGGATCCGGTCACGGACTCCCCCGTCAGCGGACTGTCCGGTGGCGATTGCCCTCTTGCGCAGCGCCAGCAAGCGGTCTTTGTCCACATCCAGGATGGCCTTTTGAAGTGGCAGCTCGTTGAGCGCAGCGAGCTCAGCCTTGGCGTTGAAGCCTGCCGGAGGTTCAAAACTGCTGCCCGCCACCAAGGTCAGTGCGGTGGTCATCCGCGAGAGCCGGAAGATTCTCTTGGCGCCTCTCCCCCTGTCGAAGCCCACCAGGTACCACTGGCCGAAGCGGCTGCCGAGTCCCCATGGCTCCACCTCGCGGGTTTCCTCGCGGCCGGTGCTGATGGCGAGGTAGCCGAAACGGACGGGGTGCCTGCCATGCATGGCGGCAACGACGTCGTCGAAAGCCTGTCCGGCTGGTTTGATCCGCGGCTGAACCCCCGCAGGAAGTTCGACGTCGGTGAATCCGCCGGCGGCCTGCAACTTACGGACGGCATTGGCGGCAGCATTTCCCAGGGCAGCGCGCTCCCACAGTTGGGCGGCCAGAAGGAGGACCGTGCACTCTGCCGGAGTCAGCTTCACTTCCGGCAGCCTGTTGGAGTCCTTACCGATCCTGTAGCGCGCTGAGGCAGGGTCATCGGCGCCGAAGCTGCTGGGGTCCATCAATGTCTCCACCTCGAAGCCGAACTGCTTGAGGTCGGCCTTGTCACGCTCAAACATGCGCCCAAAGGAGACATCGTTTCCGGCGGTATCGTGGTAAACCTTTTCGCGCAGCACGGAGCGTGAGAGCCCCACCTTGGTGTTGAGCAAAGCAAGCAGAAGGTTCAGGAGTCGTTCAGTGCGGGATGCGGACACGGTTGCTACGTTACTAAAGTCCAGCGGGAAAACAGCAAGGCGCGTCACCTGCCGGTTGAACCGGGAGATGACGCGCCCTGCAGAACAGCTGGTTCCTAGCGGACAGCTACGAGGTCAACCACGAAGATCAGTGCTTCGTTCGGCTTGATGGCCCCACCGGCGCCGCGGGAGCCGTAGGCCAGCTCCGAGGGGATTTCCAGGCGACGGCGGCCGCCAACCTTCATGCCCAGGAGGCCCTGGTCCCAGCCCTGGATGACCTGGCCGACTCCGACGCGGAAGTCAAGGGGAGCCCCACGGCCCCAGGAAGCGTCGAACTCTTCGCCGGTGGACCAGGCAACGCCAACATAGTGGGTGGACACGGTGTCCCCGGCCTTGGCCTCAGGACCCGTGCCCTCGATGAGGTCCGTGATGACGAGGTCCGTGGGGACGTCGCCTTCGGGGAAATCGATCTCCGGCTTGGTGCGGTCGAAGTCACGCTGACCAAATGACATGGGTACTCCTTGGTGTCAGTGATGAATTGGTGTCAGGAACCAGCCTAAGCCAGTGCCTGCATTTTCCGCTGGGGTTACTTAACGCCCAGGATGTCCACGACGAAGACGAGGTCGCCCTTGGCTTCGCCCTGCCCGGCTGCGCCGTAGGCGAGGTCCTGCGGAATCACCAAGAGCACGCGGGAGCCGACAGTCTTGCCCTCCAGCCCCTGGGTCCAGCCCTTGATTACGCCGGTGAGCGGGAAACTGGTGGACTTTCCGCGGTCGTAACTGGAATCGAACTTGGTACCGCCCACGAGGTTCACGCCTACGTAGTTCACGGTCAAGGTGTCGGTTGCCTTGACGACTGCACCCTTGCCCTTGATGAGATCCTGGGCAATAAGTTCCTTGGGAGCAGCAACACCGTCAACGGAGATCTGCGGGATTCCCTTGTCGTCTTCCTTCACCGTCGGCAGACCGGCGGGAGGAGTGACAGTATCGCCTTCGGGCTTGTCCAGCACGGGGGCCGGATCCTTGGCCGAGAGCAGCTTGAAGACGACCAGCTGCGTAGAGGCGGCCGGTGAAGCCGAGGCGTTGCCGGGAGCTGCGAAGGCAATCTGTGAGCCGATCTTGGCTCCAACGATTGCGTTGTAGATCTGCTTGTTGCCGGACTTCAGTTCGTCCGTCAAGTCGATCGGCTGAGGCCCGTTGGTGTAGGCGTCTTCCACCGTCTTGCCGTCGTTGCCGTCGACGGCCACGTAGACAAGCTCAGCTGTCTGGCCGGCCTTTACGCGCTCTCCGTCACCTTCGACAACCACCTTGACGGTGGGCTCGGTGACGCTCAGCGGCTTCGAGAACTCAACGCCGGGGGCCTTGTCGTTACCGTTATCCGTCACTTTCACGGAGTCGAGCTTGGAGAGGTCACCGGCGGACTGGCTGGTGGGCTCGGCGGCCGGGTTGCTTCCGCCGCACGCGGTAATGAGCAGCAGGGCAGGAAGGAGAATTGCTAGGAGTCGGCGCACAAAAAAGACACTTTCGTCGGGGCAAGGGACACTCGGAACAGCGCAAGGCGCCTCCAAGCAGGTTGTCTCCTGGAAAGAGACCACTATCCAGAATAGCCCGGAAAGCTGGGAGCCAGCTTATAGGGACGTTCAGCCCATGGAGTCCAAGAGGGCATCCACCCGCTCATCTTCGCTCCGGAAGGGATCCTTGCAGAGGATGGTCTGGTGTGCGCGGTCGTTGAGCTTCAGGTGGACCCAGTCGACGGTGTAGTCACGGCCGAGCTCTTGTGCCCGACGGACAAAATCCCCGCGCAACTTTGCACGGGTGGTCTGCGGTGGTGCATCCACGGCGTCCTTGACGTCGGTCTCCGTGACCAGCCTGCGCGCAGCTCCCCTGGACTGGAGCAGGAAGAACAGACCCCGCTGCCTTGAGATGTCATGGTAGGTCAGGTCCAATTGCGCGATCCGCGGCGAATCCAGGCTGAGTCCATGCCGCCGCATATAGCTGTCCATGAGCTTCTTCTTGATGGCCCAGTCGACCTCGGTGTCGATGGTGCTGGTGTCACCGGACTCGATGGCGTCCAGCGTTCGCTTCCACAAGTCAAGGATGAGCGGAACATGCTGATTGTGGGCGCCGTTGGCCGCCACGAACTCCGTGACTTTGGTCAGGTACTCGCGCTGGATATCAAGGGCCGTGAGTTGCCTGCCGTTGGCGAGCCGGACGAGCGCCCGGCCTGTGAGGTCATGGGAGATCTCGCGGATGCTGCGGATGGGGTTTTCCATGCGCATGTCCCGCATGATGACACCGGACTCGATCATGCGGAGGATCAGGTCGACGGTGCCGACCTTGAGCAGAGCCGAGGTTTCGGACATGTTTGAGTCCCCCACGATCACGTGAAGGCGGCGGTAGAACTCGGCATCCGCATGGGGCTCGTCGCGCGTGTTGATGATGGGACGTGATCGGGTGGTTGCCGATGACACGCCTTCCCAGATGTGGTCGGCGCGTTGGGAGAAGGCAAAGGTGGCTCCGTGCGGAGTCTTCAGGACCTTGCCCGCCCCTGCGATCAACTGACGGGTGACCAGGAACGGAATCAGGATCTCCGCCAGGCGGGAGAATTCCCCGCGGCGCGGAATCAGGTAGTTCTCATGGCTGCCGTAGGAGTTGCCGGCCGAATCCGTATTGTTCTTGAAGAGATAGACGGTTCCGTTGAATCCCTCTGCGGCGAGCCTTGTCTGCGCTTCGTCCACGAGGTCGTCGAGAATGAGCTCGCCCGCCCGGTCGTGCGCGATGAGCTGGGCAAGGTCATCGCACTCGGCTGTGGCATATTCCGGGTGCGAGCCTACGTCCAGGTAAAGCCGCGAGCCGTTCGTCAGGAAGACGTTCGAAGACCTTCCCCAGCTGACGACCTTCCTGAAGAGGTACCGGGCCACTTCCTCAGGCGCCAGCGGGCGTGAATCCGGGCTGGAATAGGAAATCCCGAACTCTGTTTCGATGCCGAATATTCGTTTGTCCATCTCAGGCCTCCTCGTTGAGCAACCGGGTCATGTCCTCGGGCAGCAGGCGTCGGAACGCCCTGCGTGATCCGCGGTGGCTCTCCGACGCGCGGTAGAGGACTGCCGCCTCGACAGCGGTGGCCGGAAGGGCTTCCACTTCCTTGTCGACCGCCAGCGCGCGCAGGGCCAGACGCATGGCGCCGGCCAAACTGAGCTCGGACTCCCAAGCCCCGCGGACGACGTCGGAAATTTGATCTGCCAGGCCGCCCATGACCACGAAACCGTTCTCATCGGCGATGGAACCGTCGAAGGTCAGCCGGTAGAGGTGGTCCTGCTCCTGTGCCGCAGCGACCTCCGCTACCGCCAATTCCACCTCGAAAGGCTTTTGTTCTGCAGTGAACACAGCTCCCAGGCTTTGTGCGTACACGCTGGCCAGCCCGCGGGCCGTGACGTCTTCGCGGTCGTACGAGTAACCGCGGACGTCGGCATAGCGGACCCCGGCTTGCCGCAGGCTCTCGAACTCGTTGTACTTGCCCACCGCTGCGAAGGCAATTTTGTCGTAGATCTCCCCGATCTTATGCAGGGATGGTGACGGGTTCTCCGCGATCAGGGCGATGCCGTCGGCGCAGCTGATGACCACTACGGATCGGCCACGGGCGATGCCCTTCCGGGCGAAGTCCGCGCGGTCCTTCATCAGTTGTTCCGGAGAAACATAGAACTGCTGCGTCATGTCAGGCCTCCCGTCCGGCGATGGCGCGCGATTCAACGATTGCTCCGGCGATTGCTGCGAGGTCGCGCTCCGGGACCCTTCGGTTACCGGCTCTGTTCACGGTATAGACCACCGGCCAAAGTTGGCGGACAGGGTCCGGACCGCCGGTCGCGGAATCGTCGTCCGCGGCGTCGTACAGGGCTTCGACTGCAACAGCGACCGCGTCTTCCTCGGAAAGGTTGGGCTTCCACAGCTTCTTCAGGGCGCCCCTGGCAAACACCGATCCTGAGCCTACTGAGTGGTGTTCCTGTTCTTCATAGCGGCCGCCCGTGACGTCGTAGGAGAACAGCCGGCCAATACCGCTGACGTGGTCGAATCCGGCGAACAGCGGGATAACGGCCATCCCCTGCATCGCCATCGGGAGATTTCCGCGGATCATGGCCCCCAGGCGGTTGGCCTTGCCCACCAGGCTCAGGAGCGTTCCCTCTATTTTTTCGTAATGCTCCAGCTCCACTTGGAACAGCCTGGTGATGTCGATGGCCAGGCCGGCCGTGCCGGCGATGCCCAGCACCGAATATTCATCGGCCGGAAAAACTTTCTCGATGTGCCGGCTGGCGATGACATTGCCCATCGTGGCGCGGCGATCGCCCGCCATCAGCACGCCGCCCGCATACGTCAGTGCGACGATCGTGGTGGCGTGCGGCGATGACGGCACGGTGCCGGCGGGAAGCGCCTGGCTGAAGGGAAGGAGTTCAGGACGAGAGCGTTGGAGATGCTCGGTAAATGAAGACGTTGCCTGGGTGGCCAGGGGGCCGTTTGATGGGTCCTGCATTGCTGCACTCCTTCGACTCTGCGTTCCGGTGCCCGGCGGCCTCACGCCGTCCGGGTTGTGAATCCTTGTACGGGCCGGTTACTGGCCGCCCTTTTGGACGAAAGCCCTGACGAATTCTTCGGCATTGGATTCCAGCACGCCGTCGATTTCGTCGAGGAGATCATCCACGCCCTGTGTTGCCTCGGATGCCTGGGCTTCGGGCGCTGCAGGCGGAGCCTCCGGGACGTCCACTTCTGCTTCGGTTTCCCGTGACTGTGGTTGTTGCTGTTCCTGAGCTGCCATTTTCTTTCTCCCTACTGTCAGTCCCCTGAAATTGGGGACTTCCTACTGCCATATTGCCACGCTGCGGGCCGCTTCGTACGGCTTTGGACAAGTACGAATGTTGCTGTGCCGGACACGTTCTCAGGCCCTTGCCGCCGGCGGATTCTGGCCCAGCAATTCGGCCAGGAACGCACCGGCATCCTGGTGGCGGTCGAACAATGCGCCGGTCAGGGCCTGCGTCCCCCGCAAGGGCTCGCGGGTTGGTACCCGCTGGAGCTTTCCCAGCCCTGGAACGTCGAAAATGACCGAGTCCCAGCTGGCGCCGACAACGTCCCGGCCGAACCTCGAAACGCACCGGCCGCGGAAATATGCGCGGGTGTCCGACGGCGGCTCCGTCACCGCCCGGGCGATGTCGGCGTCGTCCACCACGCGCGTCATGCGGTTGTTGGAGAGCAGCCGGTAGTACAGCCCTTTCTCGGGCCGGATATCGGACCACTGCAGGTCCACCAGGCCAAGCCTGGCGTCGTCCCAGCCCAGTCCGTCCCTGTTCCGGTACCCTTCTAGGATCGATTTCTTGGCCACCCACTCCACGGAAGACGCCGCAGATCCGACATCGGATCCCAGAGCAGTCAACGTGGATTCCCAGCGCAGGAGGACGTCGTGGGTGTGGCCGTCTCCGGTCACCGAATCAGCCACACCGGTTTCCTGGGCAAGTTTTGCCGCGGCCTCGTAGTACATCCATTGAAGGTCCAGGGCCGTCACCCTGCGTCCATCCAGCAGCCGGACTGTAGCAGCAAGCGTTGTGTCATGGCTGACGGCCTGAAGCGCCTGGACCGGCTCGTGGACCTCGATTTTGGGCGCCTGACCGGCTTCGATGAGGCTCAGGACCATGGCTGTGGTCCCGAACTTGAGGTAGTTGGAGGCCTGGCTGAGGTTCGCGTCCCCGATGATGACGTGCAAGCGGCGATACTTGTCCGCCGTGGCGTGCGGTTCGTCCCGGGTGTTGATGATGGGACGGCGGATCGTGGTCTCCAGCCCCACCTCCGCTTCGAAGAAATCGGCCCGTTGGCTGATCTGGTAACCGGGGGTGGAACTGTCCTGCCCCAAGCCAACGCGACCAGCACCGCAGGTCACCTGCCGGGACACGAAGAACGGCGTCAGGCCCCGGATGATGTCACCGAATGGAACCGAACGTGGCATGAGGTAGTTCTCGTGTGAGCCATAGGAGACCGACTTGTTGTCGGTGTTGTTCTTGTAGAGGTTTATGGCAGGCAGGCTGGTATCAGCAGCAACCTTCCGGACTGTGGCAAGCGCTACGACGTCGCCGGCTGCATCCCAGGTCACGGCATCCCTGGGGTTGGTGACCTCCGGGCTGGAATACTCCGGGTGCGCATGATCCACGTAGAGACGCGCACCGTTGCCCAGGACCATGTTCATCAGCAGTGAACCGGATTCATCCGCGCCATCCAGCTCCAGTTCCTGCCGGCCGTACGCCAAGGCGACGGCTTCGGCGTCGAGAACCGGTGGCTGGTCGGTGAGCTGGCTGGGGTCGGCAGCCGCGCGGTCCACGGTCCAGCCCCGGGCGTCGTGCAGCGGCTCTTCGTCGGTGTAGTCCCAACGCGTCTCCGCTCCTCCTGCCGCCCGTTGCCGGGTCACAGTGGCGTAGGCCTGGATGATCCTGGCGGACATCATGGTGGCGTTCGCGCCGGGTGCCGACGGCGCGTGGATACCGTATTCCGTTTCCGAGCCCATGACACGCATTGCACCGCCTGCAGGCAAGCTTCCGGCCTGTGTACCTTCGGGTCTTGCTGTCACAGGTACTGGCCCGTGTTGGCTGTGGTTTCGATGGACTTGCCCGGTTCCTGACCGGCCTTGCCCTGGACGATGGTACGGATGTAAGTGATCCGTTCACCCTTCTTGCCCGAAATCCGTGCCCAGTCATCCGGGTTCGTGGTGTTCGGCATGTCCTCGTGCTCGCGGAACTCATCCACCACCGCGCGCAGCAGGTGCTCGATCCGAAGACCCTTCTGGTTGTTGGTCAGAAGGTCCTTAATGGCGTACTTCTTGGCTCTGTCCACCACGTTCTGGACGACGGCGCCCGAATTGAAGTCCTTGAAGTAGAGCATCTCGGTGTCACCGTTGGCGTACGTGACCTCGAGGTATTCATTGGACTTCTCGGTGGAATACATGGCTTCCACGGTGCGCTGGACCATGGCATCCACTGTGGCCTGGACGTCTCCCCCGTACTCGGCGAGGTCCTGGGCATGGAACGGCAGGTCCGTGGTGATGTACTTGCCGAAAATGTCCGCCGCTGCTTCGGCATCAGGCCGCTGGATCTTTACTTTTACGTCCAGCCGTCCCGGACGGAGGATGGCGGGATCGATCATGTCCTCGCGGTTGGAGGCACCAATGACGATCACGTTGTCCAAACGCTCCACGCCGTCGATTTCGCTGAGCAGCTGCGGCACGATGGTGGTTTCGACGTCGGATGAGACCCCGGTGCCGCGGGTGCGGAAGAGGGAGTCCATCTCATCGAAGAAAACTACGACGGGGCTGCCGTCCGAGGCCTTTTCGCGGGCCCGCGCAAAAATCAGGCGGATGTGGCGCTCAGTCTCGCCCACGTACTTGTCCAGGAGCTCGGGGCCCTTGATGTTCAGGAAGTAGCTCTTGAGGTCGGTGTTGCCGGCGCGTTCTGCCGCGCGGGCCGCAAGGGAGTTTGCCACCGCTTTGGCGATGAGGGTCTTGCCGCAACCCGGAGGGCCATAGAGCAGGATTCCCTTGGGGGCCTTCAGGCCATGTTCGCGGTAAAGGTCCGGATGCAGGAACGGCAGTTCGACGGCGTCGCGTATCTGTTCGATCTGGGGACCAAGTCCGCCGATGTCCTGGTAGGTGATGTCCGGGACTTCCTCCAGGACCAGGTTCTCCACTTCGGCGCGCGGGACCTTCTCCAAGGCGTAACCCGTCCGCGAGTCCAGTGACAAGGCGTCGCCGACCTTCAAGTGAAGTTCCTGGAGGGCACCGGAGAGCCGGACCACCCGTTCTTCGTCGGCGCGGCCGACCACCAAGGCGCGGTCCTTGCCCAGCATTTCCTTCAGGGTGACCAGCTCGCCGGCCCGCTCGTATCCGAGCCCTGCCACGATAAGGAGCGCCTCATTGAGCAGGACTTCCTGGCCGACAGCCAGCTGGTTGAGGTTCACCAGCGGGCTGACGCCCACCCGCATCTTTCGGCCCGCATTGAAGATGTCCACTGACTCTTCGGTGGCCGCCTGCCCGGAGTTACCGGGGGCCGGCTGCTTCCGGGGGTTGATCTGGAGCACCGTGCCGAAGCTGTAGGGCGGCTGTCCTTCTTGCTCCAGTGCCCCTTTGAGACGAAGTATTTCGGCCTTGGCAGTTTCCAGCATGCTGACAAGCTTGCTGTTGTTCTGCGTGGCGGCAGCCAGCTGGCGGTCAATGTGGCGGAGTTTGTCCCGAAGGATGTTGATCTGCCGTTCGGCAACAGTCAGGTCCGTCGAAGGTTCCTGCGGTTGAACCGGGGCGGGACCCCGGTCCGCCCTCTCCTCTGCCGCTGTGTTTGCATCCTCCGGCGTCGGCCGTCCAAGGTCGTTGTTTGGCGTATCCACGATTCATCAGCCCCTTCCTGCGCTTAACAAGACCTTAGTCCCGAAAAGCGCAGGGTGCTGGGTGACATCCGGAATACGGACCCTATTGTGACCTTTTCAGTTTGTGACCGTGGGGTCGTCCTGGACGTTGGTGCCGGCGATGGCGTCACGGGCGGCCCGGCGGAGCTTTTTGTCCGATACGGAGCGTTCCCCGACTGCGCCGGGGGTCCAGGCGTTGAGGTCCTCTTCGCTGAATTCGGTCTTGGAAGGACGACGCTTCACGGAAATCCCGGTTACGCCATCAGCCAGCCGGCGGGTGACCAGCAGGAAGCCGGTGTGGGCCACCATGCGGTGGTCGGGACGGACGGCCAGGCCTTCGAGGTGCCAGCCGCGGACCATGGACTCCCAGGCGTCAGGCTCGGTAAAGCGTCCATCAGCGCGGATGGCCTCAGCTGTGCGGGACAACTGGGTGACAGTGGCTACGTAGTTGATCCAGACGCCGCCAGGGGCCAGGACCGTTGCCACCGCGTCCAAGCACTCCCACGGGGCAAGCATGTCCAGGACGACCCGGTCCACGGACCCGGGTGCTTCGGCCTTGACGACTTCCTCCTGGAAATCACCGAGGGAAATCTGCCACGCGGGGTGGGGGCCGCCGAAGATTGTCTCGACGTTGCCCCTGGCGATGTCCGCGAATTCTTCGCGGCGTTCGAAGGAGTGCAGGTAGCCACCATCGCCAACTGCACGGAGCAGGGAAATGGACAGCGCGCCGGATCCAACGCCTGCTTCCACAACCCGTGCGCCGGGGAATATATCGGCCATGGTGACAATCTGGCCGGCGTCTTTGGGGTAGACAACTGCGGCCCCACGCGGCATGGACAAGACGAAGTCGGACAACAGCGGGCGCAGAGTCTGGTACTGCTGGCCGACGTTGTTGCTGACCACGGAACCGTCCACTTTGCCGATGATTTCATCGTGGTTCAGGAAACCGCGGTGGGTGTGGAACGCCCCGCCGACTTCCAGGGTGATGGTGTTCATGCGGCCGCGTTCGTCAGTGAGCTGGACCCGCTCGCCCACACGGAACGGCCCGCGACGCCGCGCAGCGCCCGTCGGCTGCGGGGCGGAGCCTGTGGCTGCCTCGTCAGGGCCTGCGCTGGCCTCGGGGGCGGCGGTTTCGCTGCTCATGTGGTTTTCCTCGCTCTTGTACGGCTGGGCCGCGACGTGTTGCTGGCTGGTGGCGCCAGGCAGAATGGGTTCTTTGCTTTGACGACCGGCATGTAACTCTACCGGGCGCATGGTCAGGGGCGACCGCTCCTGCGGGCTTCCTTACCTGTTATGGCTGTCACTACGGCCTCCTGGCGGAGAAGGCCGGTGACGATTCCGTTATGGTCCACCACAGCGTATTCGCCGCCCTCCAGGCGAGCCAAGTACTGGATCAGTTCCTGCCCCTTTGACCATTCCGGGACGTAAGCCCCTGCTGCCAGGGCGTGGGCAACCGCGGTGACGGGCGTCGTCGTCGTGGCTTCCGGCGGGACGCTGGCGGTGGCACCGCTGTCCACCACTCCTTGCGGCCTGCCATCGGGGCCGCAGATCACGACGGCGGGACTCCCCGCGGGTGCGATGGCCAGGACATCAGCCACGGTAGCCGTGTTCGGCACGCCGACAGCGGGCTCTGCCAGACCGGCGGCACTGACCAGATACAGCCTGCTGCGCAGCTTCGCGTGATGGATGGAGCTCGAAGCGCTCATCCACAGGAAACCGCAGACGAGGACAGTAATAACCGTGTACATCAGGTTGGGGAGCTGCCCTTGCAGGAAGGGCACAACGATGAACCAGATGACCAGGGCAACCACGATGATCCGGCCCGACCAGCCGGCTGCAATGGTTCCCTTGTCCTGGCTGCCGGTGGCTTTCCATACAGCGGATTCCACCAGCCGGCCGCCGTCCAGCGGCATACCGGGCAGGACGTTGAAGATACCGATCACCAGGTTTGCCAGTCGCAGGATGTCCGCGAGCATGGCGGGTACGCCGGTCAGGGTGTCCGTTGACAGAATCGCCCACATCACTCCGGCGATGACGAAGTTTGAAGCCGGTCCCGCCAGGGCAACGGTGACGGAGCGGCCCGGGGAAGCCGTGAAGTTCTCGAACTGCGTGTGCCCGCCCCAGAGATTGAGGACGATTTTCTCGCTGGGCCACCCGAACGCCCGGGCGCTCAGCGCGTGTGCCAGTTCGTGGATCAGCACCGACACAGCAAGCAGCAAGGCGATGGCCAGCCCAACCAGGTATCCCCAGTTGCCAATGCCCGGGAACAAGTCAATGACAACCGGGCCGTAGAAGACAACCGTGATGGCGGCGATAACGAACCACGAATATGCCAGGTACACAGGAACGCCGGCGATCCTGCCCAGTGGGATGCCTTCCCTCTTTGTCACAACATGGTGCGGAGTGGTGGGACTGCTCACCTAGTTGGCCCCTTCAACGAGGTTGACTGACGGGAAGCGGTCGAAAACCAGCTGCTCGACGTCCGAGGTGGTCCGGCCCGCGAGAGTGGGCCACGTGATCATGCGGGGGTCCTCCGGCAGGGGTACCTGATGCGGAATTCCCACCGTTACGACGCCTGAAGCGATGGCGGCAGTAGCGCCGGGTACGGAATCTTCCAAGGCCACGCAATGGTGGATGGTCAGGGAGGGGTCGTCCAGCCTAAGGCGTTCGACCGCCGTCAGGTAGGCCTCCGGGTGTGGCTTTCCGTTGGTGACGGTGTCGCCTGTGACCATGAACTCGAAGTAGGGCTTGGGTAGGCTCTCCACCACCACGCCGGCGAGGGGGCCTTCCGACATGGTCACCAGCGCGCAACGGATGCCCGCGGTGTGAAGCTCATCCAGCAGTTCACGCGCGCCTGGCCGCCACGGGACTTCCCGGCGAACCTCGGCGATGACTTGCGCGCTGAGGGTGTCCACGATTTCACGGGCCTCAAGCCCGACACCGGCCGCCTGCAGAACGGCAGCCGAATGAAGCAGGGACTGTCCCACAAGCTGCATGGCCTGCTGGTGCGACCAAGTGCCGCCATACGACTCCACCAAGGCTCGTTCGGCAGCGATCCAATAGGGTTCGGTATCCACGAGTGTGCCATCCATATCCCAGAGCACGGCTTTGAGGAGGGGCTGGCTGGGTAACGAATGCATGGTTTCCAGTCTACGTGGAACCTGGTGGTCGACAGTCCTGGCGTTGTGCTGTGGGCGAATATGGGACACGCGTTGACACGAAATGCCATGCATCCATCAGGGTCTTCGACGTAGGGTGAGTGGATGAACAGTGTGGACGGGACCCCCGAAGGGCAGGACATCACCGCGGAGCCCGAGCGTTTCCTGAAGGAACCCGCGGAAGGCCAGCGTGTCACCGTAATGATCGCTGCATTTGAGGGCTGGAACGACGCCGGTGAAGCTGCCAGCGATGCCCTGCACTACCTGAACAAACTATGGGACGGCAAGAAGGTTGCCACCGTGGACGCCGAGGAATATTACGATTTCCAGTTCACCAGGCCCACCGTGCGGCGCACTTCTTCAGGTGCCCGCAAAGTTAAATGGCCATCGACCCGGATCTATAAGGCAGCCGTTCCCGGCAGCAACGTGGACGTCGTTTTTGTCCTCGGAACTGAACCTTCCTACCGGTGGCGCGCCTACACAACCGAACTTTTGGTGCACGCTGAAGCACTGAAGGTGGACGCCGTCATCCTGGTGGGCGCGTTGCTTGCCGACGTTCCGCACAGCCGGCCCATTCCGGTCAGCACCACCACCGAAGACAACTCCTTGCGGGAACGCCTCAACCTGGAAGCATCACAGTACGAGGGCCCCGTAGGCATCGTGGGAGTCCTTGCCGAATTCGCCTTGCTGGCGGGCCTGCCGACGGTATCCCTGTGGGCGGCAGTCCCGCACTACGTTGCGCAGCCGCCCTCCCCAAAAGCCCAGCTTGCTATCCTGCACCGGATCGAGGATCTGCTCCAGGTACCACTGGACAGCCATGCACTCGCCGAGGAGTCTGAGGCATGGGAACGCGGGGTGGATGAACTTGCAACGGAAGACCCTGAAATTGCCGCGTATGTGCGCCAGTTGGAGGAAGCGAAGGACACAGCAGACCTTCCGGAAGCCTCCGGTGAGTCCATTGCCCGGGAATTCGAGCGTTACCTTAAGCGACGCGGTAAAGAGCGCCCGTAAGGACCCCGTACCGCAAAAGGAACGGCCCCGACACTCGTCGGGGCCGTTCTTTTTGCCGGGGTTAGGGACTTAGAGTTCCACCCCGAGTAAAGCGTCGATGGCGTCGGAAGCCAGTGCCGCGTCCTGGGCGGACGCTTCCGCCCCGTTGCTTACGGCGTCCTTGGCCCACTGGTCGACGGCGGCCAGCGCGCCGGGGGCGTTGAGGTCGTTGGCCAGTTCATCCCGCATGGCGGAAACGAGGTTGCCCGCCGAACCGGCCGTGGCCTGTTCCAGGGCTGCCCGCCAGAGTGCGAGCCTGTCCTTGGCTGCAGCAAAACCCTCACTGGTCCAGGACCAGTCCGAGCGGTAGTGGTTGGCAAGGATTGCCAGGCGGATGGCGGCAGGTTCTTCACCGGCTGCGCGGAGTTTGGAAACGAGCACCAGGTTTCCCTTTGATTTGCTCATCTTTTCGCCGTCCAGACCCACCATGCCGGCGTGGCAGTAGTGGCGGGCCAGCGGAACGCCGGAGAGTGAATAGGCGTGGCCGGCTCCCATTTCGTGGTGGGGGAAAATCAGGTCCGATCCCCCACCCTGCACTGTGAATGGCGCAGGGAGGTACTTCTGCGCGATCACGGTACATTCGATGTGCCATCCGGGCCTGCCGGCTCCGAGACCTGCTCCCGGCCAGCTGGGCTCACCGTCACGGGCGACCCGCCACAGCAGGGGGTCCAGCGCGTTTCGCTTGCCTGGCCGGGTGGGGTCTCCCCCGCGCTCGGCGAACAACGTGAGCATTTCGGTTTCGCCCAGGCCGGAGACCTCGCCCAGCTTCCAGGCGTCAGTGGCGCTGGAGCGCTTTCCGGCGGTTTCGACGTCGTAGTAGACGTCGCCGTCGGGCTCGCCGTCGCTGCCCTGGACGCGATAGGCGACACCGTCGGCGATGAGTTTCTCGATGGCGGGCACGATGTCGGGGATGGCCTCGACGGCACCGATGTAGTGATTTGGTGCGAGAACGTTCAGGGCATCCATGTCGGTTTGGAACAGGTCGATCTGGCTTTGTGCCAGATCACGCCAGTCAACGCCCGTAGCGGTGGCCCGCTCCAGGAGGGGGTCGTCGACGTCCGTAACGTTTTGGACGTAGGAGACCCGGACGCCCGCGTCGCGCCACGCCCGGTTCAGCAGATCGAACGAGACATAGCTTGCAGCATGGCCCATGTGCGTTGCGTCGTAGGGCGTGATGCCACAGACGTACATGGATTGTTCCGCCTGCCGCTCCACCTCCACGACACGGCCGACGGCGGTGTCGTACAGCCGGATGGGCGGCATGCTGCCGGGCAGCTCAGGTACAGGGCGGGAGATCCACGATTTCACGACTCAACCTTAGTGCTAGGCACTGATCACACCGAAACCGAGCAAGACATACAAGGCCAGCCCGAGAAGGATGCGGTACCAAACGAAGAGCCGGTAACTCCGCGTGGACACGAATTTCAGGAACCAGCCAATGATGACGTAACCCACAACGAAGGCAATGACGGTGGCCAGGGCCGTTTCGGGCAGGCCGTAAGGTCCAGCCAAACCTTCATTCGAGACCGTCTTGTACAGCTGGTAGAGCCCACTGCCGAACACGGCCGGTATGGCGAGCAGGAAGGAATAGCGTGCTGCTGCTTCACGGGTATAGCCCATGAGCAGGCCGGCGGTGATCGTGCCGCCGGAGCGGGAGACGCCCGGGATCAGGGCCATGGCCTGCGCGAAGCCATAGAGAATGCCGTGCTTGTAGCTCAATTGCGTCAGGTCGCGCTCCTGCCGCCCCACGGCGTCGGCGACGGCCAGAATCATGCCGAAGACAATCAGCATGGTGGCCACAATCCACATGCTGCGGAGCACAGACTCGATCTGGTCCTGGAACAACAATCCAAGAACGATGATGGGCAGGCTGCCAAGAATGACCAGCCAACCCATGCGGGCATCGGGGTCGTTTCTTTCCACCTTGCCCGTCAGCGAGCCAAACCAGGCCCGCACAATACGGACGATGTCGCGCCAGAAATAGACGATCACGGCGGTCTCGGTTCCCAACTGCGTAATGGCAGTAAATGCCGCCCCGGGATCGGCTGCATTCGGAAGGAATGAGCCGACGATCCGCAGATGCGCGCTCGAGGAAATCGGGAGGAATTCGGTGAGGCCCTGCACAAGGCCCAGCAAGGCTGCTTCTATCCAGTTCACGTGAATAGACCCTACGTCATGAAGACTGGTAACTGCCCGTAAGCTAGCAGCTATGCAGCAGCGTTATGTCGGGAACAGTGGGTTCCGCGTGTCCTCCTTGTCCCTCGGAACCATGTCATGGGCCCAGGAGACCGATGAGCAAGACGCTGCCGAATTGCTCCACGCATTCGTTGCCGCCGGAGGGACGGTTGTGGATACGGCAGCTTCCTACGCGCAGGGCCAGGCCGAGGCAATGCTGGGTTCCATGCTCGGCGATGTTGTAGCCCGTTCCGAGGTGGTGATCTCCACGAAGGCCGGCGTGTCGTCATCAGAAACACGCCGCAGCATCAACGCTTCCCGGGGCGCGTTGCTTTCTGCCCTGGATGCGAGCCTGGCGAGGCTCGGAACGGACTATATCGACATCTGGTTCGCCCAGGAATGGGACCCGAACGTGCCCCTGGAAGAGACCCTCTCCGCCCTGGAATTGGCCCAGCGGAGCGGGCGGGCGCGCTACGTGGGCATTTCCAACTACAACGGCTGGCAGACGGCCAAGGCAGCGGCCGTGGCCGGATTCACGCTGGTGGCCAACCAGTCCGAATACTCACTGGTCAACCGCAAAGCCGAAGAAGAACTGATCCCTGCCGTGGAGGACGCAGGCCTTGGCTTGATGGCCTGGGCCCCGCTGGGACGTGGTGTGCTCAGCGGAAAGTACCGCGGACAGATTCCCGCTGATTCCCGCGCAGCGCAGGGCAGGCTTGCCGGTTACGTTGAGCCTTATCTGGAACCCCGGGAGTCCCGGGTCGTGGAAGCGGTGGCAATGGCCGCACGTGGTCTGGGCCGGTCACCGCTGGATGTCTCATTGAGCTGGCTGCTTTCCCGGCCGGGGGTTTCCTCCGCGGTCGTGGGACCCAGGAACGCTGTCCAGCTCAAGGAATTGCTGGACGCGCAATTGTCCGTGCTCCCAACGGAGATTGCCAGGGCCCTGGAGGACGTTTCTGCAGCCTAGCGCTGTCAGCGCCGGTCCAGGATGTCCAACAGGTAGCTGCCGTAGCCGCTTTTGGCCAGTTTCGCGGCTTGCCGGCGCAGTTCGTCGTCGGTCAGGTATCCCATCCGCCACGCCACCTCTTCCGGGGCCCCGATTTTCAAGCCCTGCCTGTTCTCGGTGGTCCGGACGTAATTGGATGCATCGTTGAGGTCGCTGAAGGTTCCCGTGTCCAGCCAAGCTGTACCCCTCGGGAACTTCTGCACATGCAACCGTCCAAGTTCCATGTACTTGCGGTTGATGTCAGTGATTTCCAGCTCCCCGCGCGGAGACGGTTGAAGGTCTTTTGCCATGGCAACCACATTGTTGTCATAAAAGTAAAGGCCGGGAACCGCGTAGTTGCTTTTGGGAACGGCAGGCTTCTCTTCAATGGAAACAGCCAGGCCGTCGTCGTCGAATTCCACCACGCCGTAAGCGGACGGGTCCTTGACCCAATAGCCGAAAATTGCACCGCCGTCGACATCGGCATAATGCCGGAGCTGGTTGCCCATGCCGGGGCCATTGAAGATATTGTCGCCGAGGATGAGCGCCACTTTGCCGCTGCCGATGTGTTCCTCGCCCAGGATGAACGCCTGGGCGAGGCCATCGGGAGTGGGCTGACGGGCGTAACTCAGATTTACGCCGAATTGCGAGCCATCCCCCAGGAGATTTTCGAATTGATGGCCGTCGGCAGGCGTAGTGATGATCAGGATGTCCCGGATTCCCGCCAGCATCAGGGTGCACAGCGGGTAGTAAATCATCGGTTTATCAAAAACCGGAACCAATTGTTTACTGATGGCGAGCGTAATCGGATGAAGCCGGGATCCTGTGCCACCGGCAAGAATAATTCCGCGCATCTAGCTGTCCTCTCCCGCTGCACATCACCGTCCATGACGGTTACGCTATGGCCATGCAGAGAATCCTTGTCACCGGCGGGGCCGGATTCATCGGATGCAATTTTGTTCACTTCATCATGGAGCACACCGGCCTCCATGTCACGGTCCTGGACAAATTGACCTACGCCGGCAACATGGAATCCCTGTCGGGGCTGCCGTCCGGCCGTTTCGATTTTCAAAAAGGCGATATCTGCGATGCCGGCGTTGTGGACGCGCTGACATCCTCGGTGGACGCCGTCGTCCACTTCGCTGCAGAATCGCACAACGACAACTCCCTGGCGGATCCACGTCCGTTCATGGATACCAACCTGGCGGGAACCTTTACTCTCATCGAGGCTGCCCGCCGGCATGGAACACGCTTCCATCACATCTCCACGGATGAAGTGTATGGAGACCTGGCCTTGGACGAACGCCGCAAGTTCACTGAAGACTCCGTTTACCGCCCGACGAGCCCCTACTCGGCCACCAAGGCAGGCTCGGATATGTTGGTGCGGGCATGGGTGCGTTCGTTCGGCCTGAAGGCGACCATCAGCAATTGCTCCAACAATTACGGTCCCTACCAGCATGTTGAGAAGTTCATTCCGCGGCAGATCACCAATATCCTGGACGGCGTGCGCCCGCGGTTGTACGGGCAAGGATTAAACGTCCGGGACTGGATCCATGTGGAAGACCATTCCTCCGCGGTTTTGACCATCCTTGAACGTGGCCGGGTGGGTGAAACCTACCTGGTCGGGGCAGATGGCGAGCGATCGAACCGCGAGGTAGTGGAAATGCTCCTCGCCCTCGATGGACAACAACCTGACGCCTACGACCTCGTCAAGGACCGGCCCGGGCACGATCTGCGTTACGCCATCGACTCCACCAAGCTGCGCAGGGAGCTCGGCTGGACGCCCCGGTTCTCCGACTTTGCCTCCGGCCTGGCAGAGACCGTGCAGTGGTACAGAAGCAACGAAGACTGGTGGCGTCCTCAGAAAGCGGTCACGGAGTCAAAATATGCAGGTCAAGGGCACTAGGCCGTGGACCCGCGGGAACTGGCTTCCACTCCGACTCCGATCCCGGGGTTGGTGCTTTTCGAACTCCCTGTCCATACCGACGGCCGCGGTTGGTTCAAGGAGAACTGGCACCGCAGGAAAATGCTGGCTGCCGGACTGCCGGACTTCGGGCCCGTGCAGAACAACATATCCTTCAACGCCGTACGCGGCACTACGCGGGGCATCCATGCCGAGCCGTGGGATAAGTTCGTCTCCTTGGCCTCCGGTCGTATTTTCGGGGCCTGGGTGGACCTCCGGAAAGGACCGACTTTCGGTGTCCTGTTCACGGCGGAGTTGACGCCTGGCCAAGCCGTGTTCGTGCCCCGTGGCGTGGGCAACGCCTTCCAGACACTGGAGGCCGACACCGCCTACACCTATCTCGTGAACGACCATTGGAGCCCTGAGGCCCAGCAGAACTACACCTTCCTGAATCTTGCCGACGAACAGGTCGCTGTTCCCTGGCCGATACCCCTCAGCGAGGCCATCCTTTCGGACCAGGACAAGAACCACCCAAGTCTGGCCGGCGTCAGTCCGATGGAGAAGCGGCGCACGCTCGTGCTGGGGGCCTGCGGCCAATTGGGCACCGCGCTCCGGCAAGCATTCGACGGCGACACCACCGTGGACTTCGCCGGCCGCCGGGACTTTGACATCACCAGCGAGGATTCCTACCGGTCAGTGAACTGGCGCGATTACTCCACGATCATCAACGCCGCGGCATTTACCGCGGTTGACGCTGCCGAAAGCCCTGAAGGCCGTGCAGCTGCCTGGACAATCAACGCAGCCGCCGTATCCCGGTTGGCGGCCACCGCCGTCGACCATTCTCTAACCCTGGTCCATGTATCCAGCGATTACGTCTTTGACGGGACCGTCAAGCCTCACCGGGAGGACGAACCCTTCTCACCTTTGGGTGTGTACGGACAGAGCAAGGCCGCCGGTGACATCGCCGCGGGTACCGTGCCGCGGCACTACATCGTCAGGACCAGTTGGGTGGTCGGCGACGGAAAGAACTTTGTTCGGACCATGGCCGGCCTTGCTGCAAAAGGTGCATCACCGGGAGTGGTCGATGACCAGCTTGGCCGCTTGAGCTTTGCCGAGGACCTCGCCGCAGGGATCCGGCACCTGCTCGACTCCCGGGCCCCGCATGGAACCTACAACCTCAGCAACAGCGGCGGCAATCAGAGCTGGGCAGATGTTGCTGCGGACGTCTACCGGCTGTGCGGAGCGGACCCGCGCCTGGTGCGCCCGATCAGTACAGCCGAGTACAACAAACCGGAGATGGCACCGCGGCCGGCCAACAGCGTCCTGGACCTCGGCAAAATTTCGGCAGTGGGCTTCGCTCCCCCGGACGCCTCACAGCGGCTGGCCGATTATCTCCAACACATGACTGGACAAAGGCCCTCCTGAACGCGGCCCGCACCAGGAGCAATTGACGACGGCGGGTTACGGATTCGCGAAGCTGGTGCCATCCTTTGAGGTACTCATCATTGGGTTGCGGAAGAAGATGACGCTATGCGGGTTCGCTACTTCACCACGATGGCCTTGACGTTTGGCCTGCTGTTCTGGGCGAGCACGATACCTGGCACCGTACCCAGGACAGCTGCCCTTCCGCAGCCGGACCCCACGGCAGCCCCCGTGGAAGCAGCGGACGCGTTCCACGAGCTGCCCAGGATTCCGTGGGAAGGCGGACCGGCGTACTGGCGACAGTTTGCCAAGGCAACCGCAGCCGGCTGGAGCGATCCGTCCTTCTTTCCCATCGCGATCTGGTACGGGTCCCCTGGAAGCGATGCGCAACTGGCCTACGACAAATCGCTGGGCATCAACACTTACGTCCAAGGGAACCCGGACGCATCCAGTGCAGCCATCTCCGCGCACGGCATGTTCACCCTTTTCGCGACCAAGGACGCACCGGCCGGCTGGGACCGGCAGGTGGGGAGCGTCCTGGACGACGAAGTGGACGGCAGGTATGACCCCGTAGCCGGGCTCGCCCACATGAAGCAGTTGGCAGCCCAGCATGATCCCGCAGCCACGGGCAGGTTCACCTACGCGAACTGGACCTCGGGGATCATCACCTATGACGTGCCCATGCAGTTGTCGATGGACTATTTCAGCACTGCGAACGTGAACTCCGTGGACCAGTACTTCTACGCCGTCCCCCAGTGCGATTGGGGCGACGGGACGCTCAGGTGGCGGACGCCCAAGGAACAGAATCCCATCGCCCCAGTGAACTGCCGCACGGCCTCGAGCTACGGCAAAATCATGCAGCTCCAGCAGGAAATCAATGCCGCGCGGGGCGTACAGGCACCACTCTGGGCTCTGCCCACTGTGATCAGCACCGGCGGTTCCACAGGCGGTTACAAGCAGTTGGGCCCCGAGCAAGTCCAAGCCCAGGTGTGGGCGTCGATCATCCATGAGGCCCGGGGCATCGTGTGGTTCAGCCAGTCCCCGGACCAGCAAAACGTCAACGATTGCATCAGCGGCGACGCTTTCCAGGACGCCCGGATACACAGCGCTGCCTGCTTGAAGGACCAAGTGGCTGCAGCGGCGGTCGTGAATCACGCCATCACTTCATTGGCGCCTGTCATCAACACCCAGTCCTACGTTTGGGATTTTGGCGAGGGGACCGACACGATGCTCAAAGCCAAGGACGGAAGTGCCTATATTTTCGCGATGACGGACGACGGGCTCACCGGAAGCAGGACCTTCACTCTCCCGGGCGGGATCACCGGGTCCGCCGTGGAGGTGTTGGGCGAGAACCGGTCGATTCACATTCAGGGCGGGAAATTCACGGATGCTTTCCCGAACGAATACACGCACCATGTCTACCGCATCGCGCTTTAAGGCGCGTACTGTCCCGGCAAAGGCCGCCCAGGGCTCTGGCGGACACCGGAAAATCGTCCTAAAGTAGCTCTACGGCAGCCTCTGGCAGGAGGCCGGGAGACAACTCAAGTGAACATGTCGATGTGGCGGCGTTTGTCCGCCATCCACGATCCTGGCAGTGCAGCAGCCACGGATCGTGGGCCACATGGTTATGCCTTGAGCTTGACCCGAGCCTGGAGCCAAGAATGCTGCTACCCAAAGTCCTGCCTACCCGAAATGCCCTCCACGGTGCAGTCCGCCACCGCCCCCTGACCAGCGGGCTCAGTGGCCGCAGCCTCCTGCTCCAGAGGCCGATGGATGACGGCGGGACGCCCGCCGCCACGTCCCCGGAGCGCTGGGTCAATCTGGGCGGCGTCCCCGTAAAGCTCATGGAGTTCGACCCGGCAATTCAGGAGATCCTGGGCAGGGCCGGCGCTACCGGCGCACCGCCCCTGGGAGTGTGCTCAGCCAATTTGGACCACATACGTCATTTCGGCTCCGGGAGCCGGTGGGAGGAGACCCTGGAACGGTCCCGGTCCCTGGAGTGGTTGACGCTTATCGACGGCGCCCCGCTGGCTACTGAGGCCCGGCGCCTCACCGCACGGACATGGCCGAGGCTGGCGGGCAGCGATCTCGTGGACCCTTTGTTGGATGAGGCAGAACGAAGGGGCCTCAGTATCGGGTTCCTTGGCGGGTCGGTTCAGACCCAGGAACGGATACGGGCCAAATTCGAGGTGGAACGGCCAAAGCTTGCGGTCACTGGATGGTGGGCACCGCCACGGAGCACTCTTGGGGATGACCACGCTTCCCGGGAGCTGGCAGCAATGATCGCGTTGACAGCCCCTGACATCCTGATCGTCGGCTTGGGAAAACCCCGGCAGGAACTTTGGATATCAGAGTACGGAGCCCTGACCGGAGCCAAGGTACTGCTGGCTTTCGGAGCGGTGGTGGACTTTCTGGCAGGCCACATCCGGCGGGCCCCTTCATGGGTGAGTTCCAACAGCCTTGAGTGGGCTTGGCGGCTTGCGTTGGAACCACGCCGTCTTGCCCGGCGGTACCTCGTGGAAGGCCCGGAAGCCTATGTGCGGTTGCGCAGGGACAGTGGCTTATCCCTGCCGTCCAACAGGTCCTTGCCTTCCAGGGATGTCCCGGAGCGTGCGCCCAGCCGCGCTCCGGGGTCTTTCCTCCCTGCCAGGGCTGCAGCCGATGTCGCCGTCGTCGTCGTCACTTACAACAACGAGGACGATATCGGGCCCTTGGTCCGGGGCCTGCGGAAGGAGGCCTTGGGCCAGTCGATCAAGGTGGTGGTGGCCGACAACTCCCCCAACGACCACACGCTTGAGGCGCTGGCACAATTTCCCGACGTCATTGCCATAAAAACCGGAGGGAACCTCGGATACGCCGGGGGCATCAACGCCGCACTTTCAGAAGCCGGAGAAGCGGCCACCTACCTCATCCTCAATCCCGATCTCCGTATCGAGGAGGGTGCCATCAGTGCAATGCGCAGACGCATGGTACGGTCCGGCGCCGGGATGGTGGTGCCTGTCCTGCTGGACGACGACGGGAGCGTCTACCCTTCGCTGCGCCGTGAGCCGGGAATCCTGCGAGCGCTGGGTGACGCCGCGCTGGGCAGCCATGTGAGGAAACGCCCTGGGTGGTTGTCCGAGATGGACTTTGATGAAGAGAGCTATTTGCACGGGCATCGGGTTGAGTGGGCAACGGGTGCCGCGCTTTTGCTGGATGCCGGTGCGGCTAAGGCCGTGGGAGCCTGGGATGAACGGTTTTTCCTGTATTCGGAAGAGACGGACTACTGCCACCGTATGCGGGAGGCGGGGTATTCCATCTGGTTTGAGCCTTCCGCGCGGATGTGGCATCAACGCGGTGGGTCCGGGGCTTCGCCTCAGTTGACTGCCTTGATGTCTGTGAACAGGGTCCGTTATGCGGAGAAGTATCTTGGGCCGGGTCGGGTCATGGCGTTTCGCGGTGCCGTTCTCGCCGCTGAGGTGGCCCGGTTGGGAAAGCCGGGTCATCTGGAAGCTGCCTGGGCAGTGGCCAGCCGACGGCGGTGGGATCGCCTGCCGCATGCCGTACGCAATGTTGGCGGGGTCCTCTGATGGTGGGGGCGTTCCCCTCGGGCGCTGTGATTATCCCCGCCCATAATGAGGCTGCCGTCATCGGGCGTACCCTTGGGTCGCTGCGGGAGGTCATTGGGTGGGGCACGGTGGATGTTGTGGTGGCCTGCAACGGCTGTAGCGATGGGACGGAGGCGATCGCGTCCCAGTGGCAGGGGGTTTCGGTACTTCAGGTGCCGGAGGCGTCAAAGACGGCAGCGCTCAATGCCGGCGACCAATGCACCCGGTTGTGGCCCCGCCTCTATCTGGACGCGGACATTGAGGTCAGCGCCACGGCCCTTGCTGAGGTATTTGCAGCGTTGCAGGATGGGACCTTACTGGCTGCCCGGCCGGCCTTCCGATACGACACACAGGGCGCTTCTGCGCCTGTCCGGGCTTACTACCGTGCCCGCAGCAGGATCCCGGGCAATGCGCAGGGTCTGTGGGGTGCTGGTGCCTATGCCCTGAGCCACTCAGGGCATCTCCGTATGGGGGTCTTTCCTGCGCTCACGGGTGATGACTATTTCGTGGACAGGCTCTTTGATGAGCAGGAGAAGGCGGTTCTTGCTACGGAGCCGGTGGTCGTCCGGACGCCCAGGACCTCTGGCGCCTTGTTGGCTGTCCTGCGGCGAACGTATCGGGGAAATGCCGAGCAGGATGTAGTGGCTGGTGGGGCGTCCTTGTCACGGACCGTGCGGCAGTTGCTTGCCTCGGTGCGTGGGCCGCGGACGGCTTTCGATGCGGCCGTCTATGCGGTGTTCGCGGTGGCGGGTCGTCGTCGTGCCGGGGTCTCCGGCATCTCTGCTCCTGTGTGGGAGCGGGATGAGAGCCGCCGATAGACGGTTGCCCTGCCTTGATCCTGTCTCAGCTGTCCCCGGTCCCAGCTGTCCCCGGTCCCAGCTGTCCCCTGTCTCAGCTGTCCCCCGAGGTTGCGGCTTTCTCCTGGATCTGTGCCTCCGTCGTTTCCCTGCGCGATATGCGCCATAGCGCCCCGGAGATGCCCAGCATAAGGAACAGGAGGCTGGCTGCCATGGGGAAGGCGAAGGCGTCGAAGAATCCGAAGGCCAATGCGGCTGCGGCGACGCTTGCAAGGACTGACTGGCTCATTTGGCGCAGTTCGTTGTCCCTGGCCGACTTCCTGGCCTGCCAGGCGCAGAGGATGCCGGCAAAGACCAGCAGCAGGAAGGCGATCAGGCCTGCTATGCCGAGTTCGACCAGGAGCCCCAGGTATTGGTTGTCAACGATGACGTACGCGGGGAGGAAGGTGCCGAAGCCACGGCCCAACAGCAAGTTCTGGCTCGCCATTCCGAAGGCGGTGGAGTAGCCGTTGGTTCTTGAACTGATGCTGGGGTCGTCGGTCCCTATGGTGAAAAGGCCCAAGAGTGTTCCGATCATGCCTGGCGTCACTACGTAGATCACTGCCACCAGGAGGGCTGAAACCATCACGGCCTTCCGCCGGAGCTGTTTGGGCCATACCGGCAGGAAGATGAGGAAAGCCAATGCCATGCAGATCAGTGCGGCCCGGGAGACGGAGAGCATGGCAGCTACGGATATCAGGCCAACGGGGAGCCACCACAGCAGCCGGCGCTTGGTGGTGTCGTTGAGGGCGAGGGTGATGGCTATCGGCAGCGAGGTGGAGAGGACTACCCCGTATTCAAGGGGATGCAACGACATGCCGGCCGCGCGGACAAAGCCTCCCCGGGAATCGATGTTTGCCAGCTCCGAGCTGACGCTGAGGCCCGGTATCCTGATCCATTCGATGAGGGACGAGCCGGTGGCGAACTGGAGCAGGCCCAGCAATGCTGTCAGTCCCCCGGCCAGGGCGATCCTGCGGAGCAGCGTCCTGACGCTTTCGCGGGTTGTCAGGCCGTCAGTTGCTATGAGCAGGATCCCGGCCCATCCTGCGAGCCGTAGGAGGCCCGCGTCTGCGGGGCTGGCTTCGCTTTCCGGCAATCCCCTGACCATGGCGTAGGCGTAACTGGATGCTGCGACGAGGAGGAAGGCTGCCAGTGCCACCCGCAAGGGATGCCACCGCCTGATTGATGGTGTCGTGCGGCGCAGCTGGTGCAGGATCCACCACGCGAGGGCCAGGAGGGCGAAGAGCGTGCTTGGCCGGCCGATGGACCCCAGGGACGCTATCACCATGTTTGACGGCAGGGCACATGTGAGCACCAGGTAGATGGTGAGGAACAGGGGCGCATCGGACTTCCGGGCCACCCCCTGGATGCCGTCTCGATGTAGTAACCCGTTAGCCCGGTACACGGGAGTTCACCTTTGCGTGCGGGATGTCGGGACGTTGGACGCTTGAGCCGCCCTTGTGCAGGATTCTGCGGCGACGGGGCCGTGAATCAACAATGACTGCGGCCAGGATGGAAAGTGTGGCGGCTAGGCCAACCCAGAATACTGCGCCTTTGACGCGGTTGAGTTGGGTGCCTCCGCCGAACACGATCTCAGGGCTGGACGGCGACGTGAGGGTGGTGATGAGGGCTTGTTGGACACCTGCCTCCTGCTGGAGGGCCAGGGAAGCGTCATTGATGCCGTCGACAACGTTTTGGAGCACGTCCTTCACCTTTTGTGCGCTGGAGTCGACCACCTGCACGGATAGGACCGGCCATCGGAAGCTCTTGGCCCATTGGCCGCCGCTGTTGAGCAGGGTCACTGAGTAGCCGTGCCGGACCCCGGCACCATAAAGGGTTCCGCTGGAGAGCGTGAGATCCACAGATGCTGAGTCGTAGTTGACACGTCGCTCCACCATGGCCGCGAAGTCCACCAGCGACGCGTAGTCGTCACCGGGTATCCAGTAGGCCGGTTCGCGGTCCGGAGCGACGAACGTAACTTCCGCCTTGGTCCAGTAGACAGGCTCAGCGGACCGGACCGCGCCCAGGGACGCCAGTCCGATGGCTATCCCGATGGCCACGATGTACCAGCGCCTGCCCAGGATACGGAGAAGGATGGCTGCGGTCATGGTTATCCCGGCCTGTAGGAACTGGGTACGACACTGGCAGTTTCACCCGCGAGGTGTGCCGGTTCGTCCGTTGTGGGCCGGTTGCTTGAAAACCGTTCCGTCGAGGAAGGTTTCCTTTGCCTGGTAGCCGGCGGCGTGGGCGGTTTGGATCCGGCGGGCTTGTCGGTGGGTTCTGTGCTCTTGCGGTGTTTCCGGGACAGGAGCAACCCGTCGATGAGTACGGTAAGCATGATGCTGAACGCGACGCCGCCGGCAGCGGTGACCAGGAGCAGTTGAGTCCGGGCTTTGACCTCGGGAACTGCTTTGCTGTCCTCAAGCAGTTTCATCGTGGAAATGCGGGAAGTTGTTGGCACGTTGAGGACGTCCTGCAGCTCGGTCAGGGCCACGGGTGCCTGGTTCATCACAGTATCCAGGATCTTGAGGGCCTGGCCGGAGTCGGGTGAGGAGGCTGTGATGAGGAGGATTGCACCGCTTGTTCCTTTGTCGGCTTCAGCAGTGAAGGTGCTGGCCCCGCTTTGTTCACGGATGGTCTCCTTGAACTCCTCGGAGGACATCTTGCGGGTGAGGATATCCAGGGCCTCGCTCATGCCGCCCAGCCCCAGATATGGATTACCGGCTTCTCCGACGCTTTTGGTGGAGGGCAGGAGGACCAGGCTCGCCTGGGCTTTGTAGTTGTCGGGCGCGTTCTGCTGGAGGAAGAAGCAGGCGCCTGCGGTCACGGCAAGACCCAACACGACGATGAACCATCGGCGTATCAGGCTTTTCAGTATCTTTTGTACCTGCATGTCCTGCTCTTACCTTTCGTTGAGTGTCTTTGGGTTTGGACCAGTCGTACGGCTCAGGTCCTGGACACTGTGCTTCTCCGGTTGGCAAGCAGCGTCTTGACGCGATCGATGCCCTGGGTTCCAAGCAGCGCGATGGTCACGGCCTTGGCAGCCTTCCGGGCGAGCTCCCGTAACGCCCGGAGGGGAGACTCAAAGACCCGATCCACGATGATGGAACTTGCAGTGGGGATGGGAGCATCCGCCAAAAGGGCCGGGAAAAGTGCCCTGTAAGGCTTGGGGGAAACGCGCCGGCCGCGGATTCTGTTGCTGACATTGTGATCGTGGACCAGCTGCAACCACCCAGGTGCACCGCGCAGCGATGTGACCTTCATGGATTGGCCCAGCCGGTTGTGCCATGCAGCCCAGCACGTCACAGGAGCGGACCAGGGGGCGCTGACGGAGCAAAACGCGTTACGGGGGTCGTTCCTTAGGAAAACAGAACCCTTTCCCATCACCAGGCCGGATACGAGGTAGATCGCTGAGTTTCCAGCATCGTGGGCCGCTTTTTGCACCCGGTCCACGAAATCGATGGCCAACCCGTCGTCGTTGTCCAGGTTGGTGGTGAGCAGTGTGCCACGTCCGCCCCCTGTGACTGTCCTGATGTCCTCAAGCAGTTCGGACGGGCTGACTTCTGTCCTGAACAGGGGCACGAAGGTCCCTTCACGGTTCAGCCCAAGCACGCGGTCCAGCAGCCAGGCCGGACTCTCCGGATCAAAGTAGATGATCCACCGGAAGTCCCGGTTGGTCTGTGCCTTCACGGAGGGTAGACAGTAGCGCTCGAACAAAGCAATCCGGTCCCTCAGCCAGCCTTCCTGGGCCCGGACCAGGCTCTCAAAGCCCCGGGAAGGAAGATTGAACCTAGTGAGCAACACGTGGTCAATACCCGACGGCGGGTTCCCCGGCTTATCAACGTTCATGGCTTGCTCCTCGAACGGATTGAACTGTCGTGCGCAACTTGGTGTTGCGCCCGCCTCCCGGTTGCCGGCACAGATCCCTGATACTGGCGGCCCGGACGTCCCAGGAGTTCGCCTCCGCGACGCGCCGCATCTCTTCACGTTGCTCCCGGTCCGGAGGCTCCTGCAGGGCAGCCCTGACCAGATCCACGAATGCCGCACGGCTGCTTGCCACAGCTAAAGCGCTGCACTGCAGCGATCGAACGGAAGGCAGGTCCGTGGCGACCACGGGCAAGCCCGACGACAGGTATTCCAACGTTTTCAGGGGGAAGCTGGATCTATTGAATTCCGTGTCGGCATAAGGGGTGATCCCGACGGCTGCGGTCAGAAGCAGCCGCCGTACGTCATCAGGGGCCAGAGGTCCACGCCAATCCACGTTGCTTCGCTCCAGAAAGGCGTCCAGCCTCAGCCTGGTTATCGGGTTGGACTCAGTCCGCGGACCAATGACCAGAAGGCTGAGCCCGGCGTCGGCCAACGACTCCAGCACGTCAAGGTCCAATCGTTCGTTGAGTTGTCCCACCAGGACCGCGACCGGCCTCCGGTGCTCGTCTGTGGACGGGCTGGCCGGTGGACGGCACCCATTGGGAAGAACCTGCACGGGCCGTCCCGAGAAATGGGACATCTTGGCGGCCAGGCCTGCTGAGACAGCGGTGATGACATCGGCCGTCCCGATGTTGCGTTCCAGGGAGCGCCTCAGATAGCCGGAGGGAAATCCGATCAATTCAGCTGCGGCCAGCCAGTCATCCGTCAGATGCAGCAGCCGCACGCCGCTGCCACGGTCAGGGAACGCTACAACCGGGGAGGCATTGACGACCGCCGACACTGGACCGCCTGCGGTCTTCATGGCGTTATCCATGCAGTGACGTGCAATGGCTTCGGTCAGGGGACGGCCAAGCGTGCTGCTGAAGAACGGCGGAGCAGGAAGCCGCAAGCGCGACAAGTGCGGTGTCATGGTCTCCGGGATCCCGCGAAGACTCCTCACCGTGTGGTTCCGGACATCTGCGAACCGGAAGACAGGGGCAGGTTGGTCAACCCAGAGGACCGGGCCTGTCTCTGCCAAGGACTCAGCCAGCAGCCGATCAGTTCCGGGCAGGCCATCCCATTGGCCACCGGAGATGTACATGATCGTGTCCATCACGCCTCCCCTGAGACGAGTTGCCCGGCCGCGGCAGCACGGACGGCGACAGGACGGGCGTTGAAGTCTTCAGCGGGCTGGTGGCCACGGAGGCGCTGATAACGTCGGCGAACCACATAGGAGGAGTACTGCACCCCGGCGATGGTTTCAGCCCACAAACGGGACCGCGTCGCGGGAGCGCCGGCCAGGAAGCGCTGGTACAACTCGGTTTGGTGTTGCGCCGCGGAAGTGAGTGAAAACCTGTCTTCGACCACCGATCGGCCGAAAGAGCCTAATGACTTCCTCAGCAGCTCGTCCGTGTGGAGAGCCCTCAAGATGGTTACCAGCGCGTCGGTCCCGGTACCGGTCGAACCCGGACCGGAACCATACCAGCCCTGCCAAAGGAACACCGGCAGGGACTCTGGAGTGAGAAGTTCCCAGAAGCCTCCTTCGCCCTGGACAACGAGCGGTTTGGCGAACGATAGCCCCCGGAGGGCGGAGCCGCCCATGCCCAGGACGACGTCGGCAGCAGCGTAGGCCGGTCTGGGGTCAGCAAGTTCACCGGTGAGAATAACCGTGTTTTCCCCTGTCGCCGCGTTGACGCGTTCGGCCTGGGCTCTGACCACGGATTCCGCCGGGCCTGAACCTGTGATCAGCAGATGCACCGGGAGATCCCGGGCGAGTTGTCCCGCGGCATCAATCGCCGACAGGATGCCTTCAAGCTTGAGTTCCTTGGCCAAGCGGGAGACGCAAACCATCGTGAAAAAGTCGCCATGCAGTCCCCACCGTGCGCGAAACCCTTCCAGGTCCGCGTCATCGACCACGCGGTTGGCCATGATGTCCACGGGCGGTTCCAGCAAATGGACACGGTGGCGTCCGGAGGACAGCTCGCCCTGCCGGATCTGTTCAGTGCCCACCATCAGCGGCATGGACCTGGGGATGAACGGAGCCACTGCCATGGACATCACCGTGGCCACCGCGGTGGTGTCCGGCACCAGCCTGGAGGCCGCCAGGCACTCCAGCGCCGGGGGCCATTCGTAGCCGTGAACGACGTCGATCCGGCGCTCGCGGACGGTGCGCACCAAAGTTCTGATGACCGATGGGGAAGGTCGCTTCCCTGGTGCAGGTGCGGGGACAAACTCCAACCCAAGCTCTGCTCCCCTTTCGACGAGGGGCCCGGGCTGTCCAAAGAGAATGACCTCATGGCCCAGTTGCCTGATTGCGGCACCGAGTTCGATGGCGTTCAATTGGCTGCCGCCCATGCGCAGATCGTGCGGGTAGATCAGGATCCTCATGTCGCGGCCACCTCCCGTCCACGCCCCCACATCCGGACGTCCCGCAGGTCCTGCCGTCGAAGCCCCATGATTGCCGCCATCGCGACGACTCCCAGTCCCGTGGAAACGAGGACAGCGACCACAGGGGAATCCAGGAACCGGGTGATTGCGTAGCAGCCGGCTGCAGTCAGTGCTGCCATGACCGTGGGAAGTCCCAAGCGTTTTCCCACGGCCAGGAGCGGCACACCTGCCTTCCGGAGAGCCCGGAGATACAGCGGCGAGGTCACCAGCAGGGCCACCAGCACAGGAGCCGCTGCCAGCCCAGGCATCCCTGCGAGCGCACCGCCTGCCAGCAGCGCCGGAACGAGCGCGATCAGAGCCACGAGCTGCACATTCAAGATGGACAGGGACGAACCCAGGACCACGAGGTAGTCGTACAGCAGCTCATGGAGGATCCGGAGGACCGTGAGGGGCGCCAACCACATCAGCGCCATGCCCGCCGGGGCCCAGGCTTCACCGTAGACGACATTGACAAGGGGAAGGGCGCACCCCACCATCACCGCCGAGACGGGCAACACCATGGCCGACACTGCTCCGATCATCGCCAGCAAGGCCGCCCTCATGTCATCCGGCCGGTCCTGGAGCCTGGCGAAGGTCGGCGGCGCCACGCTTCGCAGGGGTTGGGACAACAAACTCGAGGGCCACCCGGCCATGTTGAAGGCCATGACATAGAAGCCGAGGACCACCGGGCCAAACAGCCGCCCGGCGATGAGTTGGTCGACGTAACCCACGGCAAAGACCACAGCGCTCGCACCTGCCAGGGGAAGTCCGAAAGCCAGGAGCTGTTTCGCGGAGAGCGGTGAGAATCCGAACCGGTACGGCAGGGGCGAGTAAACAAGGAACAGGACGGCCGCTACGAGGCTGGCCAGGACCCGGCCCACTGCCAGGCTCATGGCTCCCATTCCGGCGATCACCAGGATCAACGAAACGCCCGCCCCGAGCCACACATTGACTTGGTCGATGACCATCCGTTGTCCCTGGCGGAAGTTGCGCTGCAACAGGGCCGCGGGCGTGGCCACCAGCCCGTTGAGCACGATGCAGAAGGCCAAGGCCCTGACCACGTCCGTTGCTGCCTCGTTTCCCATGGCCGCTGTGAAGAGGGGTGCAACCGCGTACGAGAGCCCGAACAGCAGGACACTGCAGACTACGGAGATGGTGGTGACTGTGGCGGCTATTTCCTTGGGGTCCCCCGGCCAGCGTACGATCGCCAGGCTGACGCCCAATTCGTTGAAGCTCAGGACGGCGACGAGCGCAATGAACGCCACCGCGTAGGTCCCGAATTCCTCAGGCCCCAGCAGCCGCGCCAACGCTATACCGATTCCAATGGTCCCCAGCTTGGTGATAAAGGCGTTGACGACGCTGATCACGAACGCCCTTGTGGGGGTTGGTCCCTTCCGCTGGGTAACCGGGCTCTTGAGCGTCACTGGGCCCCCTCCAGCGCAGGCGTATTGCCGCGCCTGATCACCCGGGCCGGGACACCGGCCCAGGTCTCGTCGTCGGGAACATCGTTCAGAACGGCCGCTCCCATGCCAATGGTCGCTTTGGCCCCGATGGACCGGCCCTCCCGGACACTGGCGTTCATGCCGATGTAGGCCGCCCGGCCGACCCGAACGTTGCCGCCCAGGGAAACGCCTGATGCGAATGTGGCGAAGTCACTGATGACGTCGTCGTGGGTGAAGGTGACCCCGGGCATGGCGACAACGTGATTGCCGATGGTCACTGACGCCGTCATGCTGACGTGGGCCAGGATGATGCTCCCCCGGCCGATCACGCACCCCTCCGGAACGTTGACGGAGGGATCTATGGCTGTGGCGTAGCGTTCTTCGTCAAGCCCGAGGCTTCGTAACCGCATCACCACACCCTCGCGGCCGCTACCTGATCCGATGCAGACCAGCAGCAACGCGTGGGGGAACTTCAGGGCGTCACGGATGGGCCCAAGGACGTGTGCACCGTCGACCACCCGGCCGGCTTTGTCCTCGTCGTCGTCGAGGATTCCGATGACGTCGAACGGGCCGCTGCTGCGGACCATGGCCAGTACCTCACGGGCGAGGCCGCTGGCAGCGATGAGGAGAAGTTCGCTCATTATGGGTGCCTCGATGCCCGCAGGACCGAGTCGATGACCCGGACCTGGTCGTGGAGGGCCAGCTGGTGGTACAGCGGCAGGATGAGCGTATGGTCAGTCAGCCAGTTCGTGACCTCAAGGGACGCCCCGCCGGTGTCCTTGCCCGCGTAGGCGGGTTGGCGGTGGGCTGCCATGATGCCCCGCCGGGCTGAAATGCCGTCCTGTGCAAGATGGCCCATCAGTCCGTCCCTCCCGAGGGGAAACGCCGGCCCGATTTCCAGCCAGCAGGATTGGAAGTTGCCGGTCCCGTAGTCCGGGTCGCCGACCAGGCGGAGGCCTGCGACGCCGGCAAACGCGTTCGCGTAGTTTGCGGCCAGTTCACGACGCCGTTGGACGGCTTCCCGGAGGCGGCCCAGTTGGACGAGTCCGACGGCGGCCTGAAGGTCGGTCATGCGGTAGTTGAACCCGACTTCGAGGTACTCTTCGGCCGGTGCGAGGATGCTGGCGTGCCGGTCCGAGGCCGAAACGCTCATGGCATGTTCCCGGAGGCGTCGTGCCCTGTCCGCGAAGTCCTGCCGTGGAGTTGAGAGCATGCCGCCCTCTCCCGTCGTGAGGATCTTGCGCGGGTGGAAGGACCAGGCTGCCACCTCCGCGCCGGCACCGACAGGGCGGCCGTGGTAGCGGGAGCCAATGGCGCAGGCTGCGTCTTCCACCACGATGATCCCGCGGGGCTCACACAGGGCCCTGATGGGATCCAGGTCAACGGGCACCCCGCCTTGGTCCACGGCGATGACTGCCTTGGTTTCCTGAGTCAGGGCTCTTTCCACGGTCTCGGCTGTCACGCACCCTGTCTGGAGGTCGACGTCGGCGAACACAGGGCGTGCTCCCATGTAAGTAGCCGCGTTCGCTGTGGCAATGAAGGAAAATGACGGGACAACGACGTCATCACCCGGTCCAACGCCGGCGACCGCGAGCGCCAGGTGCAGGGCTGAAGTGCAGCTGGAGGTAGCCACTGCGTGACCTGCCAATTGCTCCGCCGCGAAGGCTTCTTCGAACTGACGGACCTTGGGTCCTTGGGCCACCCACCCGGAGGCAATCACTTCGGCCACTGCTTGGGCTTCCTCTTCGCCAAGCCAGGGTTTCATGACGTCGATACGGGCCAGGCGCGTCTCGGAGATGGTCATCGCGCACCTGCTGCGGGGACGGCGGGGTGGGCCACGAGGCGGGCGGCTGCTATTTCCGCACGGAGCGGCCGCCACCATGAGACCAAAGTACGCAGACCGTCCTCCAGTCCAATGGCTGCTTCGAAACCCAGGTCTTTACGTGCTGCGGTGGTGTCCGCCAGGCGCCGGGCCACGCCGTTGACGGCACGCTCCGGACCGTGCTCGAGATGCAGGCTTGAACCCATGACATTCAGGAGGGTCTGCGCCAGCTCAGCCAGGCTGGTTTCGGTTCCGCTGGCGACGTTGTAGACGCCTTCACGCACATCGCTGACAGCTGCCAGGATGTTGGCCCGGGCGACGTCGTGGGTGTGGACGAAGTCCATGGTTTGGTCACCGCTGCCGAAGATCATGGGTGGCTGGCCGTCGTCGATCCGTTCCATCCAGCGCACGAGGACTTCGGTGTAGAGCCCATGGACGTCCATGCGGGGTCCGTATACGTTGAAGTAGCGCAGCAGGACGTAGTCCAGGCCGGACATGGCCCGGAAGCTCCTGGCCATCCCTTCGTTGAAGGACTTTGCCGCGCCGTAGAAGGTGTCGTTGTTGTGGTGGTGATGGTTTTCCCTGGTGGGAAACTGTTCAGCCATCCCGTACACGGACGCGCTTGACGCGGAGACGAGTTTGCCCACTTTGTGGTCCACGGCTGCTTCGTAGACGTTGAAAGTGCCGTCCACCAGAACTTCGAGTGCCAGGCGTGGTTCTTCTGCGCACTGGGTGATGCGGATGGCGGCCTGGTGGAACACGAGGTCTTTGCCGCGGGTGAGGTCGTTGACGAGGTCACGGTCCCGCAGGTCACCTTCGACCAGGGAGACGCGCTCGCCGCCCAAAGCCTGGTCCAGGTTCGCGCGTCTGCCGCGCACCAGGTTGTCCAAAACGTCGACGTGGGCCACGCCTGCGTCGAGCAGTTGGTCCACCACGGTGGAGCCGATGGTTCCGGCGCCTCCGGTGACCAGCACGTTGGCGCCCAAGAGCTCTTTCATCGCACAACCTGGAGATTCGTCTCATTGCCGGCCACGATGGTGGACCGTCCATCCGTGCCGAGGCTTTGCGTCACGGCCTCCAGGACGGACAAGACCCTGAGCCCGGATTCGCCGCTGGTGCGGGGCATCGTGTGGTTCCGGATGGAGGTAGCGAGTTCAGCCACCACTTGTCCCAGCGGTTCGCGCTCCTGGAGGGCCGGTGACCACGTGTCGCCAAGACGGTACGAGATGGCCGAAGCTTTCTTGTCTGCAGCCGATCGGGGTTGTTGCTCCAGGCTGACGCCGCGGTCGTAAACGCTGAGCCGTTGCTGCGGATTCAAGTCATCCCAGACGAGGGTCCTCTTTGACCCTCCGATGATCATCTGCCGGATTTTGGTGGGGCTGAGCCAGTTGACGTGGATGTGGACCATGGCGTCATTGGGCAGTCCGAAGGTCAAGTGCCCGACGCAGTCGCGGCCGGTACCGAGGGGATCCGCGCCGTGGGCCGAAATTTCGGTGGGGTGCAGGCCGCCCGGCAGGACAAAGTCGAGGATGGAGAGGTCGTGGGGCGCCAAGTCCCAGAACACGTTGACATCGGGTTGGACGAGCCCGAGGTTGATCCGGACCGAGTCAACATAGAGGATGTCGCCCAAGGCGCCGCTGGCCACCAGTTCCTGGATTTTGAGGACCGCCGGGGTAAAGCAGTAAGTGTGGTCGGCCATCAGCACCAGTCCCCTGGCTTTGGCTTCGTCCACCATTTCCAGTCCCTTGGCGCGGCTGTCAGCCAGCGGTTTCTCCACCAGGACGTGCTTGCCCGCGCGCAGGGCCGTCATCACTACGCCGTGGTGCGTGTGCGCCGGGGTTGCGACGGCCACGGCGTCCAGGTTGTAGTCGTCCAGCAGTTCGTCCAAAGACTCGACGACGGCCACCCCACCCACCGATTCGGCGAGCTTCATGCCGCGCTCAACGTCCAGGTCGCAGATGGCTACGAGATCCCAGTCCGGGCTGGCTTTGAGGTTCCGTGCGAGGTTGGGACCCCAATAACCGGCGCCGACCACCGCAATGCGCAGCTTGGGCCGGTGACCGTTGCCGTTGAGTTGTCCAGATGGAATAGTTCGTATGCTCATTTCCCACTCGGATTCTGTATAGGTAGCAGGTTTCTTGTTGCCTTGCCTTGCGGGCGGTGGCTAATAGGCACCCGATGGCCGGATCATGGCCCGGAAAGTGCGCCACATGATCATCAAGTCCCCCGCGATGGACCAGTTCTCCACGTAGTAGAGATCGAGCCGGACAGCCTCATCCCAGGGGAGGTCGGACCGTCCGTTGATTTGCCAGAGCCCGGTGATGCCGGGCTTGATCAGGAGCCGGCGATGGGTGTGTCGTTCATACCCATTCACTTCCCGCGCCAGCGGTGGCCGTGGGCCGACCAGGCTCATGTCGCCTGCAAGGACGTTCCAGAACTGCGGCAGTTCGTCCAAGGAGTACTTGCGCATCCACCGGCCACATGTCGTGACACGTGGGTCACCGCGGATTTTGAAAAGTACGCCTGCTCCTTCGTCCTGGTTGTCCAGTTCCTCCAAGCGCGCTTCGGCGTCAACCACCATGGAACGGAATTTGAGCATCTGGAACGTGGTGCCTTGCTTTCCTATGCGTTGCTGGCGGAAGAGCACAGGACCGGGACTGTCTGCTTTGACGATCATGGCAAGGGCCAACAGGACCGGCGAGAGGACAACCAGTGCCAGGGAAGAAACGGCGATATCCATCAATCGCTTGAGGGTGTGCTTGCCTCCGGAGTAGTGCGGAATGTCCACGTGCATCAGTGGCAGGCCTTCCACGGGCCGCCAGTGGATCCGGGGGCCGGCCACATTGGTCAGCGTTGCGGCCAGGACGAGTTCGGCGGCGTCTTCTTCCAAGCGCCAGCCGAGTTCCTGGATGAATTGGTTTCCGCCGGGCAAGGGTCCGGCGACGATGACGGCATTCGCTCCGGTTTGGCGGACCGTGTGCGCTATCCCGTAGATGGATGACAGAACGGGGACACGGACCTGGTCTACGACCAGCACCGCCCCACGCCTGGCCCCCGGGAGGCATGCGCCGAGGATGTCGTAGGGGGCACCTGACTTCCGGTTGATCTGCTTGATCACGTACCGGACGTCCTGTGGTTCTCCCACCACGATGGCGCGGGTCAGGCAGCGCCCCCGTGATTTTTCGCGGGTCAGCCACCTACGGAAGCCCCATCTGCTGCCTGTCAGCGCCACGATGCCCAGTGGCAGGGAGACAAGAACGTAGGAGCTTACCGATTCAACACGGAAAACCACTGCGACGATTGCCAGGAAGCCGAACACCCTGAAGCTCGCTGAGAGCACCCGTTTGTATTCTTCCGGTCCAACTCCCAGTACTTTCGGATCCCTGGTCCGGTAGACCTCCAGGGCGGCGAGCCAGATGATGCCCAGGATCACCACCAGGGTCAGTTGGCGCGGGAACCCGGAAGTTCCGTCTGTGAAGGGCAGTCCCCCGGTATTGAGTGCATAGCCGGCTGAGACGGCGGCTGAGACCAGTATGGTGTCGGAGACTGTCAGGGAGGTGGTCAGGAAGCGCGTCCAGCCCAGCCGGTTCCGCTGCGGGGGCTTGACGCGTGAGTGGCGGTGGGTGACTGGCGGCACGAGGTCCAGGGTGACATCCGGCCTGGGCGCCGCCAGTCCCGCCTTTTTAGTCCGTTGTGCAGCAACGGACTTGTCAATCCAGGGAGACACCGGCGGATTGACGTGGGCAGTGACCGGGTCCACTGGGAAGGCTGGTCCCACGGCAGCATGGCCCGCACCCTTGGGTGCTGCCGCCTTGCCTAAACGTACGACTGGAACTTTCACCTTGTCAGCCTTCTTTGCAGACCGTCCATTGCCTACATATCAGTGAAGCTTTGGCCGCAAGGGGGCGCACCAGTAGTCGGTACTCAAGTTTGCGCAGTATTGCCCAAGGGTCCTACGTGCGAGTACCTAGCTGGCCGTCGGGGCACTACGTGTTTTGCTTGACCGCGAGGACAGGGAAAAGCCCGGAAATCCGCACCGTTTCACCAAGGCCGAACCCGCGAAAAGGGCACAAAAAACCGGCCGCCGTGTGGCGGCCGGTACAACGGAAAATCAGTCGTCTACGCTCTCGAGCGCCTCGTCTTCGTCGTCCTCTTCCTCATCTTCATCCTCATCCTCGAAAACCTGGAGAGGCGTGACCTCTGAAAATGACTCGTAGAGGGCGTCTTCGTAGACTTCGAAGGCGTCAGCAACGGCGAAGAAGGCGGCTTCGACGGTGGGGTCGCCCTCACCGCGTCGTGCCGATGCAGCGGCGAGATGTTCTTCCAGGGCGGCGGTAAATGATTGAAGCGCGACACGCGGATCGATGCTCATGACTTCACGTTAGCCGGAAAAAGACGAAAATGGAGAGGGATGAGAGAACAATTTCCAGGCAGCTCCGTGGAGCGCCAACGAGACTACGCACGTCAGTACGAATACCTCGTTCTGACGGTGGGGCCTGATGATTCACTGCCCGACGCCCGGCGCCGGCTGGCCGAGCACTCAGAGTACGGCAAGTGGGAACTGGAGCGCAGCGTCCTCTATCTCGGTGGCGGACGACGATTCTGGCTGCGCCGCAAGGTCTACTCCGTGCAGCGCACCGTCTAGGTGCCCAAGCTCCTTCGACGCACGCAGTTCGTTCGACTAGCCCTCGAGTGGTCCCAGCCAGGCGCTGGCAACTGTGTTGTGGGCTGATTCGTCGTTGGATGGATGGAAGATTCCCGCCAGGACGTCCCTGTACAGCCGCTCCATCTCCGAGCCACGGAAGTAGCTTGATCCTCCGGTGACCCGGATGGCCAGGTCCACCACATGCCGGGCGTTTTCGGTGGCGCGGGACTTGATCCCCACAAGCTTGGGGAACCATTGGGCCCCGTGGTCCACCATGGTGTCGACGTCGCGGGCCACCGCTGAGATCTGAGGGTAGATCCCGTCCATCGCCAAAGCAGCGTCGGCCACTTTCCACCGGATGTCCGGGTCCTGCGCGTAACTGCGGCCACCGTATTTCGCCGACACGCGACGCTTCACATTCTCCACCGCAAGCGTGAACGCCCTCTCGGCAACGCCCGTATAGACGGCGGCAAGCAACGTCTCAAAGCACGCGAAGATGGCGAAGATCAGCAAGTCCTTGTTGGGACCCACAGGCAGTTTCCGGAAGATGCGTTCGGCCGGGATGACCGCTCCATGCAGCAGCGTCGTGTTCGAAGCACTGGCCCGCATGCCCAGGGTGTCCCAGTCGCTGAGGGTCTCATGCCCGGGTTCGTCACGGCGGAGGAAGCCGAACACCAATTCGCCCTCACCCTCCCTGGCTTCCGGGTCCTTGCCGAACGTCCCCAGCCGCGTCCAGCCACGCGAGAGGCTGGTGAAGATCTTCCGGCCGGTGAAGCGGTAACTGCCGTCAGCCAAAGGTTCGGCAACGGTGCCCGAATCAAACAGCATGGAATCATTGCCGGCCTCCGATATACCGAAGGCGAAGATTTCGCCCTTCCCGGCTTCCTTGAGGACGAAGTCCAGGGAATCGTCACCCCTGGCCGCCATGACGCGCGCGACGCCGGTCCACACCAAGTGCATGTTCACCGCCAGGGCGGTGGCCGGGGCAGCCGTTGCGAGCCGCTGCTGCAGCGCAGCTACCGCTTCGAGACCAAGCCCCAAGCCGCCGTCGTGCTCCGGCACGAACAGCTTGAGGTAACCGGCGGCTGCCAGTTCTTCCAGGTCCTCATGGAAGAACTGGTTGTTGTGGTCGTACCCGGCAGCACGGCCCCGCAGTCTTTCCAGCAGGGCGTCGGGAAGGATTTCTTCGGGAGTCAAAGCAGGGCCTCCTTGTGGTGGGTGCCGTTTAGTAGTTGCTCAGCAGGGTATTCAGGACGCGGGCGCCGAACTGGAGTGACTCTGCGGGCACCCGCTCGTCAACACCATGGAACATTCCGGTGAAATCGAGCTCGTCCGGCAGCATCAGGGGCGCAAAGCCGTACCCGGTGATGCCGATCTTGCTCAGTGACTTGTTGTCCGTGCCGCCGGAGAGGGTGTAGGGCAGGACCTTGGCCCCGGGGTCCTCGGAGTGGAGGGCATCGATCATGGAATCGACAAGGTTGCCGGCAAAAGGCACTTCCAAGGAAACGTCCTTATTGACGTAGCTGATGTCGATTCCGTCGCCGGCAAGTTGCTTGATGGTCTCGAACACCAGCTCCTGCTGCCCAGGCAGGGTACGGCAGTCGACGAAGGCCTCGGCGGACTCGGGAATGACGTTGTGCTTGTAGCCCGAACGCAGGAAGGTGGGGTTGGACGTATTCTGCAAGGTGGCACCCACGAAGCGTGAGACCGTGCCGAGCTCCTTGAGGAGGATGTCAGGGTTGTCAGCGTCGAACTCGACGCCGGTCAGTTCAGTCACGCCGTCCAGGAATTGCCGGGTGGTAGGGGTCAGCTCAACAGGCCATTTGTATTCGCCAATACGGGTAACCGCGGCTGCCAGCCTGGTCACAGCGTTGTCAGTGTTGATCTGGGAACCGTGTCCCGCCCTTCCGTGGGCCACCAGCCGCAACCAGGACAGGCCCTTCTCGGCAGTTTGGAGCAGGTAGGTCCGCTGCCCGCCGATGGTCGCGGAGAAACCACCCACTTCGGAGATGGCTTCCGTGGCCCCGTCGAACAGCTCACGGCGGTGCTCCACCGCGTACCTGGCACCGTAGGTGCCGCCGGCCTCTTCATCGGCGAAGAAAGCGAAAATGATATCCCGCTTTGGCTTGCGGCCGGTCCGGGCGAAGTCACGCATGACGGACAGGATCATCGCGTCCATGTCCTTCATGTCCACGGCTCCGCGGCCCCACACCAGCCCGTCCTTCAATTCGCCGCTGAAGGGATCCACGCTCCATTGGTCCTTCAGCGCGGGCACGACGTCCAGGTGTCCGTGCACAACCAACGCGTCCGCACCGGGATCTTCGCCTGCCATGCGGGTTACGACGTTGGCGCGGCCAGGGGCCGATTCGAAAATTTCCGCTTCCAGGCCTACTTCAGTGATGAGTCCGGCCGTGTATTCGGCTGCTGCCCGCTCCCCGGGACCGGTGTCGTCGCCGTAGTTCGAGGAATCGATGCGGATGAGCTCCTGGCAGATCCTGACAACTTCGTCTTCAGGGCGGATGGCAGACATGGAAACTCTCCTTGCGTGGCTGGGCTGCAGGTTCCGGCGACGCGGACTGCTTCATCCGCAGCCCGTCCCGTGTACCTTTAGCCTACTCACCAGTTGCGCCCCGAGTCAGGAACTCCACGGCCCCAAGGGTCCCCGGGGCCTCACCCGTGCCTGGCGGCTCCTGCCGATTTTTCAGGCACCTGAAACCGTGTTAGAGTTTTTCTCGCTGCTTCGGAGGAATATGAAGCGCCGCAAGGTGCTTACTGCTCCTGCTGAACACCACCTGCGCGGGTGGCGGAATGGCAGACGCGCTAGCTTGAGGTGCTAGTCCTCGAAAGGGGGTGGGGGTTCAAGTCCCCCTCCGCGCACAATACCAAGGCCTGGAATCCACGGATTCCAGGCCTTGTTTGTTTCCATCACGAACTGCTGCGAGCCGTAGTCGAGGCCGCCTCTGCGACGTTGGTCACTATTGTTTCTTCATTTGTCGATCCGGTAAGCGGCGCCCACCGAAGGGGCCGCCGCTTACCGGACATGGTTCACGACAATGCTGAAACGGAGCCCAGGAAATGGCGCCTACCGCTGCGCGGATTCCAAGCGATGTACTCCGAGCGCTCCCACGCCCCCGACGCGGACTGGACTGTCGCAATATCCAAGGCCACCCGTGCAGGAAGGAAAACAGGAGCCTCGAACGTGACCTTCCAGGTAAAAGCCTCCGACTTGGCAGCTCCAACGTCTGCCAACGCCCGGGAGGCCAGATACATCCCATGGGCAATCGAGCCCCTCATGCCCAGTGCTTTCGCTGACAGGACGCTCAGGTGGATTGGATTGAAGTCACCCGACACCGCGGCATAGCTCCGCCCGATGTCCAGGCCAAGCTGCCAGAGGGCTGTGGGATCCGGAGGTGAAAAATCGGCTGGGGCGGAAGATCCATGTGCGGTTCCCGCCTTATCGATGCCCGGCAGGAAAACGCCTTTGGCGAGGTAGGTGGACACCCCGCGCCACAGCAGCGTCCCATTGGAATCGGAACGGACTTCAGCAACAACGTCCAGCTGGGTCCCTGCGCGATGCCCTGTCATGTTCTCCGCCCAGGACTTGATGTCCAGGGTTTCGGTGAAGTGGATGGGCATGTGCTGCTCCACATGGTTCCTGAGGTGGATCATGCCAAGGAGCGGTAAAGGGAAATCGTCCCGGTTCATCACACTCATGGACACCGGGAACGCCAGTGCATGGACATAGCCGGCCGGGAGGGTGTCGCTGGCCGTCTCCCCCACCAAGTGCTGGTAGGCGGTCAGGTTTTCGACGTCGGCCCTGACGTCCCGGACCTCGTGGCTGACCGCCGGCAACCTGGTTCCGCCTGAATTTGCGCCCAGTACGCGCCGGCGGGCCGCCGTCGTCGCTGCGTTGACGTAAAGCCGGGACAGCGACGGAAGCTCCTCAAGAACCACCGCGTGTGGCGTGTTCATGCTCCCACCAGCTGTTGCCCGCAGACCCGCAGCACTCCTCCGGAGATCCCGCCGGCGGCGTCGCTGGCGAGGAAGGCAATTGCTTCGGCTACGTCCTGTGGTTGGCCGCCTTGTTTAAGGGAGTTCAGCCGCCTTGCCGCTTCGCGGATGGCCAAAGGCATCTTGGCTGTCATCTCGGTTTCAATGAATCCAGGTGCGACGGCATTGATGGTGCCGCCGTATGGCTCCAGCAGGGCCGCCGTCGACCTGACCATGCCGATCACGCCACCTTTGGACGCCCCGTAGTTGGTCTGGCCCCTGTTGCCGGCGATTCCGCTGGTGGAGGCCACTGAAACGATGCGCGGAGAGGTCCTGAAGTGCTCCGATGCCAGAAGGGCCTCATTGATCCTCAGTTGCGCCGCGATGTTGACCGCCATCACGGACTGCCACCGGACCTCGTCCATGTTGGCCAGGAGCCTGTCGCGGGTGATTCCGGCGTTGTGCACCACGATGTCCAGCCGGCCGTAGCGTTCCACGGCGTGTTCAATGATCCGATGCCCTGCGTCATCACGGCTGATGTCGAGCTGGAGCGCGGTGCCCATGACGTCATTGGCGACAGCGGCCAGATGGTCGCCGGCCGCCGGAATGTCCACCAGGACCACTTTCGCCCCATCGCGGTGCAGGGTGCGGGCAATGGCAGCACCGATGCCCCTGGCAGCTCCGGTAACAACTGCGACCTTGCCGGCCAGCGGCTTGTCGGAGTCCGTAGGCAGCGCCCCCGACGTCGAGGAGACCGTCAGGAACTGTCCGTCAACGTACGCCGAGCGGCCCGACAGGAAGAAGCGCAGGGCGCCGAGCGCAGACGGACTGGTTGTTGCCAGCTCGTCGTCGAGGAGTATTCCGTTGGCTGTCGCCCCGGCCCGCAGCTCCTTGGCCAGGGACCGCAGGAGTCCGTCAATGCCTTGGCGGGCGGCCGCCGACGCCGGTGACGGTGCGGACTGGGGGGTCCGCGAAATCGTCACCACCCGGGCGTTGGGAGCGAGGTCCCGCAGGGAGGCGGCCGCCTTGAGGACAGGCTTGCCAAGGTCCTCCGGGTGCTGCACAGCATCCAGCACAAGGATGATGGCGCCCAGCTTTTCCTTGGGGAGCGCATTCCGGCGGACGTCCAGGCCCCAGCCGAGAAGGGTGGTGGCGATGTCGTCGCTTCCGGCGCTGTCACCGCTGACCAGTACGGGGCCGGTTATCAGCGGTGCTCCGGGTTGGTAGCGTCGAAGCTCCACCGGCTGTGGCAGTCCCAGTTTCCGGGCGACGTTCCTGCCCAGTCCGTGGCTGACGATCTGTGTGTACTTGTCTGTCATGGAGTTCCCCCTAGGCTGCTTCCAGAATCGCGACGACGCCCTGGCCGCCTGCGGCGCATACGGAGATCAGGCCGCGCGCAGGGCGCCCGTCCACGGATCCCTTTTCGTGCAGCATCTTTGCGAGGGAGGCGACGATCCGTCCGCCGGTAGCGGCAAAGGGATGCCCTGCGGCCAGGGATGAACCGTTGACGTTGAGCTTGGCCCGGTCGACCTTGCCGAGGGCGCCGTCAAGCCCAAGGCGCGTGCGGCCGAATTCCTCATCCTCCCAGGCAGCCAGGGTGCTCAGGACGGTTCCGGCGAAGGCCTCATGGATTTCGAAGAAGTCAATGTCCTCGAACGTCAGGCCGTGGCGGGCCAGCAGGCGCGGGACGGCGAAGACCGGAGCCATCAGGAGCCCGTCCTTGCCATGGACGAAATCGACGGCGGCCGCCTCGCCGTCCAACACGGTGGCCAGCTTGGGCAGGCTGTGCTCATCGGCCCATTCTTCGGTGGCCAGAAGTACTGTTGATGCGCCATCAGTCAGCGGCGTGGAGTTGCCGGCGGTCATTGTTGCCTCGGACCCAAGGTTCTTGCCAAACACGGGTTTCAGCGTTGAGAGCTTCTCGAGCGTGGTGTCGGGGCGGAGGTTGGAGTCACGGCTGAGGCCCCGGTACGGGGTCAGGAGGTCATCGAAGAAGCCCCGTTCGTAGGCGGCTGCGAGGTTGCGGTGGCTGTTGAAGGCCAGCTCATCCTGTGCCTCGCGGCTGATGTTCCACTGGGCTGTGGTGAGGGCCTGGTGTTCTCCCATGGACAGGCCCGTGCGGGGCTCTCCGGTGTTGGGGGCATCGGGAGCCAGATCCTTGGGGCGGATGCGGCCGATGATCTTCAGCTTCTGAACGGGAGTCTTGGCGCGGTTAAGGTCCAGCAGGATCTCCCTGAGGCCTTCACTGACCGCGATGGGCGCATCGGACGCCGAGTCGACGCCACCGGCAATGCCGGACTCTATCTGGCCCAGCTTGATCTTGTTCGACAACCCCAGCACGGTCTCCAGGCCTGTTGCGCAGGCCTGCTGGAGGTCGTAGGCAGGGGTTTCCGGTGACAGGGCCGAGCCCAGCACTGCTTCGCGGGTGAGGTTGAAGTCCCGTGAATGCTTCAGCACCGCCCCGGCCGCTACCTCGCCGATGCGTTCGTCCTGCAGCCCGAACCGTGCGATCAGCCCCTCAAGTGCTGCTGTGAGCATGTCCTGGTTGGAGGACTTCACGTAGGCTCCGCCGGTGCGGGCGAACGGGATGCGGTTGCCGCCCACAATGAAGGCGCGGCGCGTTGCCGCGGGTGTCGTAGTGCGCTCGGGGTTCTCGCCCGGGGTCACGTCTGCTGCAGCCATGCTTGTCTCCTTCGATTAATGCCAGTTACTGATACCCAGCGTACCTGATACGCTGGGTATCGTGAACAGCCACCGTCAGGAAATCCCCACCGCCCCCGAGGTTCTCCCGGGAGAGGCCCCCTCCGCCGTAGACGGCAGGGCCGCGCGATGGCAATCCCACCGCGAGGAACGTCGTCGCGAACTCATCAAGGCAGCCCGCAGGGCCGTCCACCGGCTGGGAAGCGATGCCTCGATGGAGGACATCGCCGGCGCGGCGGGCACTTCCAAATCCGTGTTCTACCGCTATTTCGGTGACAAGGCAGGGCTGCAACAGGCCATGGGAGAAGTAGTCCTGGGCCAGATGCAGCGCCGGATGAAGGAAGCTGCGCAACTGGCCCAAACCCCCCGCGAGGGACTGTATGCGATGGTTTCGGCCTACTTGCAGATGGCTGAGTCCAGTCCCAACGTTTATGCCTTCATCACGCGCCTGTCTCCTGGCGAAGCTTCCGCGCAGGACGCGATTGCGGCTTCGGGAGCCCTGGGCAACTTCTTTGAGCAGATCACGGAGATGATCGCCACCCCCATGCGTGAGCACCTGGGCGAAGAAAAGGAATCGGTGATCGTCTACTGGCCCACTGCCGCCATCGGGCTGGTGCGAAACGCCGGAGAGATGTGGCTGGGGAGCCCCGCAGGCGCTGGCAAGCCCGACCAGGCGGCCATGGCCGGGCAGATTACCGACTGGCTTTGCCTTGGCATCGCACCTCAACTCAAGACCACCACCTGACACCAGCAAATGACTCATCAGTTATCGGAACCAAAGAAGGAAACAACATGACTGAAGTAGTGGATCGGGCCTCATCGGCCAACAAGCCGGCAAGCCGCGACGTTGCTGCCGCCGAACCCGTGGTCGATGTCGCGGCGCTCGGCGAGCAACTCCTGGGTAAATGGGCTCATATACGGCATCAGGCCCGTGAGGTGGCGGGCAACCCCGCTGTGCAAAAAATCGAGGGGCTGCACCACACGGAGCACCGCGCCCGCGTTTTCGAGCAATTGAAGTTCCTGGTGGACAACAATGCTGTCCACCGTGCCTTCCCCACGCGTTTGGGTGGCTCGGACGACCACGGCGGCAACATCGCCGGCTTCGAGGAACTGGTCACCGCCGACCCCTCGCTGCAGATCAAGGCCGGTGTGCAGTGGGGCCTCTTCGGTTCTGCCGTCATGCACCTGGGCACGTCCGAGCACCACGACAAATGGCTTCCTGGCATCATGAGCCTGGACATTCCCGGCTGCTTTGCGATGACGGAGACCGGCCACGGCTCTGATGTTGCAAGCATCGCCACTACGGCCACCTACGACGACAGCACCCAGGAGTTCGTCATCGACACCCCCTTCCGTGCAGCATGGAAGGACTACATCGGCAACGCGGCCAATGACGGCCTGGCAGCCGTGGTGTTCGCCCAGCTGATCACCCGGAACGTCAACCACGGCGTCCACGCTTTCTATGTGGAACTCCGGGATCCCGCCACCAAGGAGTTCCTGCCGGGCATCGGCGGTGAGGATGATGGCATCAAGGGTGGACTGAACGGCATCGACAACGGACGCCTCCATTTCACCAACGTCCGGATCCCGCGCACCAACCTGCTAAACCGCTACGGCGATGTCGCAGTGGACGGCACGTACACCTCCACTATCGCCAGCCCCGGCCGTCGTTTCTTCACGATGCTGGGAACCCTGGTCCAGGGGCGTGTCTCCCTCGATGGTGCAGCCGTTGCCGCCAGCAAGGTAGCCCTCAAGACGGCCATCCAATACGCCACTGAGCGCCGGCAGTTCAATGCCTCCTCCCCCACGGATGAAGAAGTGCTGCTGGACTACCAGCGGCACCAGCGCCGGCTCTTCACGCGATTGGCCACCACCTACGCGGCCAGCTTTGCGCATGAGCAGTTGCTCCAGAAGTTCGACGACGTGTTCTCCGGCGCCCATGACACCGACGCCGACCGGCAGGACCTCGAGACGCTGGCAGCTGCACTCAAGCCGCTGAGCACCTGGCACGCACTGGATACTTTGCAGGAATGCCGGGAAGCATGCGGCGGCGCGGGCTTCCTGATCGAGAACCGCTTTGCCTCCCTGCGTGCGGACCTCGACGTCTACGTAACCTTCGAGGGTGACAACACTGTCCTGCTCCAACTGGTCGCCAAGCGGCTCCTGGCCGATTACGCCAAGGAATTCCGCAGTGCCGACTTTGGCGTGCTGGCCCGCTACGTCGTGGACCAGGCCGCGGGTGTCGCCCTGCATCGGACAGGCCTGAGGCAGGTTGCCCAGTTCGTGGCCGACACCGGCTCGGTGCAAAAAGCCGCCCTGGCCTTGCGCGACGAAGAAGGCCAGCGCACACTGCTCGCGGACCGTGTCCAGTCCATGGTTGCCGAGGTCGGCGCGGCGTTGAAGGGAGCCAATAAGCTCCCCCAGCACCAGGCGGCGGCCCTCTTCAACCAGCACCAGGACGAACTGATCGAAGCAGCCCAGGCCCATGCCGAACTGCTCCAGTGGGAGGCCTTCACCGAGGCCCTGGCCCGCACGCCTGACGAGGGAACCAAGCGGGTGCTCACCTGGTTGCGCGATCTCTTCGGCCTGTCCCTCATTGAGAAGCACCTCTCCTGGTACCTCATGAACGGCCGGCTTTCCATGCAGCGCGGCAGGACCGTGGGTACTTACATCAACCGCCTCCTGGTGAAGATCCGTCCGCACGCGGTCGACCTCGTTGATGCGTTCGGCTATGGCCCCGAGCACCTCCGGGCCAGGATCGCCACCGGCGCAGAAGCGGAACGCCAGGATGAGGCGCGCCGGCATTTCCGCGAAATGCGTGCCAGCGGCAGCGCACCCTCGGACGAGAAGGCGCTGCTGGCATTGAAAGCGGCAAAATCCCGCCCGTCGAAGTGATGCACCTTCCGGCAAACAGCCTGGGAAGATAAACCGCGACGGCGCCGTCCCCACCGAGGGAGGCGGCGCCGTCGTGGTTTGGCGTGCTTTCGGGACGGACCCGGGAAGCTGGGCGTCAGCGCAGCACTGAGCGGTACACCTCGAGGGTTGTCTCCGTAATGGACTCCCAGGAGAAGTGGTCCTCGGCCCGCCGCCGTCCAGCGATACCCATCTCCCGGGCGCGCGCGGGATCCGACACCACCTGGTTGAGGGCGGCGGCGAAATCACTGACGAACTTCCCAGGGTCCAGCGGAGTGCCGGTGCCGTCGGTGACCTGTTCCAAGGGAACCAGCAGGCCGGTTTCACCGTGCTGGACCACTTCCGGAATGCCGCCGGTGGCACTGGCCACGACGGCTGCGCCGCAAGCCATCGCTTCCAGGTTCACGATGCCCAGGGGTTCGTAGATGGAAGGGCAGGCAAAAGCCGTGGCATGGCTCAGGACCTGGATCAGCTCCCGGCGCGGGAGCATCCGTTCGATGAGAACCACACCCTGCCGCTTGGTCTGCAGCTCCTCGATGAGCCGTGCCGTTTCAGCGGCAAGCTCGGGAGTGTCCGCCGCGCCGAGGCACAGCACCAACTGGACATCGTCGGGGAGGCTCGACGCCGCGCGAAGCAGGTACGGAACGCCCTTTTGGCGGGTGTTGCGGCCAACAAACACCACGCTGGGCTTGGCGGGATCAATGCCCAACGCCCGAATGGCATCATCTTCCTCGTCGCGCTCCCACAGGGAGACGTCAATGCCGTTGTGGACCACGCGCACCTTGTCGGGATCGACGTCGGGATAGCTGCGGAGGATGTCCTGGCGCATGCCATCGGAGACGGCAATGATGGCGGCGGCAGCTTCGTAGGCTGTCTTTTCGACCCATGATGACAAGGCATACCCGCCGCCGAGCTGCTCGGCTTTCCACGGGCGCAGCGGTTCCAGGCTGTGGGCGCTGAGTACATGGGGTATGCCATGCAGCAGCGATGCCAGGTGACCGGCCATGTTGGCGTACCAGGTGTGCGAGTGGACAAGGTCCGCTCCCGCAATGTCCGGAACGATCCTGAGATCAACGCCCAAGGTCTGGAGTGCAGCGTTGGCACCGCCGAGGTCTTCGGGAGTGGCGTAGGAGGCCACGGTTGCCCCGTGGTAATCGGCATCACGGGGCGCGCCGAACGCCCGGACATGAAGGTCGACGTGCTTCGCCAGCACCCGGCTGAGCTCGGCAACGTGGACACCGGCACCGCCATAAATTTCCGGAGGGAATTCTTTAGTCACAATGTCTATTCGCACGCTAACCAACGTAGTCGTTCCGGCGTATGTGTTCTAGTGTGAAAGGGTCCGGAAAATCGGACTTTTGGGGGATACGAAGACGTACGGGGAGCTGTGACCATGGCGTTGAAGAAAGTTTTGGCAATCGTATTGGCAGGCGGCGAAGGCAACCGACTCATGCCGCTGACGGCGGATCGGGCCAAGCCGGCCGTTCCGTTTGCTGGCGGCTACAGGTTAATTGACTTTGCGCTGTCGAATCTCGTTAATTCGGGATATTTGAAAATCGTGGTATTGACTCAGTACAAATCACACAGTCTTGACCGGCACATCTCGGAAACGTGGCGCATGTCCACGCAGCTGGGCCGTTACGTGGCTTCCGTTCCGGCGCAGCAGCGCGTGGGCAAGAGCTGGTTCCTTGGCAGTGCCAATGCCATCTACCAATCGCTGAACCTCATCCATGATGACGCCCCGGACATCGTGGTAGTGGTCGGCGCGGACCACGTTTACCGGATGGACTTCTCCCAGATGGTGGAGCAGCACATCGCAAGCGGCGCGAAGGCCACGGTTGCGGCGGTACGCCAACCGCTCAACATGGCCAATCAGTTCGGTGTCATCGAAGTGGACCAGAACGACCCGCAGAAGATCGCCGCCTTCGTGGAGAAACCTGCCAGCACCCCCGGACTGGCAGCCGATCCCTCGCAGTTCCTGGCGTCCATGGGCAACTACGTCTTCAATGCCGATGCCCTGGTTGAGGCTCTGCATGTCGACGCTGAGCGGCTCGATACCAAACATGACATGGGTGGCGACATCATCCCCTACTTCGTCGATCAAGGCGAAGCGGGAGTTTACGACTTCACGCTCAACGACATTCCCGGTGCCACCGACCGTGACCGTACCTACTGGCGTGATGTCGGTACCATCGACTCGTTCTATGACGCGCACATGGACCTGATCTCCCCCGTTCCGGTGTTCAACCTTTACAACTCCGAGTGGCCGATCTACACCCGTCAGAGCATCTCTCCGCCGGCCAAGTTTGTCCGCGGCGGGAACAACACGGTGGGAACGGCCCTGGACTCCATCGTGGCCAGCGGCGTCGTTATTTCCGGTGGCATCGTGGAAGGCTCCGTCCTGTCCAACGATGCCTACGTTGCGGCAGGCAGCCGTGTCCAGGACTCGGTGTTGATGGACAAGGTCTATGTCGGTGAAGGGGCTGTGATCAAGCGGGCCATCCTGGACAAGAACGTCAAGGTGCCCGCGGGTGCGGCAATCGGGCTTGACCCCGCCTTGGATAAAGCCCGCGGGTACAAGGTGACGGAGTCGGGCATCACCGTCCTCGCCAAGGGACAGCTGGTTCCGGAACCCGGTGAGGCGGAGCTCGCGTTGTCTGCCCAGTACCGCCGCGGGCTGCCTGAGGCCGTCAAGGCAGCCACTCACCACGACCCCGACATTCGCGACTCCGCAGAAAAGGTGGCCGCAGGGATCCAGTCCCGCGTGGCCGGGCCGGCATCGCAGGGTGCCGCGAACTAGGCTGCGCCCATCGCGCTGACCCGGACAGAACCCGAGGCAGGCCGGACACTCCCAAGGCTGTAAAATCAGGTCAATGAGCTCCACCGATCTGACGCCTGAAGAGATCCAGGCCTGCCTCAAGGTTCTGACCACGATCCACGTCTACGACGAGGAGCACCCGGACTACGTTGCTGTCCGGCGTGCCACCGGCAAGATGTTCAAAGCCGTCAAGCGCCATCGCCGCGTCACCAAACGCGATTCCATTGCCGAGGCCGACCGGGCAGTCATCGCTTTGACGGCAACAGCCGCCCCGGACCGGATCGACGACGAGACCCGGGGCAACAAGCTGGCCCCGTCCGCAACCGGTGAGATTGCCGGACACTTGATCCGCTCACGGCCCTGTTACATCTGCAAGAAGCACTACACCCAGGTGGATGCCTTCTACCACCAGCTGTGCCCTGAATGTGCAGCATTCAGCCACAGCAAGCGGGACGCCCGCACGGACCTCACGGGTCGCCGGGCCTTGCTAACAGGCGGCCGCGCGAAAATCGGCATGTACATTGCCCTGCGCCTTCTCCGGGATGGCGCGCACACCACCATCACCACCCGCTTCCCGAAGGACGCAGCGCGCCGGTTCGCAGCGATGGAGGACAGTGGCGAGTGGCTGCACCGTCTCAGGATTGTTGGCATCGACCTCCGCGATCCGGCACAGGTCATGGCGTTGACGGACTCCCTCAACGAAGCCGGTCCCCTGGACATCATCATCAATAACGCGGCCCAGACCGTGCGGCGGTCAGGAAATGCCTACAAGCCCCTGGTCGACGCCGAAGATGAGCCGCTGCCTGCCGAGCTTGACGCTGCCAATGGTGGCCCTGAGCTGGTGACGTTCGGACATGCCCACGACAAGCATCCATTGGCGCTGGCCAGCAGCGTAACCGAGCACCCGGTCCTGGCAGGCGACGCCATTACCTCGCTGGCGCTTTCCACTGGTTCGGCGTCGCTGGAACGGATTGAATCAGGGACGGCGATCGACGCCGGCGGCCTGGTCCCCGACCTCGCCTCCATCAACAGCTGGACCCAGGTTGTCGATGAAGTGGATCCCTTGGAGATGCTGGAAGTCCAGCTCTGCAATGTCACCGCGCCCTTCCTGCTGGTCAGCCGGTTGCGGGACGCGATGAAGCGTTCCACGGCCCACAGGAAATACATCGTGAACGTATCGGCCATGGAAGGCCAGTTCTCCCGGGCCTACAAGGGACCGGGGCACCCCCACACCAACATGGCCAAGGCTGCCCTGAACATGATGACCCGCACCAGTGCCCAGGAAATGCTGGACACTGACGGCATCCTGATGACGGCTGTGGACACCGGATGGATCACTGACGAGCGTCCCCACTACACCAAGGTCCGGCTCATGGAAGAGGGGTTCCACGCTCCCTTGGACCTGGTGGACGGTGCGGCCCGCGTGTATGACCCTATCGTCATGGGTGAAAAGGGCGAGGACCAGTACGGCGTCTTCCTCAAGGATTACAAACCGTCTCCCTGGTAAAAATGTTTATAGACAAGCAAGGCCCTTAAGAATGCTTCTTAGGGGCCTTGCTTGTCTTTGGATTCCTATGCGAGCCGGGTGATCTCCACGGACACGGAGAGCCCGGATCCGCCGCCGCCGGAGAGGATGCCCTTCAAGGGTGGCACATCCCTGTAGTCGCGTCCCCTGGCAACAGTGACGTGGTAGTCGCCCGCGGGCTTGTGGTTGGTGGGGTCCCAGCTGCGCCATTCCCCGTCCCACCATTCCAGCCAGGCGTGGGACTGGCCGGCCACCGTCTCCCCGATGTCTGCCGAGGACCGGGGATGGATGTAGCCGGAAACGTAACGCGCCGGGATGCCACTGCAACGCAAGGCTCCGATGGCAAGGTGGGCCAGGTCCTGGCATACCCCCTGCCGTTGTGACCACGCCTGTTCTGCGTTTGTCGTCACCCCGGTGGTGCCCTTCATATAGGTCATCTCGCCGGCCATCCATGCGAAAACCGCCAGTGCGGCTTCGTGGGGATTCTTGCCGTCGACAATCCCGGGAACGATGCCGAGGACTTCCTCCCCCGGCCCGCTGAGCCGTGACTGCGGAAGCCAATCGCTGAATTCGTCCTGGATTTTTTCGGAAGCCATGACGTCCCATCCCACGATGTCGTCCTCCACGGCGACCCGCTCTGTGCGGTGCACTTCCACGGTGGCCGTGGCAAGGACCTCCAGGCTCTCGTGGGGCATCTGCATGTCGAAAGCGGTGACGCGGGTTCCCCAATAGTCGCGGTAGGTGCTGACCGAGGCCTGGTTGGGAGAGACCTTGAGTGAGGACTCCAGGACCACCTGCTGGCCGTCGGTCAGCGGTGTCATCCGGGCCTCGTTGTAGGACAACGTCACGCGGCGGTTGTACTTGTAAGCCGTCTTGTGGACGATGCTCAGCCGGGTCATGAAACTTCTCCCACCCAGGCGTGCTCATCAGCCTGATTGAAGTACTTACGGGAAATCGCGTCCGATGCCTGCGTCACGGCCTTCTGCACACGTTCCATGTGCTCAGGCAGTTCCGACATGAGGTCATCGGTGCGGTGGAACTCGAGGAAGGTACGTGCCTGTCCCACAATGCGGCGGGCATCGTTGATGAAGCCGACGCGCTGTGCCGAGGGGTCCAGTTTCGCGAGGCACTCGTCGGCATCGCGCAATGCGTACACGATGGAGCGCGGGAACAGGCGGTCCAGGAGCAGGAATTCGGCCGCGTGCTGGTCGCCGAACGCCGCCCGCCTGGTGCGGATGAAGGATTCGTAGGCGCCTGCGCAGCGCAGCATGTTCACCCATGACATACCAGCGGACTGGACATCGCGGGTGGACAGCATGCGGGCAGTCATGTCCGCACGTTCCAGGGAACGGCCCAGCACCATGAACAGCCAGCTTTCGTCGTGGCTGACCGTGGTGTCGGCAAGGCCGCGCACCATGGCCGTTCGTTCCAACACCCAGTTGCAGAAACGATACGTTCCCACCACGTCCTTGCGATGCTGGTTCAAGCCGTAATACGTAGTGTTCAGGCTCTCCCAAAGGGATTGGGACACCGTTTCCCTGGCACGACGTGCGTTCTCACGGGCTGCCCCGAGGGACCCTGCAATGGACGAGGCACTCTGTTTGTCGTAGGCCAGGGCATGAAGCAGTTCCGGCAGGCCGAAATCGTCGCTCTGGGGCTTGGCACCCATGACAGCGAGGAGTTCCCTGGCTACGCTGCGCTGCTCCTCAAGGGGCAGGTGGTTCAGGCGCTCCAGGTGCACATCCAGGATCCGGGCAGTACCGTCGGCCCGCTCTACGTAGCGGCCGATCCAAAAGAGTGACTCAGCAATACGGCTCAGCATGCGGCTGTGCCTCCTTCGCGTGGTGCATGTCGAAGTTCAAGTGGTGGTTGGAACGGGTTCACTGCTGCTGCTCCGTTTGGCGGTCGCGCCAGTTGCTTTCGACCGGCCATACGGAAACCTGTTCCCGCAGGGTGACAGACTGCCGCGGGATCACCTCGGCCGGCATCTGGGGCGAGTTCGCCAGAACCCAGGTGTCTTTGGAACCACCGCCCTGGCTGGAATTGACGATCAGCGAGCCCTCCTTGAGGGCAACCCGGGTGAGGCCGCCGGGCAGAACCCAGACGTCGTCGCCGTCGTTCACTGCGAAAGGCCGCAAGTCGACGTGGCGGGGCCCGAACTTGTCTCCGGAGAGTGTCGGAACCGTGGAAAGCTGGAGCACTGGCTGGGCAATCCAGCCGCGGGGATCGGCGATGACGCGCTTGCGCAAGGCGTCCAGTTCTTCCTTGGAAGCGTCGGGACCGATGACCAGCCCCTTTCCACCCGAACCGTCGACGGGTTTGACCACCAGTTCCTCGAGGCGGTCCAGGACATGTTCCCTGGCTTCCTTTTCCTCAAGCCGGAAAGTGTCGACGTTGGCGATGATGGGTTCTTCGTGGAGGTAGTACCGGATCAGGTCAGGCACGTAGCTGTAGACGAGCTTGTCATCGGCCACGCCGTTGCCCACCGCGTTGGCGATGGTCACTCCCCCGGCACGGGCGGCGTTGACCAGGCCAGGGCAGCCGAGCATCGAATCCGAGCGGAACTGCAGGGGATCGAGGAAATCGTCATCGATGCGTTTGTAGATGACATCCACACGCTGTTCGCCGGCCGTGGTCCGCATGTAGACGCGGTTGCCGCGGCAAATGAGGTCCCGGCCTTCCACCAGTTCCACGCCCATCAGCCCGGCCAGGAGTGTGTGTTCGAAATATGCGCTGTTGAAGACACCCGGGGTCAGGACAACCACTGTCGGATCATCGACGCCGGCGGGTGCGGTCTTGCGCAGCGCCGACAGTAGCCGCCGCGGGTACTCTTCAACCGGCCTGATGTGCTGCTGCCCGAAGGCTTCGGGCAAGCCTTTCGCCATGGCCCTGCGGTTTTCCAGCACGTAGCTGACGCCGGACGGGACACGAACATTGTCCTCGAGTACCCGGAACGTGCCGGCAGCGTCACGGACGACGTCGATGCCCGAAACATGGACGCGGACGCCGCCGGAGGGTTCAAAACCGTGGACCGCCCGGTGGAAATGGGCGCTGGTGGTGACGAGCTGGCGTGGAATCACGCCATCGGCCACTACGGCCATCCGCCCGTAAACGTCGTTGAGGAATGCTTCAAGTGCTTTGACCCGCTGGGCAACTCCGCGTTCGAGCACATCCCACTCGTCAGCCGGGATGACACGCGGGACGATGTCCAGGGGGAAGGGACGCTCCTCCCCCGCGTAGTCGAAAGTGACGCCACGGTCCAGGAAGGTCCGTGCCATGGAGTCGGCACGGGCGGTGACATCTGCGAGGGAAAGCTCGCGGAGCGCACCGGAGACCTGACCGTAGGATTTTCTGGCAACGTGGCCGGGGGCAAACATCTCGTCGTAGGCTCCACTGCGTGCAGCGGCCTCGGAGTAATCCTGGAATAGGTCAGACATGGGATTCAGACAATCACCTTTTTGAGTCGAGCGCATTACGCACTGATTGTGTCGCGGTTTCCGGGTGCTCGCGGTTTCGCCTTCCGTGCCCCCATCCGGCAGGGTTGAGGCATGCCCTTCAACAGACTCGCGTCCCAGCTGTCACGGCTGGGGCCAGGGTTGGTCCTGAGCGTTGCCGCGACCGGCCTTGCCTTCGCCATGCACGCATTGCTGCCTGCGGTTTCAGTCATACCAGTCATGACGCTTGCTGTTGCTTTGGGTTTGCTCTCAGCAAATATACCGGGCACGGCGGTGGTCGTTGCGGGGCGCGCCCGGCCCGGCCTGGACTTCGCCGGAAAGCACCTGATGCGTGCGGGCATTGTGTTGCTCGGCCTCAAAGTCAGTGTGGGTGACGTGTTGGGACTCGGCTGGTTGTCCCTGCTCCTGATAGCCGGGGTGGTCCTGGCCAGTTTCGCCGGAACCTACGGCCTGGCGAGATTGCTGCGCCTGCCCGGTGAGGCTTCCTTGCTGATTGCTACGGGCTTCTCCATTTGCGGGGCCTCCGCCATCGGCGCCATGGCCGCAGTGCGGCGCATCAAACACCAGGACACGGTGCTGCCCGTCGCACTGGTCACCCTTTGCGGGACCTTGGCCATTGGCGTCCTGCCCCTGCTGATGCATCCGTTGATGCTGAGTCCGGAGCAGTTCGGGGCATGGACGGGCGCTTCCGTGCACGATGTCGGCCAGGTGGTGGCCACAGCGCAAACGGCAGGAACAGCGGCCCTGGCGATCGCCGTCGTCGTTAAGCTGACGCGGGTGATCCTCCTGGCCCCCATTGTGGCTGCGGCAGGATTGCATCAGCGGGTCCAGCATGTCCGTCAACGCGCCAACGGTTCAGCGGATGCGGACAATGCGGACGGCCGTTTCCCGCCCATCGTGCCGCTTTTCGTGGTCGGCTTCATCGCCATGGTCGCGGTCCGCTCGCTCGGATGGACGCCTCCGGTACTCCTGGAAGCGGCGGCGGTGGCACAGGACATTTTGCTGGCGTCGGCGCTTTTCGGTCTGGGCTCTGCCGTGCGTGTCAGGACGCTGATCCATACCGGGGGACGTGCTGCCGTGGTGGCACTGGGGTCCTGGCTGATCATCGCTTCACTGGGCCTGGGGGCTGCCTGGATCATGATTAGATAGCTGTGTGTCGAATCACAATCTGTCGCGCGATGAAGCCGCTACCCGTTCAGCCCTGATTACCACCCACAGTTACGACGTCACCCTTGATGTCCGGGACGCGGCGGATCCCGCAGTCAGCGGATATCCAAGCTCCAGCACCATCACTTTTTCGGCCCGGGCCGGCTCCGACACCTTCCTCGATTTCATCAGTGGGGGCGTGCAGTCCGTGGTGTTGAACGGACGCGCCCTGGATGTAGGAACAGTGGTGGACCAGGACAGAATCATCTTGGAGGGCCTCGCAACGGAGAACACCGTGACGGTTACAGGGACAGCCCTTTACAGCCGTTCCGGTGAGGGAATGCACCGTTTCGTGGACCCCGCCGACGGGCAGTGCTACCTCTACACCCAGTACGAACCGGCGGACTGCCGGCGTGTTTTCGCCAACTTCGAGCAGCCCGACCTCAAAGCGGAATTCACGTTCCACGTCATTGCGCCGTCGGGCTGGGAAGTCGCGTCCAACGGCTCGGAGGCCGCCCGGGTGCCGGTGCCGGGCTCTGAGGACGTTTCCCAGTGGGACTTTGCCACCACTGAACGGATGTCCACCTACATCACCACTGTGCTGGCGGGCCCCTACTTCAAAGCCACCGACCACTGGGATGCAACGCTCGACGACGGCACCCGCCTGGATGTTCCGCTGGCACTTTACTGCCGCGCATCCTTGGCGCCGTCCTTCGATGCCGAGGAACTGTTCCGGCTCACCAAGAGCGGCCTGGCCTTCTTCAACAAGCTTTTCGACTATCCGTACCCCTGGGGCAAATATGATCAAGCCTTCGTGCCCGAGTACAACCTGGGCGCCATGGAAAACCCCGGGTTGGTGACCTTCACCGAAAAGTACGTCTATGCCTCACGTGCCACCGATGCCCAGTACCAGGCCAGGGCAAACACCCTCATGCACGAGATGGCGCACATGTGGTTCGGCGATCTCGTGACCATGACCTGGTGGGACGATCTGTGGCTGAAGGAATCGTTCGCCGATTTCATGGGAACCCTGGGTGTGGACCGGGCCACCGACTGGGACACAGCCTGGATAAACTTCGCCAGCAAACGCAAAGCGTGGGCCTACGTCCAGGACCAACTGCCCACGACGCACCCGATTGTGGCGGATATTCCGGATCTTGAGGCCGCAAAACAGAACTTTGACGGAATCACCTATGCCAAGGGTGCCTCAGTGCTGAAGCAACTGGTGGCTTACGTGGGCTTCGATGCCTTCATTGCCGGATCCCGGCAGTACTTCCGGGAGCATGCCTTCGGTAATACGTCCCTGCAGGATCTGCTGAAGGCCCTCAGCGAAGCCTCGGGACGGGACCTTGGCAATTGGGCCAGGCAGTGGCTGCAGACCTCCGGTATCTCGACCATCACGGCCGACATCGTGGAGGACGATGGTGTGATGGGCGCGGTGATGCTGGAGCAGGAAGCCATCGATCCGTTGACCGGCCACCAGGAACTCCGGCCCCACCGTATGCGCCTTGGACTGTACGACGCCGACCAGACCGGCGCTTTGCTGAGGCTGGAAAGCCTGGAAGTGGATGTCGCAGGTCCCAGCACCCTCGTCTCCGGGCTTGCAGGCAAGAAGCGTCCGGCTTTGTTGCTGGTCAATGATGACGACCTGAGCTACGCCAAGGTACGGCTTGATCCTGTCTCCGAGCGCACGGTGCGTACCTCGCTGGATAAAATCCAGGACCCCATGGCCCGGGCGTTGTGCTGGACGGCACTGTGGGATTCTGCCCGGGACGGCGTGACGCCTGCTGCACGGTACGTGAGCGCGGTGGAGCAGTTCGCTCCGGCAGAATCCGGCATCGGAGTCCTCCAAAATGTGCTCGGAAACGCCTCCGGCGCCATTGAACGCTTCGTACCCCCACGGTCCAGGGACAGCGTTCGCACGGATTTCCTGGCTGTCGCGGCTCATCAACTGCGGGCTTCGGCTCCCGGCTCCGACGCGCAGCTGGCGTGGGCCAGAACGTTGGCAGAGGTCTCACGCCACGGTGACAGCCAGCTCCCCTTGCTGCGCAGCATCCTTGACGGCACCACCGTAGTGGAGGGCTTGACTGTCGACGCAGAGCTGCGATGGAGCTTCTGGCAGGCCCTGGCCGCGCACGGCGAGGCATCCCAGGCCGAGCTGGACAGGCAACTCGAAGCGGATAAGACGGCGTCAGGCAAGGAAGGGCACGCGTTGGCGTCCGCTGCCCGCCCGGATGTTGCCGTGAAGGCGGCAGCCTGGGACCTGGCCGTCAACACCACGGGCCTCTCCAACGAGATCCTCAGCGCCACAATTGCCGGCTTCGCCACTGCGCCCAGTGACATGCTGGCGTCCTATGTCGAGCCCTATTTCGAATGCCTTGAGCGTGTATGGGCCGAGCGGAGCATTGAAATTGCCGGCAGGATCGTCAGGGGCCTCTTCCCGGCGGCCCAGGACCTCGCGGAGGGAATGGAGCCCTCCGGCCATCCGGTCGTGCTCAGGACGGATGAATGGCTCCACCACCACTCTGATGCCCCGCGCGCGTTACGGCGCATCATCATTGAGCAGCGGAGCCACCTCCTGCGGTCCCTCACAGCGCAGTCGGCAAACACAGCACAGTCGGCGCACGTTTAGCTGTCATTCAGGACCGGACCCAAGCCCGTTCCTGCTCCTGCAGGCTGCGCAGGCTCTCCGCGCCGGCGGTCCAGGAATGCTCTTCAGTTGTTCCGGGTAGCTTCTGACTGAATGGCCCTGGCGAGGTCGCGGGGACGGCTCCACATGGGCCAGTGCCCCGTGGGGAGGTCAAGAACGTCGAGGTTCTCGATGTGCGCGACTTCGGCAAACATGCCATGGCCTGAGAGGGCGAGCTCCAACACGGTCGTGCCGGGTATCGAGCAGCACACCAGTGTGGTGGGGACCTTGCGGCGGGCATCGTTCGTGAGCTCGACGGGCTGACGAAGCACGGGGCCGGGTTCCGGGACAGCCCTGGCCTGGAAGCGCTCAAGGTCCCCGGTGTTCAGGCCTTCCAGGCTCGCTTGGCTTGCGAGGACATCGATGGACGGCAACGGAAGCTCCGCCAAGCCGTACGGAAAGTCCGGGGCGAAGATACTTCCCGGCGCCAGAGGGCCCGAGTCTACCCAGACCATTCGGTGGATGAGCTTAGGGCGTCGGTCCAGGACGAGGCTGGCAGGTGCGTTTGCACCACTGTGGGCGACGAGGACCGCCGGCTGGTCTTCGGATACCCCGAGTCGCGCCATGGCGTCCAGGATCGCTGCTGCCTGATCGTCGAGGGTCCTCGCGGCACGGTTGGGGTCGTCGGGATCGAGGCCGGGCAAGGTCAATGCCGTCGCGCGTGAGTCATGGGACCCCAAGTGTTCCAGGACCTCGTCCCAGGCCCAAGCGCCCAACCAGTGGCCGGCGAGGAGAATGATGGTTGGGCGGTTAGTGGAAGTTGTCATGACACCACCCTCGCAGGCGCCGTGGACAAGGGTATGTCACTATTTGTGTCATGAATTTGGGAAGATTCGAAGAGTGAGAAGAGTCGAACGGCTCCATGCCCTCTCTGAGATGTTGCGCCGCAGCGGTGCCCGGGGGGTCTCCGCCGAAATGCTGGCCAGGGAGTTCGCGGTATCCGTACGAACCGTCAAGAGAGACCTTGATGCCCTGGAGAACAGTGGGGCGCCCATCTGGTCCCGCCCAGGTCCCGGCGGTGGTTACGGACTGGCTGCAGGGTCCTCCCTGCCGCCCGTCACCCTGTCCCCGGCACAGGCCGTGGCCCTCATGGCGGCTGTGTCCGCAGCGCCCGACGCGCCGTACGCAGACCTGGCCGCAGCGGGTATCCACAAAATCCTGGACGTCCTCGATCCCGGAACCAAGGCTAAAGCAGACGAACTGGCCGGTCGCATCTGGGTCAATGAGGTTCGCTCCCCGTCGCGCAAAACCAGGTCAGCGCTGGAGGAAGCAATGGCCGCGCAGCGAGTGGTCCGTATCAGTTACACCTCGGCAGACGGGACTACGACCATCCGCGACGTGGAACCCGTGCTTTTCGCCTCCACGAACGGCCGGTGGTACCTGGTGGGGTGGTGCCGGCTGCGCGACGCGATGAGATGGTTTACCGTTTCCCGCATCGAAGGGGCCAGCGTCACCACAACTGCCTGCAGCGGCCATACCATCGACGAAGTTGGCGAGCCCCCGGTGAACGCCCGGCCGGTGCATGGGCGTGCGCAGTGAACCCGACAGTATCCAGAACCCGGCAGTATCCAACTCTGGTCAATCCAACTCCGGTCAATCCAACTCCGGTCATGATGATCAGGGAACCCGGTTCAACCATTCACTGGTACCGAACTTGGAGTCCACGCGTTTCCTGGCTTCTGCGAGCTCTGCTTCAGTGAGCACGGACTCTGAGGCACCGTATCGCTCGGTAAAGACGTCCTGCATGGCCTGCAGGATTGCGGCCCGCGCCATGCCGGTCTGGCGACGCAAGGGGTCCACGCGTTTCTTGGCGCTGCGGGTGCCCTTGTCCGAAAGCTTCTCCTTGCCGATCCGCAGCACTTCGACCATTTTGTCGGCGTCGATGTCGTAGCTCATGGTGACGTGATGGAGCATGCCGCCGTTGGCAAGCCGCTTCTGGGCGGCTCCGCCGATCTTGCCCTGGTCCGTTGCGATGTCATTGAGGGGCACATAAAAAGCGGTGATTCCCAGCTTCTCGAGTGCTGCCATGACCCAGGCATCCAGGAACGCGTATGAGTCGGCGAAGCTGATGCCGTCCACCAGGGTCTGTGGCAGGTACAGGGAATACGTGATGCAGTTGCCGGCCTCCATGAACATGGCTCCGCCGCCGCTGATCCGGCGGACCACGGTGATGCCGTGGCGGGCAACGCCCTCAGGATCAACTTCGTTCTTGACCGACTGGAAGCTGCCGATGACTACTGATGGCTCCTCCCAGTCCCAGAACCTTAGCGTGGGATTACGCAACCCGGCGCCGACTTCTTCGGTCAGTACTTCGTCCAGTGCGACGTTCACATGGGTCGGGAGAACTGACGGCGGGATGACGTCCCACTGGTGGTCGTCCCAGCTGGTGGCTTTGGACAATGCGCGTCGGACTGTAATCGCCACAGCCTCTGCGGAGAAACCGAACAGCGTTGCGCCGGAGGGCAATCCGGCGCTGACCGCCGCGGCAATATCTGCTGCTGTTGAGTTCCCGGGAAGTCCTGTCAGTGCCCCATTGATGTCCTGCAGGGCTTCATCGGGTTCGAGGAAGAAGTCGCCGCTCAGCGAAACGTTGGCAAACAGGCCGTCCACCACATCCAGGTCCACCACCACCAGTTTGCCGCCGGGAACTTTATATTCGCCGTGAAGGCGGGTCCCGGCGTCGTCGTTATCGGTTTCAGGTGTCGGCTGGGAAGTCATGGTTTCCATCTTGCCGGAAAACGCAAAAGCCCGCATTGCCGGAGAATCCGGTAATGCGGGCTTTTGAAAGCCTTGGGGTGAAGTGGTTACTTCTTGCCGCCGAAGCCCTTGAAGCGGGCGTTGAAGCGCTCGACGCGGCCAGCGGAGTCCATGATGCGCTGCTTGCCCGTGTAGAACGGGTGGGACTCCGAGGAGATTTCGACGTCGATAACCGGGTAGGTGTTTCCGTCTTCCCACTCGATGGTCTTCGAGGAAGACACGGTGGACTTGGTCAGGAACTGCGTACCGGAAGCCAGGTCGTTGAATACAACAGCTTCGTACTTCGGGTGGATATCAGACTTCATAATGGGACCTTTTGTTCACGCAACTGGATTTTGCCAGCTGCCAGGTATGAATGGAGGTGGTCCGTGGACTGCAATGCAACATTCCAGCTTCCGGGCCAACAAGCAATCATAGCCGAAACGAACACGCCATACGAACCGGCGTCAGCCCCGCGGACGGAGTTCCCAGAATGCCACGGCGGAGGCAGCCGCCACGTTGAGGGAATCGACGCCGGCGCGCATGGGGATCTTGACGGCGAGGTCGACGGCGGCAAGGGTCTCTGCGCTCATGCCGGCACCTTCGGTTCCCAGCACCAGCGCCAGTTTCGGGAGCTCCCTGGCGGCGAGGTCGTCAAGGTCCAGGGCGTCGTCTGTCAGTTCCATGGCTGCCACGGTGAAGCCCTGTTCCTTGAGGCGGCCCAGGTCCTGTGGCCAGCTCTCCAAACGTGCCCAGGGGACCTGGAAGACCGTGCCCATGCTGACGCGCACGCTGCGGCGGTACAACGGGTCGCCGCACCGTGGCGAGACCAGGACGGCGTCCACCCCCAGTGCAGCCGCCGACCGGAAAATAGCCCCCACATTGGTGTGGTCCACGATGTCTTCGAGCACGGCGACGCGCCTGGCGGATGCCAGGAGCTCCTCCAGCGGGACGGGAGCCGGGCGGTGCATGGCGGCCATGGCTCCCCGGTGGAGGTGGAAGCCCGTGATTTCCTCCAGGAGTGCCGCTTTCCCAATGAATACTGGCACGTCCGGATAGGCCTGGAAGACGTCGGTGAGGTCCTCCAGCCACTTCTCGGCCAGGAAGAAGGAACGCGGCTGGTGGCCGGCGGCCAACGCCCTGCGCAGGACCCTGGATGACTCGGCGATATACATGCCCTCGCGAGGCTCCCGGAGCTTCCGGAGGTGCACATCGGTAAGTGTTGTGTAGTCACTGACGCGTGGATCGTCAGCGGACTCAAGGTAGTGGAATGTCACCCCGGGATCACTTCAGGAGGTTGGCGATCATGAAGCCAAGCGCCACAATACCGAGGGTGAAGATGACGCCGCGCAGCACCTTGGGCGACAACTTCCGGCCAACCTTCGATCCAAGCAGCCCGCCGATCGTGGAGCTGACGGCAATGAGCAGGACGACCCACCAGTTGATTCTGTCGAAGGCGAAGATGAGATAGGAAACAGCGGCAACCATGTTCACCGTCAGGGTGAGGATGTTCTTCATGGCGTTGGCATTTTGCATGGTGCCGGAGAGGAAAACTCCGAGGATCCCCACCAGGAGGATTCCTTGCGCGGCCACAAAGTAACCGCCGTAAACCCCGGCGAGGTAGATCATGACCACCAGGAGGATGCCGTGGCTCTTGTCCTTGATGGCATGCTCGGGGTTCTGTTCCCTGTTGCGGATCCATGCCTGGAGTTTGGGCTGGAACAGCACCATGAGCAAGGCTGCGACCAGCAGGACAGGTGCCACGTAGCCAAACACCTTTTCCGGCAGGTGGAGGAGCAGCCATGCACCGGTGATGCCACCCAACAGCGATGCCGGCATCAGCTTGAGCAGCTGCCTGCCGCGGCCGGCCAGTTCGCGGCGGTAACCCCAGGCGCCGGCGGCCGTACCGGCTACGAGACCCATGGCGTTGCTCATGGAAGCGACGACGGGCGCCACACCCAGGGCGATCAGCACGGGGAAGGTCACCAAGGTGCCCGAGCCGACTACTGCGTTGATGGTGCCGGCCCACAAGCCCGCAAAAAAGACCAGGATGCTGCTAAGAATCTCCACGTTTGTCCCGGACCGCCCTAGCGCCGTGCGGTGGCTGTGTAGCGCCCGGCGTTTTCGGAAACGTCCAGCGCCAGGCCAAAAGTGTTGCCGAGGTGCTCGTCAGTGAGGACGTCCTTGATGGGACCGGCAGCCACCACGCCCCCTTCCCGGAGCAGCATGGCGTGGGTGAATCCCGGCGGCACTTCTTCAAGGTGGTGGGTCACCAGGACCATGGCCGGCGCGGCCGGGTCGCTGGCGAGTTCGCCGAGTTTGTGAACCAGCTCTTCGCGCCCGCCAAGATCAAGGCCGGCGGCAGGCTCATCCAGCAAGAGCAGTTCGGGGTCGGTCATCAGGGCGCGGGCGATCTGTACCCTCTTCCGCTCACCTTCAGACAACGTTGCGAAGGTGCGGTTGAGAAGGGGGCCCATCCCCCAGTCGTTCAGGAGGCCAAAGGCGCGACGTTCGTCGTCGCGCTCATAGCCTTCCCGCCAGCGGCCGGTGACGCCGTACGCTGCAGTGACCACTACGTTCAGGACGTTCTCATGCTCGGGGATCTGGGTAGCCAGCGCTGCGGAGGAGAGTCCGATCCGGGGCCGGAGTTCGAAGACATCGACACGACCCAGGGTTTCGTCGAGGATCCCGGCCTTGCCGCTGCTGGGATGGAGTCGCGCGGCCGCAATCTGGAGAAGAGTCGTCTTGCCCGCGCCGTTCGGGCCAAGGATGACCCAACGTTCGCCTTCGTTGACCTGCCAGTCCACCTTGTCCAGCAGGGTCTTCTTGCCGCGGACAACGCTGACGGAGGCCAATTCCAGAACATCACTCATAGCAGTAGACACTAGGACAAAACTGCACATGACTGATAACTGATGTTTCTGCTCGTATATGAGTCGAAACAGTTTCGGGTGGACGGAGCGCCCTCAGTAGGATTGAAGCCATGACTTCGAACTTGGCTGCGGTCAGCTATGGCGTGAAACTATCCCCCGATTCGCTTGAGGGCGTGCACAAGGTACTGGCCGACGCAGGCGCAGAAGTGTCAGCGGAATCACACAGCGGCGATGACAGGTTCGGCGTCTTTACGTCTGAATTGAACGTGCGGCTTGATTCGCCCGCCGAGCTGTCCAATCTTCGACGCCGGGTGGCCGAAGCTGCCGTCGAGGGCGCCGATACCGCCCTGGTACCTGCAAGCCTTCGGCAGGCAGGGCGCAAGCTGCTCATCATGGATGTGGATTCAACGCTCATCCAGCAGGAAGTCATAGAGCTGCTCGCAGCATATGCGGGCAAGCGCGAAGAGGTCGCTGCCGTCACCGAAGCTGCCATGCGGGGTGAATTGGATTTTGCGCAGAGCCTCCATGCCCGTGTGGCCGTGTTGGCGGGCCTGCCGGCCGACGTCGTGAATTCCGTCCGCGACGAGGTACGCCTCAGCTTGGGGGCGGCAGAACTCGTGGCCGCGTTCAAGGCGGCCGGCCACGTGGTGGCTGTTGTTTCCGGTGGCTTCAACCAGATCCTTGGGCCCATCGCAGAAGATCTGGGCCTTGATTACTGGATTGCCAATGAGCTTGAAATCGTCGACGGCGCGTTGACCGGCAAAGTCCTGGGGGCCGTCATCGATCGGGCTGCCAAGGAGAAGTACTTGAGGCAGTGGGCTGCGGCCGAGGGAATCGAGTTGGCGCACACGATCGCTGTCGGTGACGGCGCGAACGACCTCGACATGCTGGGCGCGGCCGGGATCGGTGTGGCATTCAACGCCAAGCCCGCGGTCCGTGCAGTGGCGGACGCCGCGATCAATATGCCCTACCTCGACGCTGTGCGGCACATCGCCAACGTCTGACCGGGCTCTCCGGACTTCCCGGTTTTTTCGCGACACGATCGACGCTGCTGTCCCACCTATTGGTGACTCACAGCAACCAGATCCCCAGGAGCGAAAGATGGTTATTCAGCAAACACACGTGGGAGCGTCCGTTGGCATGGCCGGCCTTGACGCGACGATTGTCCAGATCGGCCTCATGGCCATACTCATTCTTGGTGCGGCGATAGCCGCCCTTATCGGGTCCTTCGCCGTGCTTGTCCTGGTGCCGCTGGCGGCAGTCGTGGTTCGGAGGCACCACGGAAGACGCGCACAGCCCTCCCGCGGGCCAGGGACGACGGACGAAACCGTTCCTTTTCGGGGTGTCGGACCCCGGCATGCGAATGTCACAAGAAACACGTGACTCGATTTCGTGACGCAAGAAATCGAATACGTAATTTGATTGTTACCCGCGATGGGTCGAGCGCGGATTATTCACGAAATCTTGGAATCGAGCTGCTTTTTAATCGGCGAATGTGCCTACCCTGTTGGAGGAATCGAGAGCAAATGTCCATCTCCCGTATTCCACTGAAGTCATTACCAAACAGGAAGAATGCAACATGAGCACGCTTGATGAAGCCATAAAGCAACTGCTGTCCATTGAAGGCGCTACTGGCGCGGCCGTCGTCGACTATTCCAGTGGCATGGCACTCGCGCAGGGAGGAAACCCCGGATTCGATCTCGGGGTAGCGGCGGCCGGAAACTCGAATGTGGTGAGCGCAAAGCTGCGCACCATGGCTGACCTCAGCCTGGACGGAGATATCGAAGACATTCTCATCACCCTGGGTGGGCAGTACCACCTCATCAACGTCCTGAATTCACGTGACTCCAAGGGATTGTTTGTGTACTTGGTGCTCGATCGTACCTACGCAAACCTCGCCCTGGCCCGTCACAAACTCAACAACGTAGCCAAGGGAATCACCATCTGATCAAGGTCGTCAGCATGGGGACGGCCGCTTGACCGCGGCCGTCCCTTATCAGTGGCTGTCCCCTGTTAGTGGCCGTCTTCGGACACTGTCTCCAGGCGCTGGCTCTTCACCCTCCGGGCACCACTGTTTGCCGAGGCGACGGCTTTGCCCAGCATGTGGTAGACCAAAACGTCCTCATTGGTGTTGGCGTTTGCCTCGATGGTGACAAGCTCACCATCGCGGACTACTCCTATCCGGTGGCACCAGTTGACTAGTTCCGTGAGATCCGAGGACAGCAGAATGATCGCGACACCTGTCTCCCTCAGTTCGTTGAGCATCTGGTACACAACGTCCTTCGCCCCAATGTCGATGCCGCGGCTCGGATGACTCAGGATCAACACGTCACAGCCGCTCGTCATCCATTTGGCGAGGGAGACCTTCTGGCGGTCCCCGCCTGACAGGTTTGTAACAGAACCGTGGATGTTCGTCGTGCTGATGCGCATGCGGCGCACAAGGTCTATCACTCCACGGAGCCCGGCAATCTCGTCCTGCAATCCTGCTTCGACAGAATCCTCACGCAGGCCGGTGGCAATGCTGGTTGTTGTTTCCACGTGTCCGGCGTCGTCCGAGAGGTAACCGATCCTGTGCCGCAGGGCGTCCTCAGGACCCTGGATGTCAATGGACTGTCCATGCAGGAAAAGCTCTCCCGAGGTGCGGGGCCTCCTACCCACCAATGATTCGAGCAAGTGGTAGACACCCGATTGATGGGTTCCGAGCAGTCCGAAAATTTCGCCTTTGCCGACGCTGAAGGTCACGTCCCGGACTGAGTCCTCAACATTGAGGTTCATGACCCGCAGCACCTCGTCATCGCCGGCCGGCTCCGCAGGCCGCTGGCCGCCCGCCGGCTTGTGCTGCAGCAACAGGAAAGCCAGTTCATCGGCGTCGGTCCGGCTGGCCTCAACGACTCTGTGGACCCTGCCATCACGCAACACGGCAATGCGGTGCGCGATTGAGTGGACTTCATCGAGGCGGTGGGTGATGTAGATGATCGCCCGCCCTTGGTTGATCAGCATTCGGAGGACCTGGTGCAGGGCGGCGACGTCGTGATCCGGAAGGGAAGCAGCCACTTCATCCATAATGACCAGTTGTGCTTCCTCAGCCACCATCCGCAAGACTTCAACGAGCGTTTGTTCGGCCCGGACCAGGGTGCCCACCGTCGCGTCAGGATCCAGGTCCAAGCCGGCGTCCTTGATGAGTTTCAGGGCGGGTCCCCGAAGTTCCGTATGGGCCTTTCCGGATTGGAAGGTGCCCCGGTACACGGCCTCGGCCACTGTCATATCGGGATCGAGGCGGAAGTTCTGCGGAACAATCCCCACGCCACAGGCCTGCGCTTCTTCGCGCGAATCGGGACCGTATTTTTCTCCCGCCAACGTCATGGATCCGAACTCGTGCCTGAGCGATCCCGACAGGACATCCATCAGGGTGGTCTTCCCTGCCCCGTTGGTTCCGATCAGTCCAAGTATCTCGCCTCGATGCAATGAGAAATCGACACCCTTGAGGATGCGGCGCTGGTCATGTGAGGCATGAATACCATCCGCATGCAATAGCAGGTCCACAGAAGCTCCTAATCCGCACTAATGCGTGAACGGCTGTCGAAAGGCCGTAATGCGCAAAGCATCCAGAAAAGCACTGAAGTTATAAAGGGTCCGGATGCAGTGCTGAGTCAATCAGAAGACCTAACAAAAGGCAAAAAAGAATAACAAAACCATCACTGGCAATTCGTGACGCGAGATTTGTCAGAATTTATCAAGATGTCATCATCTGGTGCTTAAAAGGAAGCGGCCCGGGACAAGTCCCGGGCCGCAACGAAAGAAGCCGCAGTTACTCGGCGTTTTTGCTGAAGTAGTCCGCGCCGCCGACATACTCGGTGTGTCCGGATTCGACATCGGCTGTCACCATCTTGGCGACCTCAGCGGCGAACTCTTCCACGGAGTACAACTTGCCCGCTTCTGCGCGGCGGGCCTCGATGGCTCCCGGGTTGGACCGGTCAAGAAGGGTTGCCGTTACGGTCCCCTCGATCATGTCGCCGGAAACCACTACAAGAGAGATGCCCTTGTCTGCGAGGCTGGGCAGCAACGCACGGAGGGCGTCTTCACCAGCGCGCTTGCTCTTGGCCACGGGCTCGTACTCAGGCATGGTGGGAACGGTCTCCACGAAGTGAGCCTGGTGACTGGTCACGAAGACCACCCGCGAACCTTCCGGCATGAGGGGCACGGCAGCGTTGAGCATGTTGATCTGGGCGTCGCGGTTCAGTTTGAGCGCGTAGCCCTCCTCCATGCCGCTTTCCATGCCTCCTGAGGCATTGAGCACGAGCACGTCGAGGGAGCCGAACTGCTCCATGGCTGTGCTGGCCAGGGCATGCACGCCTTCGTCGGTGGTGAGGTCTGCGCCAACCGCAGCTGCACGACCGCCGGCCGCCTGGATTTCGGCCACTACCTTGTTGGCGCGGGGTGCCTTCTGGCGGTAATTAACGACGACGGCGGCACCCTCGCCAGCGAGGATCTTGGCAACTTCAGCGCCGATTCCGCGGGAAGACCCCGTGACGATGGCGGTCTTGTTATCCAGCGTTCCCATTCGTGCTCCTTTTGTTCAGTTCATCCAAATTCCGTGGGCTCGGATTCCATCATGCCAGCGGCAACGATGAAATCCGTTGTCGGCCCCGGACAAAAACTACCGTTTGCGGTAGTGGGTCAGTGGCCCATTCCCAAGCCGCCATCAACGGGGATCACGGCGCCCGAGATGTAGGCGGCCTCATCACTGGCCACCCAGCGGACAACGTTGGCCACTTCGGATGCCTCAGCGAAACGCCCGGCCGGGACGTTGGCGAGGTAGGACTTCTGTGTGTCCTCCGGCAGTTCTGCTGTCATATCCGTGTTGATGAACCCGGGTGCCACTACGTTGGCGGTGATGCCCCGGCTTCCCAGTTCGCGCGTCAGGGACCGTGCGATACCCACCATTCCGGCTTTGGAAGCGGAGTAGTTGATCTGCCCCGGAGCTCCGTAGAGGCCGGATACGGATGAGATAAGCACCACACGGCCCTTGCGGAGCCTGATCATGCCCTTGCTGGCGCGCTTGATGACCCGGAATGCTCCCGTCAAGTTGGTGTCGAGAACCGAGGTGAAGTCGTCTTCGCTCATCCGCAGCAGGAGCGTGTCCTTGGTGATGCCTGCGTTCGCCACCAGAACCTCAACCGGCCCGTGCGCCTCTTCGACAACCTTGAACGCCGCATCGATCGAAGCTTCATCAGTGACATCGGCCTTTACGCCCAGGATTCCCTCAGGGAGTTCTGTTTCACTGCGGTAGGTAACAGCCACCTTGTCGCCGTTGGCAAGGAATGATTCCGCGATGGCCAGGCCGATGCCGCGGTTACCGCCAGTGATCAGGACGCTGCGACCGGTGGATACTGCTTCAGACATGCTTTTGCTCCAGGTTCTGCGGTCATCGAATGCCGCGTGAAGAGGGATTTTCCTGTCTCGATCTTATCCGCCGCCTGCAGCAACCCGCGGGTAACCGGCACGCTGCGCGGTTTGGGCGGGCTATGGCCTTGGTGAGAGAATTGGAAGAGGCCTTTGGAGCGTGATGATTCAGCTGTGACACGAGAGAACAGCCCCCTGCAGCAAGTGCCCGGGGAACCGGACGCGGTCTCCAGCGACCCCGAAGTCCACAGCATCACCGATGCCGCTGCCGCGCACTCCGAGGACATGCGCGAACGAATGATCAAGTACGCCGTCGCCATGGGGATCCGCATGGTCTGCATCGTCCTGATTTTCGTCGTTGACGGCTGGTTCAAGATTATTGCCATTGCAGGCGCGGTCTTTCTTCCCTGGATCGCTGTGGTCATCGCCAACGGCAACGACAAAGCCGAGGACCACAGCGATTCACTGCTGGACTATGTGGCAGTTCCGGAACTCGAGCGGTCGGACCTGCCTGACGATGACCAGGATGGCGACGCGCCCACGGTGCTTCAGGGTGAACTGGTGGACGATCCACCGGTCGACGGAGAAGCAGACCCCGGAACGAATGACCACGCAGGAGAAGCCGGCAACCCCGGCGACGGACGGACGGCTTCATGAATATCTTTAATCTTGGCAGCGCAGGCTTGGGCAGCCAGGACTCCGGTCGCGCCACAGCAGCGGTCACATGCTCCCGGAAGGGATGCCGCCAGGATGCCGGGTGGCAGCTTCTGTGGAACAATCCTCGCATCCACACGCCGGAGCGTCGAAAGGTGTGGCTTGCGTGCGATGAGCACCGTGAATGGCTTGAAGACTACTTGCAGACCCGGGGCCTCTGGAAAGAGACGGTGCCGTTTACCGATGATCCGGCAGTGAACGAGGCCCGCTGAATGTACCGTTTCCTCTTCTCCAGCAAGTGGCTGGGGTACTTCGTTTTGGCCGTGATTTTCGCGACTGCCTGTGTGTTTTTGGGGCGCTGGCAGATGGACCGCAGGGCTGAGACGCTCGCCGAAATCAATCGCGTTGTCAGCAACTATTCCGCGACGCCCATCCCCTATTCCGAGATCAAGGACCAGTTCAACGCGCTGGATCCCGAACGGGAATGGACGCAGGTCCAACTCCGCGGCAGCTACGACATCGACGGGCAGCGCGTTGTCCGCAACCGCCCGTTGAACGGCCAGCCAGGCTACGACGTCGTGGTTCCTTTCCGCCTCACCACCGGCGAGGCGGTGGTGATCGACCGCGGCTGGCTGCCGATCGGCAACAACACACCGGGCCGTCCCGACGTCGTTCCGGCGCCTCCCACAGGCGAGGTCACCGTTGTTGCGCGCCTGAAGCCCGCCGAACCGAAGCTGGACCGCGGGGCGGTGGACGGGCAGCTTGCCTCCATTGACCTGGCAAGCTTTGCCACTGAACTTTCTTATCCCATCGCCACCGGAGCCTACGGACAGCTGGCCAGCGAGAACCCTGCCGTGCAGCCCATGCCGACACCGTTCCCCAAACCGGCCACCGAAGAAGGAACCCACCTCTCCTACTCCCTTCAATGGTTCGCCTTTGGAGTCCTGATGTTCATTGGGTTCGGCTACGCCGCACGCCAACAGGCCCGCAACGCTGCCATCGACGCCGAAGACGAAGAGGACGAGCAGATCATGGCCGCCGGCGGAAGCCCGAAGCGCCGTGCCCCTGCCCCGCGCAAGAACAAGCGGCCCACAGCCGAAGAAGAGGAAGACGCAATCCTGGATGCACAAGGCTACTGAACCGGCTACTGATCCCGTGGACAACGTGCGGTCGGCCCTGATAGCCGCCGGCGCCAAGGACACAGTCCAAGTATTCGATGACGAGGTGCCTACGGCCGCAGCCGCAGCGGCGGTCCTTGGCTGCGAGGTGGCAGCTATTACCAACAGCCTGATATTCGATGTCGATGGCGAACCGCTGCTGATCCTTGCCAGCGGCGCTGCCAAGGTTGACACCGCACTCGTGGCAGATCAGCTTGGGACCGGCAGGATCCGGCGCGCCAAGCCTGCATTCGTGCTGGAGCACACGGGTCAGGAAGTGGGTGGAGTGGCCCCGCTGGGCCACCCCGGCAGGATCCGGACCATCCTGGATGCCTCGCTGGAACAGCACCCCGTCCTCTGGGCCGGCGCCGGCGACCACAACTCCATGTTCTCCATCAGTTATGAAGAACTCCGCAGGATCACGAACGCCGAAGAACTCCTGGTTCGTTAGCGCGATGCATGCGGGGGCACCGCCGGCCCTTAGGCCAGGGTGATGAGGTCCAGGTAGTCCTCGTTCCAGTGGTCCTCGACACCGTCCGGGAGCAGCACTACCCGCTCCGGGTTCAAGGCTGACACTGCGCCTTCATCGTGGCTGACCATGACGACGGCGCCGCTGTAGTTCTTCAGCGCACCCAGGATTTCGGCACGGCTGGCAGGGTCAAGGTTGTTCGTGGGCTCATCAAGGAGCAGCACATTGGCGCTCGAAGCCACAATCGTGGCAAGCGCCAGGCGTGTCTTCTCGCCACCGGAAAGCACTCCCGCGGGCTTGTCGACGTCGTCTCCGGAGAACAGGAACGAACCCAGGATCCCGCGGACCTCAGCGTCCTTCATGTCCGGAGCCGAGGACCTCATGTTTTCCAGCACCGTACGTTCGTGGTCCAGCGTTTCGTGCTCCTGGGCGTAATAACCCACCTTGAGTCCATGGCCCGGGATGATGTCGCCGGTATCAGGCTTGTCGACGCCGGCCAGCATACGCAGGAGGGTGGTCTTGCCGGCACCGTTGAGGCCGAGGATGACCACTTTGGAGCCGCGGTCGATGGCCAGATCCACATCCGTGAAGATTTCCAGGGAACCGTAGGACTTGCTCAGGCCCTCCGCGGTGAGCGGGGTCTTGCCGCACGGTGAAGGATCCGGGAAGCGCAGGGCGGCCACGCGATCGTTTTCACGAACCGCTTCAAGCCCGCCGAGAAGGCGTTCCGCACGTTTGGCCATGTTCTGAGCGGCAACGGCTTTGGTGGCCTTGGCGCGCATCTTGTTTGCCTGGTCGATCAGGACCTGGGCCTTCTTCTCTGCGTTGGCACGCTCGCGCTTACGGGCGCGCTCATCGGTCTCGCGCTGCTGGAGGTAACGCTTCCAGCCCATGTTGTAGTAATCGATCTGGGCGCGGTTGGCGTCCAGATGGTAGACCTTGTTGACCGTGGCCTCGAGCAGCTCCACATCGTGGCTGATCACGATCAAACCGCCTTGGTGGTCTTTCAGGAAGTCCCGCAGCCAGGTGATGGAGTCGGCGTCGAGGTGGTTGGTCGGTTCGTCGAGCAGCAGCGTTTCGGCCGAGGAATACAGGATGCGGGCCAGTTCCACACGGCGGCGCTGGCCACCGGACAGTGTCTTGAGCGGCTGGTTGAGGATGCGCTCCGGAAGGGCCAGGTTCGAGGAAATGGCGGCAGCCTCTGCCTCCGCGGCGTACCCGCCACCGGCCAGGAACTCCGACTCCAAGCGGTCGTACCGGTTCATGGCCTTCCGTTGGATGGACGCATCTTCGCTGGCCATCTCCTGCTGTGCCTTCTTCAGCTTTCCGACCACCACATCCAGGCCGCGGGCCGAGAGGATACGATCGCGGGCGAGCTGTTCCATGTCAGGCGTCCGGGGATCCTGGGGCAGGTAGCCGATCTCGCCACTGCGCGTCACTTTGCCGCCTGCGGGAAGACCCTCCCCTGCCAGGACGCGCGTCAGGGTCGTCTTGCCGGCACCGTTGCGGCCGACCAGCCCGATCTTGTCCCCTTTGTCCACCCTGAAGTTGACCTGGTCCATGAGCAGGCGTGCGCCGGCGCGGAGTTCGAGTTCCTGGACGGTAATCAATTCGGGTGATGCCTTTCAATGGGGAACGCCTGCGGGGGCCGGTGGGCCCGATGAGTGCGGCGGGGTGCGACCGTGAGAACAGCCTGTTCAAGTCTACCGGCACCCAGGGCACGGACTGACATCCTCTTCCAACAGCGGAAACTGTGCCAACGACCAAAGATTCCCCGAGCACCCTTGTAGGGAGGCTCCAAAATCCACGTCGCCCCGCATCCGTATTGTCGAAGCCAGGGGAAACAAATACTTTCATCGCACCCATCTCATCCGTTAGGACCCGTCATGAGCAAGACCGATGCTGTCACTGTGCAGCGGCCCACCACCTCACGCAAACGCTGGAACGCAACCGATATCGGTCTCATCGCCGTCTTTGCAGCCCTCGTGGCCGCGTCGTCGATCGTCCCCGGCATTCCGGTGGGCGCCCTTGGTGTGCCCATCACTTTGGTGACCCTGACCGTGATGCTCAGCGGACTGGTACTTGGCGCCGGTCGCGGCTTCGCCGCCGTCGGACTCTATGTCTTGTTGGGCCTGGCAGGTTTGCCCATCTTCAGCGGAGGCCGCAGCGGCCTGGGTATCCTCGCGAGCCCTTCGGCCGGGTACATCATCGCTTTCCCGCTGGCGGCGGCGGCCACAGGCTACCTTGCCGCCGTAGTGATCCGCAGGACCGTCAAATACCGGGGACTTTGGCTGTTCGCTGCCACCATGGCCAGCAGTCTCGTTGTTGTCCATGGCCTGGGCATCCTCGGCATGATGGTCAACGCCAAACTCGACTTCAGCAAGGCACTGCTCGCTGACCTGCCGTTCCTTCCCGGGGACACCCTCAAGAACGTCCTGGCCGTGATCATCGCACTGGCAATTCACAAGGCATTCCCGGATGTCCTGGTACGTCGGGTTAAGCAGGGAAGTTGAACAGCATCAGTTTCAATGGGGTCTCGGTGCGCGTGGCTGTCGACACCGGCGACGCACCCAAGACACTGCTGCACCGGTTTTCCCTGGAGCTCACGGAGCGTCGTATCGGTGTGATCGGCGCCAATGGCTCCGGCAAGTCCACCTTTCTCAGGCTCTTCAACGGTCTGGTGGCTCCCACTGATGGAACAGTCGTGGTGCATGGCCGCAGCACGGATGCAGATGTCCGCCGGGTGCGGGCGAACGTAGGTTTCGTTTTCACAGATCCTTTGTCCCAACTGGTGATGCCGACAGGGCGGGAAGATGTTGAGCTGTCCCTGCGGCGTTCCGTCAGGAACCCCAAGGAACGTACTGCCAGGGCTGAAGCCGTCCTCGACCGCTTCGGGCTCCTCCGCGTAGCCGACCAGAGCATCTATGAACTCTCCGGCGGAGAACGCCAACTGCTCGCGCTGGCCGCGGTGCTGGCCGTCAACCCCGGGGTTCTGGTCCTTGATGAACCGTCCACCCTGCTGGATCTGCGCAACCGCGAACTGCTGCGCCGGACCATTGCGGGGCTGGACCAACAGGTCATCATGTCCACGCATGACCTCGACCTGGTCCTCGACATGGACCGGGTCCTGGTGGTGGAGGACGGTCGCATAGTGTTCGACGGCGGCGCGGCCGAAGCCGTGGCCCATTACCGTGCGCTGTACGAAGGTACAGCAGTTGAAATGCCCGTGGAAGGGTTACCGAGGTGAGGGGCCACGGCCACCTGCTCGCACAGCACGTCCCTGGCAGTTCCCTGATACACCGCACTCCCCTGTGGCTGAAATTCCTTGTGGTGGCGGCCTGCGGAACGGCGTCGTTCCTGATTGTCGACTGGGCAGTATCCCTGGCCGTCTTCATCGTCATGTGCGGGCTCTTCCTGCTCAGCGGCGCCGGGATCAAACGACTCCTGGGATCCCTCTGGACGGTCACGCCCATCCTGCTGGCCATCGGTTTTTTCCAGTGGTGGCAGTTGGGCGGACCAACAGCGGCGCGCATCGTGCTGAATGTACTGGTATGCGTCGTGGCCGCTTCAGTGCTGACCGCCACCACCCCCGTGCAGGATTTGCTGGATGGCGTGGTCTCCATCTCCAAACCGTTCCGCCGGTTCGGCGCCGATCCCGAACGTTTCGCACTGACCATTGCCGTGATGCTCCGCAGCATTCCGTTTATCGCCGGCGCCTTCGCCGATGTCCGGGATTCCGCGCGCGCCCGGGGCCTTGAACGGAACCCCAGGGCCTTGGTCCTGCCCGTGTTCATCTCGACCGTGGCCTATGCACGGCTGACCGGCGACGCCCTAGCTGCCAGGGGGCTGGGCGAAGCCGACGAAGCCCCCTTGAGTCAGAGCCGCGAGTAACGCAAAAGGCTGGCCGTGCCCATACCGCCGGCGATGCTGATCATCGCCAGCCCGAGGGCCCCGGATCCTGTCTCGCGGTACCGTGTCCTGGCCTGCGCCAAGAGCCGCGTCACCAGAACGGCCCCCGATGCACCGTACCCGTGACCCAACGCCAGGGCACCGCCTTCACGGTTCGCCCGGGCAGGATCCAGGCCCAAGTGTTCCAGGCATGCGATGGTTTGCGATGCGAACGCCTCGTTGAACTCGATGAGGTCCAGCGTGTTTGCTGCCACACCACGACTGGCGAGCAATCGTTCGGCAGCATGGGCGGCACCAATACCCAGCAGATCCGGATCAACGCCTGCCGTGTCGTTGCCAAGCACCTCGAGTCCGTCCACCGCACCCATCGCGCGTGCCCGCGCCATGGAGGTCACCACGACGGCGGACGCGGCGTCCGCGTCGAAGCACGAGTTCGCTGCCGTGACTGTTCCACCGGTCACGAAGGCGGCCGGGAAACGGGCCATCAAAGCGGGTCGCAGCGAAGGCCTGGGACCGTCATCGGACATCACGGGCCCATCAGTGCCGCTCAGCGGGACGATTTCGTCGAAATATCGGCCCGCAGCGGCAGCCTCCACTGCGCGGCGGTGGCTGCGTAGGGCATACTCGTCCTGCCTCTCCCTGGTCACGCCGAAAGTCCTGGCAACATTTTCCGCAGCGACTCCCATGTCCGGGTCTCCGAACTGTGGCGGCACGAAGGTGGCCCGGGAGTAGAACTCCAGTCCGCCGTCGTGATCCTTGTTGGCCCTGGCCGGGGCCGTACTGATGCTTTCGACGCCGCCGGCCAGGAACAGCGGATCACCACCGGCGGCAACCAGCCGGGATGCCAGCGCTATGGCGTCCAGTCCAGAGCCGCACTGACGGTCAACCGTTAGCCCCGGGACGGTGACAGGCAAGCCGGCCTGGAGCGCGGCGTACCGGGCGAGGTTTCCACCCCCGCCCACTGCGTTGCCGATGATGACGTCGTCCACGTCCGAGGGTTCCACCGCCGTGGACTCCAGCAGCGAAGCCAGGACCGGTGCCAGGAGATCCGGCGCGCGGAGATGCTTGAGCTGCCCGTTGGCGCGGCAAACCGGCGATCGAAGGGCCGCAATGATGACAGGTTGCCGGGCGGGATCCGTTTGCGTCGCCGTGCTAACCAAGGGGCTGTGCCCTGGAATCATGGTTCTTGATCCAATCCAGCAGCACCTTACGGCTGACTTTGCCACGATCCGTCATTGGCAGTTCGGAGAGCAGGTAGAACTGCAGCGGCCACTTATCCCGCGCCAGCAGGCCGTCGAGCCCGGTGCGGAGCTGAGTCGCCGTGACGGCGCCATAGGCAGGAACGACGCCGGCAATCACCTTTTGACCGCGGATGTCGTCAGGTGCGCCGGCGGCGACCGCCACCTCGATGCCCGGCACACAGGCCATGGCCAGTTCCACCTCGTGCGGGTACACGTTCTTCCCTGAAGTGACGATCATGTCCGAACCCCGGCCAAGAATGTGGAGGACTCCTCCTCGGAGGTAGCCCTGGTCCCCTACCGTGTACCAGCCGTTGACGCAGCGCAGGGCGTGCCCGTCGTCGCCCCACAAGTAGCCATTGCTGACCATTCCGCTGCGCACGCTGATGTTGCCGTGGGTGCCTTCGGGCAAGACGTTGCCGGCGTCGTCGAGAATGCTGAGCTCCACGCCCGGGAAGGGGGTTCCGATGCCCGTGCCCCCCACATCCAGCGGTTCACCGGCGGCCAGCCGGGTACCCGAGACGAAACTCAACTCCGAAGCGCCGTAGTACTCATAAATGGCAGCATGCGGTGCCCAGCGCCTGGCCGCTTCCAGGGTCCGCGCGTCCAGCTTCGAACCGGCGCAGATGATACTGCGGATAGCGGAGGCGTCCACGTCGCCCGCCAAGCCCCGTTCGCTCAGCAACCGCAGCATGGTGGGGGCAAGGACCAAGCGGGTGATGCCGTCATGGCTGATGGACGCGTGGGCGTCTCCGACATCGAATGATTCGAGGGTGTGGAACGCGGCCCCGGCGTAAAGGCACTCGGAGAGGGCATAAAGGTTCAGGCTCGCGGAAAGCGGGCCCGGCGCCAGCGTGTGGTCATCCTGCGAGAGTCCGAAGAATTCGATGGAAGCCTCGAACGAGACCTGCCACGAGCGGCGGGAACGGGTGAAGGCTTTGGGAACAGAGGTAGTACCCGAGGTCAGGCCAACCAGGAACGTGCTTGAAGGATCTCCGTCCTGCAGACCGCTCCCCATTGCGGTTCCGGCTGTTCCGGCAGTTTCGGCTGCGCCGCAGTTGCGGGATTCAACAAGGCGCGAGGCTACGTCTTCAATCATTGGAGCAGGCCAGAGGGGGTCAAGGACTGCGCAGCGTCGCTCCCCCGCGACGGCGGCAGCGTACCGCTCAACGAAGTCAACGGAGTTTGGTTCGGCCAGCACCGTCGTGGAGCCGGAGGCGGCCAGCAGTCCTGCTGCGCCGTCGCGAAGTCCGGCCCACGTGATCCGGCTGCTGCCCACGACGACGGCGGTGTCGTGCGGGCGCTCATCAGCCCAGATGTGAAGTTTGTCCAGGAAAGGCATCCAGCCAATTTTACGGCAGTGTCCGCACCCTGGCATCAAAAGTGACGTCTATTCTGACAGTATGAGTTTCAACGATGGCGCGCAGCTTGACCCGTCCCAAGTCGAGGACCGACGTGGCGGTGGTATGGGCAGAGGGACCCAAATCGGTGGTGGCATCGGTGGTGGCATCGTGGTGCTGCTGCTCGCCCTCTTCGGTATCAACCCCAACATCCTCGGAGACCTGAGCGGTGGAGGGAGTCCGCCTCCCGCCGTCGAAAGCGGAACCGGAGCAGGGGGCGTGCAGGAGTGCCAGACCGGGGCTGACGCGGACAAGCGCCTCGACTGCCGCATCACCGGAACAGTTAACAGCCTCAACGCTTTCTGGCCCGACTACCTGGCCCAATACAATGTGAAATACTCGCGGCCAGGAACGGTCATCTTTGACCAGGCCACCAACACCGGATGCGGTCCGGCCACCACGGCCGTCGGGCCGTTTTACTGCCCCGCCGACGTGAAGGCCTATTTCGACCCCGGGTTCTTCGATGAACTGGTGACACGGTTTGGCTCTTCGGGCGGCCCGCTCGCCCAGGAATATGTGGTGGCCCATGAATTCGGTCACCATGTCCAGAACATCCTGGGCAACCTCGACCGGGCACAGCAGGATCCGCAAGGACCCCAGTCGGGAGGCGTTCGGGTGGAACTTCAGGCCGATTGCTATGCAGGGCTGTGGGTTCGCCACGCCACCACGCAGACTGATGCCAGCGGCAAGCCGTTCCTTGATCCCCTCACCGAGCAGGACCTGCAGGACGCGCTGTCGGCTGCTTCCGCCGTCGGAGATGACCGGATCCAGGAGGCCGCCACCGGACGGGTCTCTCCCGAATCGTGGACGCACGGATCCAGCCAACAACGGCAGAAGTGGTTCTATCAGGGCTACAGCACAGGTGACATCAACAAGTGCGACACCTTCGGAGTGGCAACCCCATAGCTTTCACGCTTAAAGAGCAGAAGGGTTCCGGGCATATAGCCCGGAACCCTTCTTTATGCCCGCATTAGCAGGCGGAAATCCCGGATCAGATGTTGAAGCCGAGGGCCCGCATCTGGTCCTTGCCGTCGTCGGTGATCCGCTCCGGACCCCATGGCGGCATCCAGACCCAGTTCAGGCGCCAATCGTCAACAACTCCGTCGAGGGACTTGCCAACCTGTTCTTCAAGCACATCCGTCAGCGGGCAGGCCGCCGTGGTCAGCGTCATGTCGATCAGGAGGGCGCCGTCCTCGTCGGAGTACTTCAGGCCATAGAGGAGGCCAAGGTCCACCACGTTGACTCCGAGTTCGGGGTCAATGACGTCCTTGAGCGCTTCCTCGACGTCCTCGAGGCTGGTACGCGCCGCTTTGATTTCGGTCATGGGACGATCCTAACTAGGCCTGCACGGCAGGAGCAACGGCAACGCCGGCGCCTGGCGCGTAGCGGTCGTAGCCCTCTTCTTCAAGGCGGTCGGCCAGCTCGGGGCCGCCCTCCTCGACAACCTTGCCGTCCACGAATACGTGGACGAATTCCGGCTTGATGTAGCGCAGGATGCGGGTGTAGTGGGTGATGAGCAGGGTGCCCATGTTACCGGCGTCGTGCGCACGGTTCACACCTTCGGAGACAACCTTCAAAGCATCGACGTCGAGGCCGGAGTCGGTCTCGTCCAGGATGGCGAACTTCGGCTTGAAGAGTTCCAGCTGCAGGATCTCCACGCGCTTCTTCTCACCACCGGAGAAGCCTTCGTTGACGTTGCGCTGGGCGAAGTCGGCGTCGATGCGCAGCTGCTGCATGGCAGCCTTGACGTCCTTGGTCCAGGTACGAAGTGCCGGTGCTTCGCCGTCGATCGCGGTCTTGGCGGTGCGCAGGAAGTTGGTCATGGTCACACCGGGGACCTCCACCGGGTACTGCATGGCCAGGAAGAGGCCGGCGCGGGCGCGCTCGTCGACGCTCATGTCCAGCACGTTCTCGCCGTCCAGCGTGATGGTGCCGCTGGTGACCGTGTAGCGCGGGTGGCCGGCGATCGTGGAGGCGAGGGTGGACTTGCCCGAGCCGTTGGGGCCCATGATGGCGTGGGTTTCGCCGGTCCTGATGGTCAGGCTGACGCCCTTCAGGATCTCCTTGGTGCCCTGCTCCGTCTCAATGCTGACGTGCAGGTCGTTGATCTCAAGAGTAGACATGCTCTTCTTTCTTTTCGTTCGTAAGTCTGGCGGTACTGGGCGCTCAGTAGTTCTCTACTGAAGCGCCGTTCACAACGTTGGTCACGTCCACGTAGACGTCATCGCCGTCGAGGGTGACGGCGAACACGGGCACGGGATCGTAGGCGGGCAGCTGGAGGGGTTGTCCGCTGCGGAGATCGAACTGGGAACCGTGTCCCCAGCATTCGATTGCGCAACCTTCAACTTCGCCTTCGGACAACGAGATATCCGCATGCGAGCAGGTATCGCCAATGGCGTGGATTTCGCCCATGGAATCCCTGACGATCGCTACGGGATAGTCGTCAATGAGAACCCGCAGGGCCTGCTTGACCTGGATGTCATTGGCGTTGCATACCAGTTCGCCCTTGGTTTGTTCACTCATGCTTGTCCGGACTGCCTGTCTTTGTTGGGTTCGTCGTTAGTTCTCGGTCGCGGCGAGCTCGCGCTCAACAGCGTCCGTCAGGCGATCTTCGATGGCCGGTACGTTGATCTTCTGGATGATCTCGTTGAGGAAGCCGCGGACTACGAGCCTGCGGGCAACTTCTTCCGGAATACCGCGGGCCATGAGGTAGAAGAGGTGCTCGTCGTCGAAACGTCCGGTAGCGCTGGCGTGGCCTGCACCGGCAATGAGACCCGTCTCGATCTCCAGGTTCGGCACGGAGTCGGCGCGGCAGCCATCGGTCAGAACCAGGTTCTGGTTCTTCTCGTAGCTGTCGGTTCCTTCGGCATTCTTCTGGATCAGGACATCGCCCACCCATACGGTGTGTGCACCCTTGCCTTGCAAAGCACCCTTGTACAGCACGTTGGACACGCAGTTCGCCTGACCGTGGTCAACGAACGTGCGGTGCTCAAGGTGCTGGCCGGCGTCTGCGAAGTACAGGCCGAAGAGTTCAACCTCGCCACCCGGAGCAGCAAAGCGTGCAGTCGGGGTGACACGGACGAGGTCTCCACCGAGGCTGACCACGATGTGCTTGAACTTGGCATCGCGGCCGATCTTCGCCTGCTGGGACGAAGCATGAACGGAGTCATCGTTCCATTCCTGCAGGGACACTACGGTCAGCTCTGCGCCATCCTCAAGAACGATTTCCACGTTCTCCGACACAACGGCAGAACCTTCGTGGCCGAGGACCAGGACACCCTTGGAGAACTTCTCCGCCACCACAACGATGTGCTGGGCAGCGGCATCGGTACCGGCGCCGGTCAAGGTAACCGTGATTTCCGACTCGAGCGTGGTCTCCGAGGGAACCGTGATCACAGTGGCTTCCTTGAAGCCGGACCAGGCGTTGGCAGAAACACGGTCTTCCGGAATGCCGGCCAAGCCGATGCGGCGGTCATCACGGCCGACAGTTTCGACAGTGACTCCGGCGGGTGCGGAAACCGTGACAGCCGGCGCCGCGCCGATAAGGGCTTCGGAGTGCAGCCCACGGAGACGACGAAGCGGAGTAAACCGCCAGTCCTCTTCGAGTCCGGTCAGTGCCTTGAAATCGTCAAGGTTGTACGAGGTGAGACGGCCGGCGCGGGAGCTGTCCGGGACGCCTACCCCGCCACCGTGGGAGTGGCTCTTGGACGAAGCGCCCGCGAGCGGACCCGCCGACGGCTTTGCCGCCGTCGAACCGTCAGCGTTGATGGGCGAGAGGTTCTCGCCTTCCTCCGTGAAGCCGTCGATAAAGGGCTGTGCTGAAGGCGCGCCGATGCGGGCCTTTTCAGTAGTGATATCAGTCATTATTAACCGACGGATCCTTCCATCTGAAGTTCAATCAAGCGGTTCAGCTCAAGGGCATATTCCATGGGCAGCTCGCGGGCGATCGGCTCGATAAAGCCGCGCACGATCATGGCCATGGCCTCGTCCTCCGGCATTCCGCGGGACATCAGGTAGAAGAGCTGTTCTTCGCTGACACGGGAAACGGTGGCCTCGTGGCCGAGTACGACGTCATCCTCACGGATGTCGATGTACGGGTACGTGTCCGACCGCGAAATGGTGTCCACCAGCAGCGCGTCACAGCGGACCGTGTTGGCAGAGTGCTTGGCACCCTCGCGGACCTGGACCAAGCCGCGGTAGGCAGCGCGGCCACCACCACGGGCGACTGATTTGGAAATGATGGAACTCTTGGTGTTCGGCGCGATGTGGACCATCTTTGAGCCGGTGTCCTGGTGCTGGCCCTCGCCTGCGAAAGCGATGGACAGCGTCTCACCCTTGGCGTGCTCGCCAACGAGGTAGACGGCCGGGTACTTCATGGTCACCTTGGAGCCGATGTTGCCATCGACCCACTCCATGGTGGCGCCCTCTTCGCAGATGGCACGCTTGGTGACCAGGTTGTACACGTTGTTGGACCAGTTCTGGATGGTCGTGTAGCGGACGCGTGCGCCCTTCTTCACGATGATCTCCACGACCGCGGAGTGCAGCGAGTCCGAGGTGTAGATCGGAGCCGTGCAACCTTCGATGTAGTGAACGTAGGAGTCCTCATCGGCGATGATCAAGGTGCGCTCGAACTGGCCCATGTTCTCCGTGTTGATACGGAAGTAGGCCTGGAGCGGGATGTCGACGTGCACACCCTTGGGCACATACACGAATGATCCGCCGGACCAAACAGCCGTGTTCAGCGATGCGAACTTGTTGTCGCCCACGGGGATGATGGTGCCGAAGTACTCCTGGAAGATCTCAGGGTGCTCACGCAGCGCGGTGTCGGTGTCCAGGAAGATGACGCCCTGGGCTTCCAGGTCCTCACGGATCTGGTGGTAGACAACCTCGGACTCGTACTGGGCGGCCACGCCCGAGACGAGGCGGCTGCGCTCAGCTTCCGGAATACCCAGTTTCTCGTAGGTGTTCCGGATGTCCTCGGGAAGGTCTTCCCAGGTTGCAGCCTGCTTTTCGGTGGAGCGCACGAAGTACTTGATGTTATCGAAATCGATGCCCGAGAGGTCCGCACCCCAGGTAGGCATGGGTTTGCGGTCGAAGTACTTCAGGCCTTTGAGGCGCAGATCGAGCATCCATTCGGGCTCGTTCTTCTTCGAGGAGATGTCGCGGACGACCTCCTCGTTGAGGCCACGACGGGCATTGGCGCCTACGTCGTTCTTGTCGGCCCAGCCGTACTCGTAGTTTCCGATACCGTGCAGTTCGGGATTCTTCTCCAGAATCTCCGAGATCACAGTGCCGTCGGCTACCGCTTTCTCTGCTATTTGGTCCGTCATCACGGCCTTTCTTGCTGGTTGTTAGATTCCTGATAGGGGCTCTTGGGTTGCACTTCGGCGCCTGGGGGCACCGTGGCAGCCAATCGCCCGGTAGGTATGTGGGTGGTGCAAACATGTCCGCCCTGCGCGAGCGTCGAGAGGCGCCGGACGTCGACTCCCACCAAACGGGAGAAGACCTTGGTCTCGGCATCGCAGAACACCGGGAACTCCGCGGCGAGGCGTTGAATGGGGCAATGCCCTTGGCACAGCTGAACGCTGGACAACGCTGCGGGCAACGGCGCCTTGGCTTCGATGGAATGGGCGGAGGCAACAAAGCCGTCGCGGCTCAATGCCTTGGATAGTGCCATGGCCCTGGCGGTGATGTCGTCCCCTGCGGCCTGGACTTCCGGTGCATAGCGCCTTTCCATGTCCGCGAAACGCTCTTCCGCATACTCCCGGACAGCGTCCTCGCCCGCAAGTTCCTGGAGGCGACGCAGGGCCGAGCTTGCGATGTTCAGGTAGTCATCGCCCAGCTTGGACTGCCCCTGTGAACTCAGGACATAGCGACGCGCGGGCCGACCGGCACCTGAACCGGCCTTGGCAACACGCTTGACCTCAATGACGCCACTGCGTTCAAGATGGTCAAGGTGCCTGCGAACGGCGGCGGGGGTAAATCCGAGGAGATCTCCCAGCTCGGCTGCGCTGACAGGACCATTCTCGAGCACGGCGCTGAGGACGCGGTCACGGGTGCGGTCATCCGCGTCCGGCAGCGAGGGTGAGGCAACAAGGGCCTCTCCCGCTGCAGCATGCCGCTTTTGGGGCATGGATACTGGACTGCTCATGGAATACACAACACAATCATGTCGTAATTTGTTTCACGCATCCAGTAAGGCAAGACTGACCTTGGCTCCGCGCCAAGTGTGACCGTACTACTTCACGTAGAATACTTTGGTGCGCTCACCCGAATCTCCTGTCCTCACCATAGACGGACTCATCAAGGATGTAGGCCCTTTGGCCTCCCTCGACGGCAAAATGTTACGGGTGGTCAGTGGACTGTCCCTGGTGGCAGAGCGTGGCCAGGTAACCGCACTTCTTGGTGCGAACGGGGCCGGCAAGACCACCACGCTGGAGTGTGCCCAGGGCCTGCAGAAGCGAACCGGTGGCTCCATCACCCTTCTGGGGGCGGATCCGGATACTGCAGGTGCTGAACTGCGCGCCCGGGTAGGCGTGATGCTCCAGGACGGTGGCCTGCCGCCGTCGGCCCGTCCAATCCCGCTGTTGCGCCACGTGGCCGGCATGTACAAGAACCCCATGAACGTCGATGCCCTGGTGGAGCGGCTGGGCATCAACCAGTTCAGCAGGACCGGGGTGCGGCGCCTTTCCGGGGGTCAAAAGCAACGGCTGGCTTTGGCGGCAGCCCTCGTTGGAAACCCGGAGATCCTGTTCCTTGATGAGCCCAGTGCCGGGCTCGATCCGCAGTCGCGGCAAATGGTGTTCGAACTTATTGCCGAACTGCGGGACGCGGGCATGGGAATCGTTCTCACCACGCATCTGATGGACGACGCCGAGCGGCTGGCGGACTACGTCTACATCATCGACGGCGGACACAACGTGGCGGAAGGGACAGTGGCTGAACTCCTCAGGCATGACCATTCCACCGAATCCGGAGCGTCAGACCGGACTCTGTACTTCGATGCTCCTGCAGGTCTCGACTTCGCAGGCGTAGTGGGAGCCGGGCTCCGCATCACCGAGTCCCGCTCCGGAAGTTACGCCATTGCCGGCGCCATAACTCCCGCTGACCTCGCCGGGCTGACTGCCTGGTGGGCAGAACGGAACATCATGCCTGCATCGCTGCGCCTGGAATCACGAAGCCTCGAGGACGTCTTCCTCGACATCTCCGGAAGGGACCTCCGATGACCGGCCTACTCGCTCCCAACGCAGGTCCGGCGTCCCTGCCCCGCCGCATCATGCAGCAGGGACGATACGAAACCATCACCATGCTGCGCAACGGTGAGCAGCTCATCCTCGCCATCGTCCTTCCGTTGATGGCCTTGGTGGGCCTGGTGGTGACCCCGCTGCTGGACGGTCTCGGTCCCTCGCGGGTAGATACCGCTACGCCGGGCATCCTGGCTCTTTGCGCCATGTCCACCGCGTTTACCGGACAAGGCATTGCCACAGGATTTGATCGCCGCTACGGGGTGCTCCGCTTCCTCTCCACCACCCCGCTTGGCAGGGGCGGCCTCATTGCAGGGAAGATCCTTGCCGTGCTGGTGGTCCTTGCCCTCCAGGTCCTGGTGGTTGGCGCCGTGGCAGGTTTCCTTGGATGGCAGCCACGCCCGGAAGCCTGGCTTCCCGGGCTGGGCCTGCTCGTCCTTGGCGCAGCAGCTTTCACGGCTCTCGGTTTGCTGGTGGCCGGCACTGTGCGGCCCGAGGCTACGCTCGCCATTACCAATTTGCTCTGGATCCTGCTGGGTGCGCTGGGCGGAATCGTCGTACCGGCCGATCGCCTGCCGGCGGTTCTGCAGGGCATTGTGCATTTCCTGCCTTCCGGGGCACTTGGGCAAGGACTGAGGGATGCCTTCCTTCAGGGCACCATTCCCTTGTCTGCCGTTGTGATCCTGCTGCTGTGGACCGTGCTGGCAGGCGGCGCGGCCATCCGCTGGTTCAAATGGAACTAAGCAAATCCGAGCAAAACTGATCCGAGCAGAACTAAGAAGTGAGAAAACTGTGAGCACGGCATCCCGCCTCCCGAAAACCGTCCAGCAATGGACATCCAAACTGCCCACCGAGGTCAACTCGGCCGTACGTCGCTTGGCGTTGCTGTCGCTCATCGGGCAGACCATCCTGGTGGTGACAGGGGGCGCCGTACGGCTTACGGCATCCGGTTTGGGCTGCCCTACGTGGCCCCGCTGCACCAACGACTCCTTGGTCAATACCCCCGAAATGGGTATCCACGGTTTCATTGAGTTCGGCAACCGCCTGCTCACCTTCGCCCTGGCCGCCGTCGCCGCGCTCATGCTGGTGTACCTGTGGAACCTCCGCAAGCAGCGCCGGGACCTCTTCCTGCTGGCACTTGGCCTTCTTGCCAGCATCCCGGCGCAGGCCATTATTGGCGGGATCACCGTGCTCTCCAACCTCAACCCCTGGGTTGTGGGCCTGCATTTCCTTGTCTCGATGGCACTCGTTGTCTTCGCAACTTTGCTGGTCAACAGGGCCTACGGGCGAACGGGCCGATTCATGAACAGGACCCTGCCGGCACTACCTTCAGTAACTCGTCCCCTGATGATGGCGGTTGCCGTGTTCTCCGCCATCGCTGTCATGCTCGGCGTCGTGGTCACAGGAGCCGGCCCGCACGCCGGGGACGCCGATGCTCCGAGGAATGACCTCGATTGGGATCTCTTCTCACACATCCACGCCATTCCCGCCTACCTCATCACGGCCGGCACCCTCCTCGCCGTGTTCCTGGTGGTCCGGCGCAGGATCAGTGGTCCGTTCCGCACTGCTGCCTTCCTCTTGCTGGGCGTGACGTTGCTGCAGGCAGTCATTGGCTTCACCCAGTACTACAACGGCATTCCGGCGCTTCTGGTGGGCGCGCACATGCTGGGCGCTGCGCTGCTGATGAGCGCTGCCACGAATGCAGCGGACGTCGCCAAACACAGTCCGGTCGGCTAGGCGTACTTGTCGGGTTGGGAACAGGCCCTCGGGTAACGCGCTTCTGGTAGCTGGTTACCTGCCAGTAGCTAGAGGCGAATCAACTGGGCTGGGTCGGCCCTGGATGCAACGAGGGCAGGGTACGCGGCAGCGATGGTGCCGCTCAGGGTGCCTGCGCCGATTCCCCAGAATGCGGCAAACCCTGGAATGGCCGGCACCCAGCCCTCACTCGCCGCATAGCTAAGGACAGCGGCCATTCCAATGGCGGCCCCTGCTGCGCCGCCGATCGCCCCGACGATGGCCCCTTCCAGGAGAAACATGCAGCCCAGCGGCCAGCGCCGCATACCGAGGGCCCGCCTCAAGGCGATCTCATTGAACCTCGCTGTCACTCCGAGATACATCGTCGTGCCTGCGCTGAGGCACGCGATGGCCAACAGGACGACAGAGACTATCGCTACCAGTCGGCCGAGATCCGAATTGATTCCTTGCTTGAGTTCGCGTAGGTCAGCCACCGTCTCAATCTTGACGGCGCCCGTTTCGGTGGGATTTAGCGCCTTGGGAATTGCCTCCGCAATTGCGGCAGGCATTCCGGGGTCCGTGCGCAAAACCAGGCTGGCCGCCATTCTGTCTGTGACGGAATAGGATCCGAGTCCCACCACCACAGCTTCGGTCAGAATGGGGTCCCGTCCCGGGTCCGTAATGAGGCCGACCACCGGAACAGGTTGCCCAAAGAGCCAGACGACGGCGCCGGGCCCAGGGGTGCCGATGCCCAGATCCTGCGCTGCTCCTCGACCGATAAACGCCACTGGACCACCAAATGATTGATCGAGCAGGGCCGGGTCACCGAACGAAACCGTTGCGCCTTGTATCGCCAGATAGCCGGAGTCCGCCACTCTGACTGCCCCACCAAATACGGGTTGATCAGGAAAAGTGCCTGGGCGGAAGGTTGACGGGAGGACAACCGAAGCCGATAGCTCGGCGACAATTCCGCCTCCCCGGACTCCCTTAAGCTGCTTTGCTCGTCCGAGGTCGGATCGGACCGCATCCCAGGATGGGTATCCGCCGTCGCGGTTTACTCGGACTTCATCGCTGGCGGCGTCGTCAATGCGGTCCGCGACCTTAACGGCGGCGCTTTCGCTAAGACCGATGGCTGCGACCAAGCCACCGCTGCCGATGAGAAAAGCCAGAATCAAGAGCAGTGCCTTCCCGGGTCGTCCGGTAAGGGCGGAGAGTGCCTCGGCAACGAGGTCGGTGAACTCACTTATGCGCTGACGCTTGAGGGCGGACGCGGATGGGGAAACCTGTGCGTCCATCGCCGTCGCTTGACGGATCGCCGCTCCCGTATCGCTGATCACTTGGCCATCCCGCATCGTGATGACTCTGTCTGCGGAGGCGGCAATGCCCGGATCATGAGTGACCATGATGACGGTGGTCCCGCCCTCGTGAAGCTCGCGTAAGTGCTGCAGCACAATCGCGCCGTTGGCTGTGTCGAGGCTTCCAGTGGGCTCGTCAGCGAGGATAACGTCTGGATCACCGACGACAGCGCGGGCGATTGCGAGCCGTTGCCGTTCACCGCCAGAGAGCATCGCCGCCGGTGTGCCCACGCGATGGTCGAGGCCAAAACGATGTAATTGCGGCCAGACCAGCGATTTCTGAAGCGCCGCCTTTATCCCCCGGGCGCGAAGACCCAGCGTGGCGTTGCGTGCTGTTGAGTCGCGTCCCACCACATGGGAGTCCTGAAAGACAAAGCCAAATGTACGGGCCCTGCTTTCAGCGCGTTGGCCCTCGTTGAATCCTGCCGTGTTCGCGCCGCTAAGGAGGTAGGTGCCGCTGGTCGCCGTATCCAAAAGGCCCAGGATGTTGAGGAGCGTCGACTTGCCGGAACCTGAAAGTCCCACGATCGCTACAAATTCCCCCGCATGGATATCCAGGTCGATGCTTCGCAGCGCTTCCGTTCCCGAAAAGGAGCGGGTGACCCCACGCAGGCTTAGGAGCGCCGGCCGACCGTTCGGGTCGCACTTTGCTGGTTCAGGCACAGTTGTTCGATCATGGGAGTCGGACATGATCCCCTTCCGCAATGGACGGGACATCTGCCAGGGCAGCCCACCCGTCGGCTTGGCCCGTCACAGAGACATCCACGCGTCGGACATCTGGGCCGGCCTCAACCTCGACGAAGGCACTGCCTCGCTCCTGACGGATTGCGATCAGAGGGACCGCCAAGGTTTCAGGGGCCGCGGTGATGGCAGTGACCGTTAGTGTCTGCCCGGACGAAAACCCTGCACTGCCGGCCGTCAGCGGCAGCGTTATGTCCTTTCCCGGAATGTCGCTGCTGTCTTTTCCTCCTGCGATGAAAGCACTTACTCCGGCAACCTTTGTGTCAAGGGTTGCCGATCCGGCACGGACTGTCACAGCTGCACCCACGGGGAATGACTCCGCCTGCAGCACGTCGGCACGCGCGACGATGGTGTCAGGGGCGAAGGTTACGTTGGCGACGATGCCGTCCTCTCCGAGGACAGTTCCCGGTTGTGCAATAGTTGCGATCTTTCCAACATCGCCAGGGATCTGGACGAATTCCTGCCAGCGGAAGATGACAGCCGAGGTGTTGGTATCGTCGCCGTGATTATCGGCCGACACCTCCGTGGGCGCCTTTGAGCCAGCAGCCAGGTACCAATTGGAGAGTGCCAGCTGGGTTCCGTGGTCGAATACACCGCTGGCGGGCACAGGAAATCCAAAATTGGTGAGCGCCTCCTGGAGACCTTTGACGTCAGGCCCGGACTGACCCGGTGAAATGTCCCGGTAGAGCGGGACGGCGGACGGCATGACAAGGAGTGGGCGGCCGGAGACGACGGCCACAAGTTGCCCAGGCAGGAGCTCGTCGCCAGGTGACTTGGCAGCAGACGTCACCACCAGGCGGGCAATTCCGCTGGAGGCGGCAGCCTTGATGGCTGACTGTGTCCCAGGGACGACCTTGCCGGACAAGACGACCTGCTTTATGACGGCGCGCCTCTCCACAGTGGCGGATACAGGAACCGTTTGCTGGGAGGCCTGAGGTGACTCGGCACTCTCCGCCGCGCTGATACCTGCCCAGTAGGCGGCCCCCAGCCCGCCCACTACCAGCACCAAGACGCACGGGAGGAGCCACCATCGCGGAATGCGCCGCATTGCAGAGTTGAGCTGGGTTTCAGGGTTCTGCATGGTTTCAGAGCTTGGCATCGGCCACGCCGTGGTCCCTCAGCACCTGCTTGGCCCGTTCGACGGATGCAGCTTTCTGGCTAGCGACTTCATTGAGCTCGGCCTGATGGTCCTTCATTTGCGCGGCCTCGTACTGCGCGAGGATGTCATACGGAAGCTGTGCCCCGCCGCTGGAGTCCTTGCATTCGACATCAAGCAATGCCATCCGAACTTCCTCTTCTTTGGACGCTGCGCCTTGGAAAGACCACGAATCCGAGCCGGCGAGCTTCAAACCCTTGGCCGCCACGCAGTCCTCCCATGCCCGCCGATATGACAGGTAATCCGGGTCTCGATCAGTTAAGGCCAAGGAAGTCTGAACTATCCTGTTCTGAACCGACTGATCGACGGCCAATCCTTCGAGGAGCTCCGGAAACCCCGCCCGTCCAACAGAGTTGTAGCATTTGGTTTCGGCTTCCTGTTGTCGTGCAGTGACGGGAGATCGCTCGGGCTGCGCGTCCAGCACGCCCGGGATTTTGCGGATTTCCGGGCTGAACCCGTTCCTCGCGGCAAGGGCCCGGGACCACTGACCGTAACTGCGGTCCTGCAGTGCCTTACCGGCTCCACCCCGCGGAGCCCCGCCGAAGCCCGCATCTTCGACGCAATCGTAGATAAGGAATGCGACCGCGGTGTTGACGATGAGGTTCTCTCGATCCGAGTACCAATAGCTGCTCATGGGGAGGAGGACTTCGCCGGTGATCTCGTTGAGAGAAGCCCTTGCCCCCGCTCCGTCAGAACGGTCGACGATCGGAAGGCTGCCATCGGAACCGCGGTCTGGCGGTGAAGCTGGAGGTGCTGAACAAGCTGCTCCCAACAGAGCCACTATCGTGACGATGACAGCAAAAACCGCGGCGAGACCACCGGCCCGGGTCCTCAAGAACTCAGCCCCAAACACTTGAGATTTCGTCATCCCAATTCACGCCGGGAATCATGGCACTGCCACGCAGATCATTCATTGCGTTGCCGCCCCGGAAGATTATGGCGTGGCCGTCATAGTTGGCATCCCGATAGAAGTACACGTAGGGCGAGGCCCAGTCTGACGGCGGCCCAACTACCAAGGAACTGGCTTGGTCATTTGCGGCGTTGCCGATGTAGGAAGTTACCCAGCCGAAGGGGCGCGGGGTTCCTGTGAACCAATAGTTGTCATAAAGGCACACCCTGGCCGTTGAGCAAGCTGGGGCGGCTTGGGCTGCGCTCACTCCTGTCAGGACCGAGGCTGACGCTACTGCCAAAACACCCATCGTGCGAAGTACGGCTTTCATGGTTTCCCCAATGCTCGATTTGAATCGGAACAACTTTGTTCCTCCACGAACGGTAGGTCTCCAAAATCACCACCTAGACGGAAATTGGCTCATCTAGGTGGTGATTTCATCAACTTTGAGTGGTCAGATCGCCAAAATAGGTGGTGTGGGCACTCCATCTAGGTGCTCAGCGATGGGTCCAAGCGGTCGGGATGTGAGCGAGCGATGGGTCCAAGCGGTAGGGATGTGAGCGAGCGATGGGGGAAACGGAACGACGTCGGCACTCAGGTGAGTGCCGACGTCGTCGGATATTGCTGCGGGACGGAGGGGTGGAATCAGCCGCCGATGATCGGGGAACCGATGAACGGATCCACAGCCAAGGCGATGAAGAGGAGTGTCAGGTAGCTGATGGAGCCGTGGAAGACCTTCATGGCGCCCTTGTTGGAGACATCGCCGCCCTGCGCACGCTTGTAGAGGGCGTGGCTTTCGTAGAGGAACCATGCACCGGCCGCCACAGCAACGATCGTGTAGACCCAGCCCGCGCCTCCGACCGGAATCATCAGCAGCGAACAGGCAACCATGGCCCAGGCGTAGAGGACTACCTGCACCGAAACGACCTTGGCACCGGCGATCGCACCGAGCATGGGTACCTTGGCGTTGCGGTAATCCTCGCCGTAACGCATGGACAGGGGCCAGTAGTGCGGAGGCGTCCACAGGAAGATGACCATGAAGAGGACGATTGCGGGCCATTCGACAGTGTTGGTGACCGCGGCCCAGGCAATGAGGACCGGGAAGCAGCCCGCCGCGCCGCCCCAAACAATGTTCTGGGCTGTGCGGCGCTTGAGGATCATCGTGTAGATGACCACGTAGAACACGATGGCGCCAAGTCCAAGCCAGGCGGAAAGCGGGTTTGCGCCGAACCACAGGATGGCGATGGACGCAGCACCAAGGATCCAAGCGAAAACGAGGGCTTCCCGGGGGGAGACTTCGCCTGTCACCAGCGGGCGCTTTTCGGTTCGGTGCATCAGTTTGTCGATGTCGCGGTCGATGTAGCAGTTGAACACACCGGCGCTGCCGGCTGCGAAGGCGCCGCCGACGAGGGTTGCCAGGATCAGGCCGATGGAGGGGAAGCCGCGCTGCGCAAAGATCATGGTGGGCAGGGTGCTGACCAGGAGCAGCTCGATGACACGGGGTTTGGTCAGAGCCAGATACGCCTTTAATTTACGGGAAGTTCCGATGCTTCCCCGGGCCGGGGAAGCGTTGACGGGCGTATCAGTTGTGCTCACGGCGGCAGTCACTCTGTTCTATGCTCTGGGGTTCTCGCAGCGGATGTCGTCCCGGCTTTCGAAAGCAAACACGGGCGCATGAACCGCTGGTGGCCTCCAAATATCATACCGTGGCCGGAAGAGGCCCGATGTCCGCAAAATACGCCAATGTTTCCGAATCTTCACTGCTCCCGGGGGCAATCGTGATTCATATAAGGGAATTTCTGTCCAGTTAGTGGGATTCCCTGAGTTCCATGACACGTTTGGGGCTAAGCTGTTGAGCAGAACAGCACACGTTGATCATCCGGGAAACCGTATTCTCGGATATCCGTGGGTCTGGATGAGAGATCAACGTTTCAATGGTGAACGGCTGGTAGACACATTGCAGCGGGCGCCATCCTGTGCTTCCTGCGTGCCGTGTCCATACGCCTGCCGTCAGCACAGAGAGGGGCTCGGTTTTCGTGCCACATTTGGAAGAGCAAGAACTGTCATGGACCGATCTGGACAAGAAGGCTGTTGACACCGTTCGCGTGTTGGCTGCTGATGCCGTGGAGAAGGTCGGAAACGGCCACCCCGGCACGGCGATGAGCTTGGCTCCGGCAGCATACCTGCTGTTCCAGAAGCTGATGCGCCACGATCCGAAGAACCCGGACTGGCTGGGCCGCGACCGCTTCGTGCTGTCCCCCGGTCACACGTCGCTGACCCTTTACATCCAGTTGTTCCTTTCCGGCTACGGCTTGGAGCTGAAGGACCTTGAAGCACTGCGTACCTGGGGTTCGCTGACCCCGGGCCACCCGGAGTACAAGCACACCGCCGGCGTGGAAATCACCACCGGCCCGCTGGGCCAGGGCCTGGCTTCGGCCGTTGGCTTCGCCTACTCGCAGCGTCGCCAGCGTGGATTGTTCGACGCCGATGCTCCCGCCGGCGAGTCGCCGTTCGACCACACCATCTGGGTCATCGCTTCCGACGGCGACCTGCAGGAAGGTGTCACTTCCGAGGCATCCTCGCTTGCCGGACACCAGGAACTGGGCAACCTCGTTGTGATCTACGACGAGAACCACATCTCCATCGAAGACGACACCGACATCGCCTTCACGGAAGACGTCCTCAAGCGCTACGAGGCCTACGGCTGGCACACCCAGCGCGTTGACTGGACCAAGACCGGCGAATACGTCGAAGACGTGCAGGAACTGTACTCGGCACTTCTGGCTGCCAAGGCCGAGACGAACAAGCCGTCCATCATCTCGCTGCGCACCATCATTGGCTACCCGGCCCCGAAGAAGCAGAACACGGGCAAGATCCACGGCTCTGCCCTGGGTGCCGAAGAAGTCGCTGCACTGAAGAGCGTGCTCGGCTTCGATCCGGCCAAGTCCTTCGACGTTGACGAAGAAGTCCTGGCCCACGCCCGCAAGGTCCTTGACCGCGGTGCCGAGTCCCGGGCCGCATGGCAGTCATCGTTCGAGGCATGGCAGTCTGCCAACCCGGATGCCGCTGCCCTGCTCGAGCGCGTCGAAGCGAAGAAGTTGCCGGCCGAGCTTGACGCTGCGCTTCCTGTCTTCGAAGCCGGCAAGGACGTTTCCACCCGTGCGGCATCGGGCAAGGTCCTCAACGCCATCGGTCCGGTCCTTCCTGAGCTTTGGGGCGGTTCGGCCGACCTCGCCGAGTCGAACAACACCACCATCGAAGGCTCGCCGTCGTTCATCCCGACCTCGCGCTCCACGGATGCCTGGAAGGGCAACCCGTACGGACGTGTCCTGCACTTCGGTATCCGTGAGCACGCTGCCGCCTCGATCGTCAACGGCATTTCCCTGCACGGACGCACCCGCGCGTTCTCCGGCACGTTCCTGATCTTCAGCGACTACCAGCGCCCGGCTATCCGTCTCGGCGCACTGATGGGCGTTCCGTCCCTGTATGTGTGGACGCACGACTCCATCGGTTTGGGCGAAGACGGACCTACCCACCAGCCGGTGGAGCAGCTCGCTTCCTTGCGTGCCATCCCGGGCCTGGACGTTGTCCGCCCGGGCGATGCCAACGAGGTCTCCGCTGCATGGAAGGCCATGCTGGAGAACCACGAAAACCCCGCCGGCATTGTGCTGACCCGCCAGAACATCCCCACCTACGCCCGCGGCGAAGGTGAAGCCGCCGGTGACACCTTCGCTTCCACCGCAGGCGTTGCCAAGGGCGGTTACGTCCTGGCCGAAGCCTCCAAGGACGGCGAGACCGTTGACGCACAGGTCATCCTGATCGGCACCGGCTCGGAAGTCCAGCTCGCAGTCCAGGCCCGCGAAGCCCTCCAAGCAGAAGGCATCGCAGCTCGCGTCGTGTCCATGCCCTGCGTTGAATGGTTCAACAAGCAGGACGAGGCCTACCGCGAATCCGTGCTGCCGGCGGCCGTCAAGGCCCGTGTTTCCGTCGAAGCCGGCCTTGCCCTTGGATGGCGCGAATTCGTCGGCGACGCCGGCCGTTCGATCTCCCTGGAGCACTTCGGCGCCTCGGCTGACTACAAGCGGCTCTTCAACGAATTCGGCATCACCGCCGAAGCCGTCGCCGCCGCAGCCAAGGACTCCCTCGCAGACGCCAACGCGTAACAGCCTGATACCTCACAACAGGAGAAACCACATGTCTACAACTCCCACGCAGCAGCTTTCCGACGCCGGCGTTTCGATCTGGCTCGACGACCTCTCCCGCACCCGCCTGGAAACGGGCACCCTGCAGAAGCTCATCGACGAAAAGAACGTTGTTGGTGTCACCACCAACCCGTCCATCTTCCACGCCGCAATCACCTCCGGCACGGACTATGACGCAACCATCGCGGCCAAGGCGGAAGCCGGGGCCAGCGTCGAAGAGACCATCTTCGAAATCACCACGACCGATGTCGCCGATGCCTGCGATCTCTTCGCCCCGATTGCCGCGGCCACCAACGGTGTCGACGGCCGCGTTTCCATCGAGGTGGACCCCCGCCTTGCCTGGGACACCGAGGGCACCATCGCCGAGGCCAAGCACCTCTACGCGAAGGTCAACAAGGACAACGTCCACATCAAGATCCCGGCTACCTTGGAAGGCCTCGAGGCCATCACGGCTACCCTGGCCGAGGGCATCAGCGTCAATGTCACTCTGATCTTCTCCTTGGAGCGCTACCGCGCCGTCATCAACGCTTTCCAGTCCGGCCTGGAGCAGGCCAAGGACAACGGCCACGACCTCTCCAAGATCCACTCCGTTGCCTCGTTCTTCGTCTCCCGCGTGGACAGCGAGATCGACAAGCGCCTGGATGCCATCGGAACCGAAGAAGCCAAAGCACTCAAGGGCAAGGCCGGCGTTGCCAATGCACGTCTGGCCTACCAGGTCTACGAAGAGCTCTTCTCCACCGAGCGCTGGGCAGTGCTGGCTGAGGCCGGCGCACTCCCCCAGCGTCCTCTGTGGGCTTCCACCGGCGTGAAGGACCCCGCTTACCCGGACACCCTCTACGTCACGGAGCTCGTTGCTGCGGGCGTGGTAAACACCATGCCCGAAAAGACCCTCGATGCCACGTTCGACCACGGCGTGGTCACCGGCGACACCATCACCGGGACGTACGACGAAGCGAACGAGACCCTCAACGCCCTCGAAGCGCTGGGCGTCTCCTACAACGACGTCGTGACCCTTCTTGAGACCGAAGGCCTCGAGAAGTTCGTGGGCTCCTGGAAGGAACTCCTCGCCGACGTCGAAGGCGCACTCGTCACCGCACGGAAGGCCTCCTAAGCGACCATGAGCACACTCAGTTACGACGCCAGCGGTGCTGCGCAGCAAGCCATCGCCAAGCACATTGACGGCCTGGTCGAAGACAGGATCGCCACCCGCATCTTTGCCAAGGACCACACACTGTGGGGTCCCGACGCGGAGTCCGAGGCGGCCATCCGTCTCGGTTGGGTAGAAGCGGCCACGGTTTCCCAGTCCCTGGTTGGCGACATCCTGGAGCTTCGTGATGCCCTTCGGGCCGAAGGCGTCTCGCGCATTGTCCTGTGTGGCATGGGTGGGTCCTCTTTGGCTCCCGAGGTCATTGCCGGTACCGCTGGCGTCGAGCTGACTGTGCTGGACAGCACCGACCCTGAACAGGTCAGTGCTGCGCTGGCGGACCGTTTGGCTGAAACTGCCATCGTTGTCTCTTCCAAATCCGGTTCCACCGTGGAGACCGACTCGCAGCGCCGGGTCTTCGAGAAGGCGTTCAACGACGCCGGCATCGACGCCAAGAGCCGCATCATTATCGTCACCGACCCCGGTTCGCCGTTGGACAAAGCATCCCGTGAGGCCGGCTACCGTGCCGTTTTCAACGCGGATCCCAACGTAGGCGGCCGCTTCTCGGCCCTGACCGCTTTCGGCCTTGTCCCTTGTGGCCTGGCTGGCGTGGATATCCAGGCGTTCCTGGATGAAGCAGAAGAAGCAGCCGAGATCCTGAACGAGGATTCGACCGACAACATCGGTCTTGCCCTCGGCAGTGCCCTTGGTGGTACCTCTCCCTTGCGCAACAAGATCGTCATCGCCGAGGACGGCTCCGGCATTGTTGGCTTTGCTGACTGGGCTGAACAGCTCATCGCAGAGTCCACGGGCAAGCTGGGCACGGGTGTCCTGCCCGTGGTTGCCGGTCCGGACTCCCCCGAAGCCCTTGGCGGCGCCGAGGATGTCCTGGTGGTCCGTCTGGTAAGCGCCGATGCCGACATCGAACTTCGCGAAAACGAGGTGGCGATTGCCGGCGGGCTTGCCTCCCAGATGTTTGTGTGGGAGTTTGCCACGTCCGTGGCGGGCCGTCTGCTTGGCATCAACCCGTTCGACCAGCCCGACGTCGAGGCTGCCAAGGTGGCTGCACGCGGCTTGCTGGATGCCCGCCCGGAACCCACGCCTGCAGCGTTTACCGACGGTGCAGTGGAAGTACGCGGAGGCGAATGGCTCGGCTCTGCGGATTCGGTAACTGATGCCGTGCAGGCCCTGCTCGGCCAGCTTGGCTCGGATGGCTACCTTAGCGTCCAGGCCTACCTTGACCGCATCACCCATGCTCCGCTTGAGGGTATCCGGGATGAACTCGCAGCTGTATCGGGCCGTCCGGTGACCTTCGGCTGGGGACCGCGGTTCCTGCACTCGACCGGCCAGTTCCACAAGGGCGGACCGGCCATCGGTGTATTCCTGCAGATCACCGCGGCCTCGTCCACTGACCTCGAGATCCCAGAGCGTCCGTTCACCTTCGGCCAGCTCATCGCTGCCCAGGCGTCCGGTGACGCCCAGGTCCTGGAAGGCCATGGCCGCCCTGTGCTTCGCCTGCACCTCACCGAGCGCGCTGCCGGCGTAGCTCAGCTTCAGGAAGTCGTCGCTGCGTTGGCCGGCCAGGCCAGCTCACTCGAAAGCTAAGGCACATAGAAAAACATGCCAGAAACTGAAAACGGCAGGAAGAACGGCGGCCTGCGGAACCCTTTGCGGGATCCGCGGGACCGCCGCCTGAACCGCATCGCCGGGCCGTCGTCGTTGGTCTTCTTCGGAGTGACCGGCGACCTCGCCCGCAAGAAACTCATGCCGGCGGTCTACGACCTCGCCAATCGGGGCCTGTTACCGCCGAGCTTTGCACTGGTGGGATTCGGGCGCCGGGACTGGGACAACGCCGATTTCGCGGCTGAGGTCAAGGAAAACGTCAAGGCCCACGCCCGTACCAAGTTCGACGAAGGTGTCTGGGAGCAGCTCGCTTCCGGTATCCGTTTTGTTCAGGGCGAGTTCGACGACGACGACGCTTTCGAGCGTCTGGGCGATGTCCTGGACGAATTGGACGAAACCCGCGGCACCCGTGGCAACCACGGCTTCTACCTGTCCATCCCGCCGAAGGCGTTCGAGCAGGTATGTCGTCAGCTTTCCAAGCACGGCTTGGCGCAGGCCCAGCCTGGCCAATGGCGCCGTGTGGTGATCGAGAAGCCGTTCGGCCACGACCTCGAATCAGCCCGCCAGCTCAACGACATCGTGGAGTCCGTGTTCCCGCCTGATGCGGTGTTCAGGATTGACCACTACCTGGGCAAGGAGACGGTCCAGAACATCCTGGCTCTTCGCTTCGCGAACCAGCTGTTCGAACCCCTCTGGAATGCCAACTACGTGGACCACGTCCAGATCACCATGGCCGAAGACATCGGCACCGGTGGTCGCGCAGGCTATTACGACGGTGTCGGTGCAGCCCGTGACGTCATCCAGAACCACCTGTTGCAGCTTCTGGCGTTGACTGCCATGGAAGAGCCGATCTCATTCAACGCAGATGACCTGCGTGCAGAGAAGGAAAAAGTCCTCGCAGCTGTTAAATTGCCAGAGGACCTCTCAACGCACTCCGCCCGCGGCCAGTTCACCGGCGGTTGGCAAGGCGGCGAGAAAGTCCTCGGTTACCTGGACGAGGACGGGATCCCGGCAGATTCGAAAACCGAGACGTACGCCGCGATCCGCGTGGATATCAATACCCGCCGGTGGAACGGGGTTCCGTTCTACCTGCGCGCCGGAAAGCGCCTGGGCCGCCGAGTCACCGAAATCGCAGTGGTCTTCAAGAGGGCACCCAACCTGCTCTTCCGTGACCACGGCGAGGACGACTTCGGCCAGAACGCCGTGGTGATCCGTGTCCAACCCGACGAGGGCGCCACGATCCGCTTCGGGTCCAAGGTTCCCGGCACGCAGATGGAAGTCCGCGATGTCACCATGGACTTCGGCTACGGGCACTCGTTCACAGAGTCCAGCCCCGAAGCGTACGAGCGCCTGATCCTGGACGTGCTGCTCGGCGAGCCGCCGCTCTTCCCGCGCCACCAGGAAGTGGAACTATCCTGGAAGATCCTTGACCCGTTCGAGGACTACTGGGCCGGGCTTGATGAGCAACCGCAACCCTACGCACCCGGCAGCTGGGGACCGGCATCGGCCGATGCCCTGCTGGCCCGTGACGGACGAACCTGGAGAAGGCCATGATCGTAGATCTTCCCGATACCACCACCTCCAAGATCTCCAAGAAGATCATGTCCCTGCGCGAACAAGGCGGCGTGATTGCCTTGGGCCGGGTCCTGACGCTGGTTGTCGTGACCAAGTCCGGGCAGGAAGAAGAAGCCATCGAGGCAGCCAATGAAGCCAGCCGGGAACACCCCTGCCGCATCATTGTCCTGGCCGACGCCGGGTCTGAAGGCCCCGATCGTCTGGACGCCCAGATCCGCGTCGGTGGAGACGCCGGCGCGTCGGAAGTCATCGTCCTGCGCGGCCACGGGCACATGGCCCACGAGAGTGAATCCCTGGTTTCGGCTCTCCTCCTGCCGGACGCTCCGATCGTGGCCTGGTGGCCGCACGGAGCCCCGGAAAGCGCCTGTGAAACCTCGATAGGCCGGATTGCGCACCGCCGCATCACCGACTCCGCCAACGAGCCCGATCCCCGCCGCGCGCTGGAGAACATCCGTGCTACGTACAAGGCCGGCGATACCGACCTCGCTTGGACGCGCCTGACCAATTGGCGCATGCAGCTCGCTGCAGTCTTCGACCAAGTGGATGGTGACCCTGTCTCCGCCGTCGCTGTGGAGGGTGCCTCGGACTCCCCCAGCACGTTGCTCTTGGCGGCATGGCTGAGCTTGGCCCTGCAGGCGCCTGTCACGATTGTGGCGGACCCCGCGGGCACCGGCATTCGCCGCGTTCGTCTCACCCGCGCCAGTGGTGACGTGCAGCTGTTCCGTCCGGGCTTGTCCGTCGCGGAGCTGACGCAGCCGGGACAGCCGGCGCAGCGTATCACGCTTCCCCGGCGAAGCCTCAAGGATTGCCTCGCTGAGGAACTCCGGCGGCTGGATCCGGACGAAGTCTTCGGAGAAGTGATTACGATGGGACTGCCACTTACCAGCCAGAGGAGAGTCCAAACCAGTGCACGCTGAGCCAAGAGTAAGCATCCACCCGGATTCAAAGGTGTTGATGGCCGCCATCGCGGCGCGACTCATCACCAAACTAGTGGATGTCCAGGACAAGCACGGCGAGGCCACAGTGGTGCTCACCGGTGGCACGGTGGGCATAGGTACCCTCAAGGCCGTTGCCGACTCCGCCGCGGCTCCGGCCGTGGACTGGTCGAGGGTCAACTTCTGGTGGGGGGATGAACGGTTCGTTGCCGCTGACAGCGACGACAGGAACACCCGCCAGGCCCATCAGGCGCTCTTGTCCCACCTGCAGGTGGACCCGGCCAGGGTGCATGAGCCCGGCTCAACAGATCAATTCGCCACGGCCGATGAAGCTGCAGCGGCCTACGAAGCCGAGCTCAAGGCGGCTGCGGAGGCGGAGCACGCCGCGGACATGTCGGACGACAGGCCTGAACAGCCTGGAAACCTGCCGCGTTTCGATGTCCTGCTGCTCGGTGTAGGACCGGATGCGCACATTGCCTCGCTCTTCCCCGAGCAGGCGGGCATCCGCGAGAAGAGCCGCGCCGTTGTTGGCGTCGAAAACTCGCCCAAGCCCCCGCCGTCGCGTATTTCTTTGACATTGCCGGCGATCAATACCGCTCAGGAAATCTGGATGGTGGTGGCGGGTGAGGACAAGGCCGGCGCCGTGGGCTTGGCTTTGGCCGGTGCCAATCCGGTCCAGGTTCCCGCAGCGGGGCCGGCAGGACGCACCAGGACTCTATGGCTCATTGACGAGAACGCAGCCTCACGTGTCCCCCAGCAGTTGGTCCGAAAGGATCCCGCGGGCGCGTAGTCTTTCCAACGCTCCGGCCAGGACAATTTCAGCGTCCTGGCTGGAGCGTCTTTCTTTAACGTAGTCCAGATGGGATTTGAAGAGTTCGTCTTCCGGTCGTGGATTGGCTGGACTCTCAGGATCACGTGACGCGGGCATTCCGCACTTGGGGCAGTCCCAGGTCTTCGGGATCTGCTCGTCGGGAAGCTTAAGAAAAACAAGCCGCGTTTCGTGTCCCTTGGCACACCAGTAGGGAACCCGAATACGCGGCAGTTGCTCGCCTTGGCCGTGGTCGCTGTGATTTCTGGGTTCAGACCCCTGGGCCACACCCACGCGGGTGCCCCGATAACCTGGCGTGCCATGAACCATTTTCGAACCCCTAGCGACTCGGTGGTCGGCCGTCACGGCCCTGGAAGCTTTACAGCCAACAGGGCCAGTCTAATGCGAGGGGCCCGACGGCGGCACTGGTAGTTGTGTGCCGATCCGGACACAAAAATGGGGAGGCTCCCGTCAAGGAACCTCCCCACCCGGTGGCTGCTAGGAGTCGCCGCCCGAGGTGAAGCGCATAATGAGCCCCAACCCGATGATGACAACGCCCCAAGTGACGCCAAGAATGATGGTGAAGCGGTTCAGGTTGCGCTCGGCAACACCGGAGGAGCTCAACCCCGAACTCATTCCGCCACCGAACATGTCGGACAAACCGCCGCCACGTCCCTTGTGCAGGAGGATAAGCAGCGTCAGCAGAAGGCTGGTGATAGCCAGCAGAATCTGCAAAATGACTTGAAGAACGTCCACGACGGCCTTTCGAAGAAGCGGAAAACGGGAGCCGGACTAGTCCGTGACGAGGTGGCTCTCGAACCTGACAATGTTAGCAAATTCTGCGGGGTCCAGGCTGGCGCCACCCACAAGCAGTCCATCAACGTCGCTTCCAGCCATAATGGCGGCGGCGTTGTTGGCCTTGACGGAGCCTCCGTAGAGCAAGCGGGTCTTGGCCGCGACAGCGTCATTAAAAAGCACTGCGAGTTCTGCGCGGATGGCTGCGCACATTTCCTGCGCGTCCTCCGGGCCCGCTACCTCACCGGTACCGATGGCCCAGACGGGCTCATAAGCCACGACGAGATCCGCGGCTTGTTCGTCAGTCAGTCCATCAACCCCCGCACGCAGCTGCGCGAGAGTGTGCTCAACGTGGGTGCCTGCTTGGCGGATTTCGAGGCCTTCGCCCACGCAGAGGACGGGAGTGACCTCGTGGCGGAAGGCTGCCTTGACCTTGGCGTTGAGGACCTCGTCCGATTCGTTGTGGATGGTCCGTCGCTCGCTGTGACCCACCAAAACATAGGAACATCCCAGCTTGCTAAGGAACTGGCCGGAAATGTCGCCCGTGTAGGCTCCCGAGTCGAACTGCGAAAGATCCTGGCCGCCATAGACGATGTCGAGCTCGTCGCCCTGGACGAGGGTTTGGACTCCGCGCAGATCGGTGAAGGGGGGGAACACGGCGACCTCAACGCGGTTGTAGTCGTGCTTGGCGTCGGAGAGGGTCCACGCGAGCTTCTGCAGCAAGGTGATGCCTTGCACGTGGTCCATGTTCATCTTCCAGTTACCGGCGATGAAGGGCTTACGGACGAAGTTGCCGTTGGCGGAGGTAGTCACATGTACTCCAAAAGAATGCGTTGGGATGTGGAACGGCCGGCAGGACGCAGTGGCGTCCTGCCGGCCGGTTTGTTGCTTTAGCGGTCCAGGACGCTCAGGCCGGGAAGTTCCTTGCCTTCAAGGTATTCAAGGCTGGCGCCGCCACCTGTGGAGATGTGGCCGAACTGCGAATCCTCGAACCCGAGGGTACGGACTGCGGCAGCAGAATCGCCGCCACCCACCACGGTGAAGGCCACGGTGTCCGTCAGCGCCTGGGCGATGGCCCGGGTGCCATTGGCGAACGCTTCGAATTCGAAAACGCCCATGGGGCCGTTCCAGAAGACAGTCTTGGCGCCCTCAATCTGGGCAGCGAAAGCCGACGCTGATTCAGGTCCGATATCCAGGCCGATGCCGGAAGCGCCAAAGGTGCTCTCCTCGATGGCATCTGCTTTGACGACCTCATGCTCAGCATCCGCTGCGAAACGGCTGGCCACAACAACGTCAGTTGGAATGACGAAGGAGGTGCCTGCATCGGCAGCACGCTTGAGGTAATCCTGGACAACCGGAATCTGGTCTTCTTCAAGGAGGCTGCCGGCAACCTTATGCCCTGCTGCTGCAAGGAAGGTGAACAGCATGCCGCCACCCACAAGGATGGTGTCGGCCTTGCCCAGCAGGTTGTCGATGACGGCCAGTTTGTCGGAGACCTTGGACCCGCCAAGAACCACGACATACGGGCGCTGGGTGTCAGTGGTCAGTTTCCGCAGAACTTCCACCTCGGTGTGGACAAGATCACCGAGGTACGACGGAAGCCGTGTGGCGACGTCGTAGACACTGGCGTGCTTGCGGTGGACTGCACCGAATGCATCGTCCACGTACGCTCCATTGCTGCCCGTCAGGGCAACCAGCTCATCAGCGAAGGCGCCGCGTTCGGCGTCGTCTTTGCTGGTTTCGCGGGCGTCAAAGCGGACGTTCTCCAGGACCAGAACGTCGCCGTCCTGCAGCGCAGCGGCATGCTCCTTGGCGGAGTCACCGACTGTATCCGCTGCAAGCTGGACCTTGAAGTCAGCGAGTTCGGCAAGGCGCTCCACTGCGGGCTTCAATGAGAACTTGGCTTCAGGCGCGCCCTTGGGGCGTCCGAGGTGGGCTGTCACGAGCACACGGGCACCGGCGTCCGAGAGCTTCTTGAGGACCGGGAGGGAGGCCTTGATGCGGCCGTCGTCGGTCACTGTAGAGCCGTCGAGCGGCACATTCAGGTCACTTCTGACCAGAATGTACCGCCCGCGGACACCTTCAGCGATGAGTTCGTTGAGGGTGTGAGATGTCATGTGTCTACCCTAGCCCAGCTTGGATGCAACGAGCTCCGTGAGGTCTACGAGGCGGTTGGAGTAACCCCACTCGTTGTCATACCAGGAAACAACCTTGACCTGGTTGCCGATGACCTTGGTCAGGCCGGAGTCGAAGATGGACGACGCCGGGTCCCCGACGATGTCCGACGAAACGATCGGCGCATCCGTGTAGGACAGGATGCCGGCCCACTGCTCGGACTCGGCTGCTGCCTTGACGGCTGCGTTGACTTCCTCAACCGTGACTTCGCGGGAAACGGTGACCGTGAGGTCCGTGGCCGAGCCGGTGGGGACCGGTACGCGGATGGCGTAGCCGTCGAGCTTGCCCTTGAGCTCCGGCAGGACCAGGCCAATTGCCTTGGCTGCACCTGTTGAGGTGGGAACCATGTTGATGGCTGCGGCGCGTGCGCGGCGAAGATCGCCGTGCGGGCCGTCCTGCAGGTTCTGGTCAGCCGTGTAGGCGTGGACCGTAGTCATGAGGCCACGCTCGATGCCGAACGCGTCGTTTACGACCTTGGCCAGCGGGCCGAGGCAGTTGGTGGTGCAGGAGGCGTTGGAGATGATGTTGTGCGCCGCGGGGTCGTAAAGCTCGTCGTTGACGCCCATGACAATGGTGATGTCTTCGTCGCTGGCAGGTGCGGAGATGAGGACCTTCTTGGCCCCGGCATCAATGTGCTTCTGCGCTGCTGCGGCCTTGGTGAAGAAGCCGGTGGATTCGATCACGATGTCGACGCCGAGATCGCCCCAAGGGAGGTTCGCGGGATCGCGCTCGGCAAGCACCTTGATGGACTTGCCGTCGACTACCAGGTTTCCATCGACAACTTCCACGGTCTGGGCGAGGCGTCCACCGACGGAGTCATACTTCAGGAGGTGGGCGAGGGTTTCAGGGCTGGTGAGGTCGTTGACTGCGACGATCTCAAGGTCTGCGCCCTGGGCCAGTGCTGCGCGGAAGTAGTTACGGCCGATGCGGCCGAAGCCGTTGATACCAATACGGGTGGTCACTATGTGTCAATCTCCTTGGTGCTCTTGCAAGCACGCCTAGTGAGTCGGATCAAATATTTCCAACTAACAGACCCCGCACGTCGTTGGGCAGAGGTGATTATCAGATCGGAGGGCGACCAGCCACGTTGCTGAAGGCTAACCGCCTTCCGTGATCCATCTTACGTTTAATTGAGCCTGCCCCCGCAACTGCGGAGGCAGGCTTTTCAGCATTTCGCTTCAATTCACGCCAAAAGTGACTTTTGTTACATCGGCGTGAACCGGAGCTCACCAGCTACAGGACGATGAGGCCCGTGGCGTTGGTGCGTGCTGCTTCGAAGCGCTTGGCGACATCGGCCCAGTTGACGATGTTCCAGAAGGCCTTGACGTAGTCAGCCTTGACGTTGACGTAGTCCAGGTAGAACGCGTGCTCCCACATGTCCAACATCAGCAGCGGGGTGGTGCCAACGGCTACGTTGCCCTGCTGGTCGTAGAGCTGCTCGATGAGGAGGTTCCCACCGATGGGCTCGTAGGCCAGGAAGGCCCAGCCGGAGCCCTGCAGGCCCAGAGCGGCTGCAGTGAACTGGGCGCGGAAAGCGTCGAAGGAGCCGAAGGCGTCATCGATGGCTGCGGCCAGTTCACCCTCGGGCTTGTCGCCGCCGTCCGGGGAGATGTTGTTCCAGAACACGGAGTGGTTGATGTGGCCGCCGGTGTGGAACGCGAGGTCCTTGGAGAGACGGTTGATGTTGGCGAAGTCACCCTTGTCGCGGGCCTCGGCCAGCTGGGCAAGGGCGTTGTTGGCGCCTGCAACGTAGGCAGCGTGGTGCTTGCTGTGGTGCAGCTCCATGATCTTTGCCGAAATGTGCGGCTCAAGTGCTGCGTAGTCGTAGCCGAGCTCGGGCAGAACGTACTCTGTCACGAAATCCTCCAATGTAATGGACTAACGTCCGGTTTGGTAACTCTCGTTATGTTCATCCGACCGGCGGACCAGCCGGAAATCCTTGGGGAAGATAACTGCTCTTGCCTCCACCGGGGTCAACCAGCAGTTGCCTCGCAGTATTTCCTCCACACTTTCCCGATTCTATGGGTGCTTACTACTCGTCCATCATTTCGGGAGTCACATTTGCCTCAGTCCCGGGAATTCCGAGGTCCAAAGCACGCTTGTCGGCCATGGCGAGAAGACGGCGGATGCGCCCGGCAATGGCGTCCTTGGTCATGGGCGGGTCCGCAAGCCGGCCCAGTTCATCCAGGCTGGCCTGCTTGTGGGCCACGCGTAACTCCCCCGCGTACTTAAGGTGGTCCGGGACGTCGTCGCCCAGAATCTCAAGGGCCCGGTCCACCCTGGCACCGGCCGCCACTGCAGCCTGGGCCGAGCGGCGCAGGTTGGCGTCATCAAAGTTCGCCAGCCTGTTGGCGGTAGCCCTGACTTCCTTCCGCATCCGGCGTTCCTCCCAGACCATCAGGGCATCATGGGCACCCATCCTGGTCAGCAGGGCAGCGATGGTGTCTCCGTCGCGGATGACCACCCTGTCCACGCCACGGACTTCGCGTGCCTTGGCCTGGATGCCCAGACGGCGGGCAGCGCCCACCAGCGCAAGCGCGGATTCAGGACCCGGGCATGTCACCTCCAGGGACGAGGACCGCCCTGGCTCGGTGAGGGAACCATGGGCAAGGAAAGCTCCGCGCCACACGGCTTCAGCGTCTGCGGCAGAACCGTTGACCACTACCGACGGCAGTCCGCGCACCGGCCGTCCACGGCCATCCAGGAGGCCTGTCTGACGTGCCAAAGCCTCTCCGTCGCGTACGACGCGGACCACATAGCGGCTCCCGCGGCGCAGGCCTCCCCCGGATACCACGATGATTTCGCTCTGATGTCCGTAGACCTCGGCGATCGCGGCGCGCAGGCGCCTGGCGGTCGAGGCGAGGTCGACCTCTGCCTCAATGACGATCCGGCCGGAGATGATGTGCAAGCCACCCGCGAAGCGCAACATTGCAGAGACCTCTGCCTTGCGGACCGAAGATTTCTTGATGTCCAGCCGGGACAGTTCGTCCTTGACCGACGCAGTAAGTGCCATCGCGTATTCCTAACTGTTCCCGAAAATATCGTGGTAAGCCGCTGCCAGCAGCAATGGGTCATGGACTGGGCGGCGCCTCGACGCCCCTACTCTACCCAACACCACTTCGGCTCCGATCATCCCGGCGGCCTTTTCAAAGGCCTTGAGGTCCTGGATGGCAGCCGGGTCGGCAAGCACGACGTCCACACTGAACTCCGGGGCGTAGCGCCGAAGGACGTCCAGGTGGTCTGCGGCGGTCATGCCGGAGGTCTCTTTGGTCTCCACGTCCAGATTCATGGTCAAGCAACGCTTGGCGGCGGTGTCACCGAGCGCTTGGCGCAGCTCGGGAAGCAGCAAGTGGGGCAGCACGGAGGTGTACCAGGAGCCAGGTCCAAGGATCACCCAGTCTGCGAGCTCTATTGCCGTCAGGGCTTCCGTGCATGCCGGGGCATCCTCGGGGAACAGCTTGACCTCTTCCAGTTTGCCCGCGACAGCGCACTTCGCTTGCCCGCGCACAGTCTGCAGTTCGTGGCTCCCGTCGGGAAGTTCCGTGCGTGCCTTGCCCTCGATGGTCAACGGAATGCTGGACATCGGAAGCACCTGGCCGCGGGCGCCCAGAAGGGCACCGGCCCATTTGAGGCCGGCAACCGTATCCCCCAGAAGCTCCCACAGCGTGACGATGAGGAGGTTGCCCATGGCGTGGTTGTCCAACGAGCCGCCCTTGGCCTTGCCTCCGGCGTCGAAACGATGCTGCATGACATCACGCCAGGTGCGGCCCCAGTCGGTGTCGTCACAGAGGGCGCTCAGCGCCATCCGCAGATCGCCGGGCGGGAGGACGCCGTACTCCTCACGCAAACGCCCGGACGATCCGCCGTCGTCTGCCACCGTGACAATGGCAGTCAGCTCCGAGGTAAGCAGCCGGAGGGCCGAAAGTGACGCTGCCAGGCCGTGCCCACCGCCGAGAGCCACCACGGACGGGCTCTTCTTCTGCTGGCTGCCGGGGACCCCCTTGGGCGGTATGAGGGGCAGCGGGCCCGTCAGGACACCCACTACTCACGTCCCAGGTCGCGGTGGGTGGTGGTTACGGTCACGCGGGGAAACTGGGCCAGGCGCTTGGAAAGCTCGACGGCGACAGCCACCGAACGATGCTTTCCTCCTGTGCAGCCAACGGCAAGGGTTGCATAGTGCTTGTTCTCCTGGCGGTAGCCGTCCAGAACAGGCTCCAGGGCCCGGACATAACGATCCACGAATTCCTGCACGCCCTCTGCGCCGAGCACGTAGTCACTCACGTCCTCGTCCAGGCCGGTGTGGGGACGGAGCTGCGGAACCCAGTGGGGATTGGGGATAAAGCGGGCGTCGGCCACGAAGTTTGCGTCGACAGGCAGTCCGTATTTGAAGCCGAAGCTCATGACATTGAGCCGCAGAGTCACAGGTCCCGTGTCGCTGAAGAGCTCGGTGATGGCGGTAGCCAGGCCGTGGACGTTGAACTCCGAGGTGTCCAGCACTACATCGGCGTGTTCGCGCAGTTCGCGCAGGACCTCCCGCTCGATGCCGATCCCGTCGAGGATCCGGCCTCCGCCTTGCAGCGGGTGCGGACGCCGGCCCTGCTCGAAGCGGCGGACGAGGACATCATCATTGGCATCGAGGAACAGCACGCGGAAAGTAATCCCGCTGGCGCTCAACGCACCCAAGGCCGTTTGGATGTCCGTGAAGAGATCCTTGCTTCGGACATCCACCACGACTGCCAGTTTGGGAATGGACTTGGGAGCATGCGAGACAATCTCAGCCAAGGTGCCCAGCATCTGGGGAGGCAGGTTGTCCACCACATACCAGCCGTGGTCCTCAAGGGCATCGGACGCAGTGCTGCGCCCCGCTCCCGACATGCCGGTGACGACCAGGAGCTCCGCCTCCGGTGGCTTGACTGGCGTCAGGCCGTCCTGCTCCGTGCCGGACCCAGCCATTGCCTCATCCATCAGTTGTCCCCGTTTCTTCGGAAGTGTCATAGCTGCCTGTGCCACCCGCCGGACACGGCGGAGCACCCTTTGACCGCAGCGCCGGAAATTGCCGCAGCGGCCAAGTTCTTACCCTAGCTAAGATTCGATGATTTCGCCGGTTGTCATGTTCACTGCGGGAGTGGTCTCCCCATCCGCGGCAGTGGAACCCAAGTGCTGGACCACTGCGGCGGCCAGGGCTGGACCGATGCCCTTGGCGGACGTCAGTTCCTCGACCGAGGCTGCCTTGATTTTCTTAAGCGACCCAAAGTGCGACACGAGGGCCTTCCGCTTGGCCTCACCGAGGCCAGGCACTCCGTCCAGGACCGACACCGTCATTGCCTTGCCGCGTTTTTGCCGGTGGAAGGTGATGGCGAACCTGTGCGCTTCATCGCGGATACGCTGAAGGAGGTACAGCCCTTGGGAAGTCCGCGGCAGGATGACCGGGAAGTCGCTGTCGGGAAGCCAGACCTCTTCCAGTCTCTTGGCGAGTCCGACGACGTAGACGTCGTCGATGCCAAGTTCGGCGAGGGCTCGCGCGGCTGCGTTCACCTGCGGCTGACCGCCGTCGACCACCACGAGGTTGGGCGGGTAGGCAAACTTGGCCTTGGGCGCCGGGATCGTGGCATCCGACGTCGATGGGTCCGTCATGCCGCTGGACACGGACCGGGTGGGGTTGACGATCTCGCCCGAAACGACCGGTACCTGGGCGGCCTTGTCCGTCAGGTAGTGCTTGAACCGCCGCGTGAGGACGTCGTGCATCGCCGCGGTGTCATCGGCAGCGGCCGCGCCCGTGATGGAGAACTTGCGGTAGTCGGCCTTCTTGGGAAGCCCGTCTTCGACCACCACCATGGAAGCCACTACGTTGGTGCCCTGGACATGGGAAATATCGAAACACTCGATGCGCAGCAAGGGAACCGGAATGTCCAGGGCTTCCTGGAGTTCCTGGAGCGCGAGGGACCGGACGGTGATGTCTCCCGCGCGCCGCGTCTTGTGGAGTTTGAGGGCTTGTTCGGCATTTTCACGGACCGTGGACATCAATGCGGCCTTGTCCCCGCGCTGCGGAACCCGGATGTCCACTTTGGCGCCACGGAGTCCGCCAAGCCATTCAGTCAGTTCGGCATGGTTGCTGGGGTTCTCCGGAACCAGGACTTCCCGGGGGATCCTGCCTTGAACCTCGCTGTCTTCGCCGTAAACCTGCTGGAGAAGATGTTCAATCAGTTCCGGGGTGGTGGCATCTTCCACCTTCTCCACCACCCAGCCGCGCTGGCCGCGGACCCGGCCTCCACGGACGTGGAACACCTGGACTGATGCTTCCAGTTCGTCATCGTGCAATGCGAAGACGTCGGCATCAGTATCCTCTGCAAGGACCACGGCGTTGCGCTCGAAGACCTTGCGCAAAGCAATGATGTCATCACGGAGCCCGGCAGCACGCTCGTAATCGAGTTCCGCCACGGCTGCTGCCATGTCTTTTTCCAAACGGCTGATGAAGCGCTTGGCCTCGCCGCCCATGAAGGAACAAAAATCCTCGGCCAGCCCCCGATGCTCGTCAGGAGTCACACGGCCCACGCAGGGCGCGGAGCATTTGTCGATATACCCCAGCAGGCAGGGGCGCCCGCTGGCTTCGGCCCGCTTGAAGACTCCCGGGCTGCAGCTTCGGACCGGGAAAACCCTGAGGAGCGTATCCATGGTTTCCCTGATGGCCCCCGCCGTATAGGGACCAAAATAGCGGGTGCCCTTCCTGCGTTCGCCACGCATGACCTGTACCCGGGGGAATTTCTCCCCCATGGTCACGGCCAGGTAGGGATAGGTCTTGTCGTCGCGGAAAACAACATTGAACCGAGGCTTGAATTCCTTGATCCACGTGTACTCAAGTTGCAGGGATTCCAGCTCGCTGCCCACCACGGTCCATTCAACACTGCTGGCTGCATGGACCATCGCATGGGTCTTGGGGAGCAGCCCCGCAGGGTTGGCAAAGTAAGAGTTCAGCCTTGAACGGAGGTTCTTCGCTTTGCCCACGTAGATGACCCGGCCATGGGGGTCACGGAAGCGGTAGACACCCGGGGTAGTGGGGATTTCACCGGTCCGGGGTCGGTAAGTTGATGGATCTGCCACACGTCCAGTCTAGTGAACCGGACTGGCTGCTAAACGCCAGTGCAGTGCGCGGGAAGCCTAGTCCACCGACTTGCTCTGGTTGTAGCTGCCAGAACGTTCCTGCCCACTGAGCAGTGCAATCGCGTCCATGATCTTGTCAGTGACCTCCCGGCGGGCCGGGAGGGAATGGTCAGGACCCGTCTTCTCGAAATAGAGCGGTTCGCCGACCTTCATGGTGAAGTGCTGCGGTCGGACGGCGTTCTTGTCCGCAGGTTGCAGCTTTTCCGTGCCGATGAGGCCAACGGGTATCACCGGGGCGCCCGTGGTCAAGGCCAGCCAGCCTACTCCTGTTCGGCCGCGGTAAAGGATCCCGTCCCGGGAGCGGGTACCCTCGGGGTAGATGCCGATGCCCTTCCCGGCTTCAAGGATGTCCAGGAGGGTCTTGAGTGCCTGCACACTGGCCGCCTGCTCCCCGCGCTCCACGGGAATTGAACCCACGGCTTCAAAGAACGACTTCATCACGGCGCCCTTGACGCCTTTGGTGGTGAAGTACTCGGCCTTGGCAAAGAACGCAACGGGCCGCGGCATCAAGGCCTGGACGATCACGCTGTCCAGAAAGGAAAGGTGGTTTGGTGCCACGATGAAAGGTCCGCTTTTGGGGACATTTTCAAGTCCGATGACTGTTGGCCGGCATGTGGACGAGATCAGTCCGCGGGTTGTCCACCGGATCGCATCAAAGACTGCCATCGTTTTGTACCTCGCTAAGGGCCGCCGCACGGACAGCATCAAGTTCTTCAATTCGCGTACGCAGTTCAAGGGCCGTGCTGACAACAGCCACGGCGCCCGCTTCTTCAAGTTCGCCGTCAGGTGCGAAACCCCAGCTGACGCCGATGCAGTCCAATCCGTTGGCCATCGCCCCGGCGACGTCCTGATGCCTGTCCCCCACCATGACCGCTGGTTGGGAATGCAGATCGGCAAGGGCTGCCCCGACGATCGCGACCTTCCCCGGTGCCGTGTTTGCCTTCGCGGACTCGTCATCAGCAGCACCACGGATTGAAACAAAGAAGTCCGCGATCCGGTGGTGGTCGAGGACGAGCCGCGCAATGGACTGTGGCTTTTGCGTGGCTACCGCTACGGGGCGGCCGCTTTCGGCAAAGAACTCCAGGAGGTCGAAGACTCCCGGATAAAGCCGGCTTTGACCAATACCGGTTTCCTTGTAGTGACGCCGATAACGGTGAATGGTCTCATCCACCAATTCGCCGGGAACGCCAGCCAAATGCAGAAGGGAATCACTGAGCTTGGGACCCACCATGGAATTCAGTACGGCCTGTTCCGGAACAGGAAGGCCCATTTCCTGGAGGGCGAGCGAAATGCCTCCGGTGATACCGCCGGCAGGATCGACAAGGGTGCCGTCCAGGTCGAATATTACGGGCACCTTTGTTTGAGTCACCGGGTTAGTTTCTCACGAGTAGCGGCATGCCTGAAACTCGCATGCCGCTACCGGAATACTTCTAACCCAGAATCTCAGCCAGGAAGGTGGCAGTGTGGCTCTCCGTGGATTTCGCTACTTGCTCCGGGGTTCCGGTCGCGACGATTCGTCCGCCGCCGGAACCACCATTGGGGCCAAGGTCCACGATCCAGTCCGCCGACTTGATGACGTCCAGGTTGTGCTCGATGGTAATGACGGTGTTGCCCTTGTCCACAAGGCCCTGGAGGACCATCAGCAATTTCCTGATGTCTTCGAAATGCAATCCCGTGGTGGGCTCGTCCAGCACATAGATGCTGCGGCCGTTGGAACGCTTCTGGAGCTCCGCAGCCAGCTTTACGCGCTGGGCCTCGCCGCCGGAAAGTGTCGTGGCAGGCTGGCCGAGCCGGACGTAGCCAAGTCCAACGTCCACAAGGGTGTTCAAATGCCGTGCGATCGGAGTGAAGGCGGCGAAGAACTCCGCACCTTCTTCAATGGGCATGTTGAGGACGTCCGCGATGGTCTTGCCCTTGTAGTGGACCTCCAGCGTCTCGCGGTTGTACCGGGCCCCATGGCAGACCTCGCACGGAACGTAGACGTCAGGCAGGAAGTTCATTTCGATCTTCAGCGTGCCGTCGCCGGAACAGGCTTCGCAGCGGCCGCCCTTGACGTTGAAGGAGAAACGACCGGGCTGGTACCCGCGCACCTTGGCCTCAGTGGTCTCCGCAAACAGCTTGCGGATGTTGTCGAACACGCCCGTGTAGGTGGCGGGGTTGGAGCGCGGCGTACGGCCAATGGGGCTCTGGTCGACGTGCACTACCTTGTCCAGGTGCTCCAGGCCGGCCACGGAACGGTGGCGTCCGGCTACCTGCTTGGCTCCGTTGAGCTTATTGGCGAGGACCTTGTACAAGATCTCGTTGACCAAGGTGGACTTGCCCGAACCACTGACACCCGTGACCGCAGTGAACAGACCGAGGGGGAACGTAGCGTCAACGTTGTTGAGGTTGTTCTCCCTGGCGCCGACAACCTTAAGCTCCCGCTTCTTGTCGTACTTGCGGCGCTTGGCAGGAATATCGATCTTCCGGCGCCCGGCGAGATAGTCACCGGTGAGGGACTGCGTGTTTTCGAGGAGTTCCTTGTAGGTACCGGAGTGGACGACCTGGCCACCGTGCTCGCCGGCGCCGGGTCCGATGTCCACCACCCAGTCGGCCTCGTGGATGGTGTCTTCGTCGTGTTCGACCACAATGAGCGTATTGCCCAGGTCCCGAAGCCGTGTGAGGGTCTCGATAAGGCGTCGGTTATCGCGCTGGTGCAAGCCGATGGAGGGCTCATCCAGGACGTACAGGACGCCGACCAGGCCCGAGCCAATTTGCGTGGCCAGCCGGATGCGCTGGGCCTCGCCGCCGGACAGCGTGCCGGAAGGGCGCTCGAGATTGAGGTACTCCAGGCCAACGTCCAGAAGGAACGTCAGGCGGGCCTGGATCTCCTTGAGAACCTGGTTGGCGATCTGGGCTTCCCGGTTGGTCAGCGTCAGGCTTCCGAGGAACTCTGCGCATTCCCGCATCGGGAGGGCGGCCACCTCGGCGATGGACTTCCCGTTGATCAGTACGGACAGCGATGCCGGGTTCAGGCGGGCTCCGTTGCACTCCGGGCAAGGAATTTGGCGCATGTACTCTTCGTACCGGTCGCGGGCCCAGTCAGAGTCCGTTTCACCGTGCTTCCGGTGAACGTACTGGATGGCTCCTTCGAAGCCCGTGCTGTACTTGCGCTCACGACCGAAACGGTTCTTGTACTGGACTACGACCTTGTGGTCCTTGCCGTGAAGAACCGTGTTCCGGACATCCTTGGGGAGCTTCTCCCACGGGGTCTTCATGGAGAAGCCGAGTTCGTGTGCGAGGCCTTCAAGGAGGCGGTTCCAGTACTCCGTGGTCGCTGTACCCAGGGACCACGGAGCAATCGCGCCTTCGCCCAGCGAAAGTTCCGGGTTGGGAACGATCAGTTCCTCATCGACTTCCAACTTGGTGCCGATGCCGCTGCAGGCAGAGCAGGCACCGAAGGGGTTGTTGAAGGAGAAGGATCGCGGCTCGATCTCGTCGATGGCCAGAGGGTGCTCGTTGGGGCACGCCAGATTCTCGGAGTAGGCACGGATACGTGCGGGATCTTCAGCGTCCAGGTCCACGAATTCAACCAGGACACGGCCTTCGGCCAGGCCCAGTGCAGTCTCCACGGAATCCGTGAGCCGTTGGCTGATCTCTTCCTTCACCACCAGGCGGTCAACAACGACTTCGATGGTGTGTTTGTACTGCTTGCCCAACTTGGGCGGATCGTTCAACTGGACCAGTTCACCGTCAACCCGGGCACGGGAGTAACCCTTGGCCGTCAGCTCCTTGAAGAGGTCAACGAATTCACCCTTCCGGCCGCGGACGACCGGAGCGAGGACCTGGAAACGGGTGCCGGTTTCCAACTCCAGGAGTTGGTCGACGATTTGCTGGGGTGTTTGCCGCGTAATCGGCTCACCGCAGACCGGGCAGTGCGGGCGGCCAACGCGCGCCCACAGCAAGCGCATGTAGTCGTAGATTTCGGTGATGGTGCCCACAGTGGAACGCGGGTTCTTACTGGTGGACTTCTGGTCGATGGACACCGCAGGCGAGAGACCTTCGATGAAGTCAACGTCGGGCTTGTCGACCTGACCAAGGAACTGGCGTGCATACGCCGACAATGATTCGACGTACCGGCGCTGGCCTTCGGCGAAGATGGTGTCGAAAGCCAGGGAGGACTTACCGGAACCAGAGAGTCCGGTGAAGACGATCATGGCGTCGCGTGGGAGGTCGAGATCCACGTTGCGCAGATTGTGTTCCCGGGCTCCCTTGACCACCAGGCGGGACAGATCCGGCTTGGCTGGCTTGTTAGCAGAAACGACGGAAGCGCTGTTCAGGGAATCGATGGCTGTATCTTCAGCTAAGGCTTTGGGCACCCACCAATGCTAATCGAAAACTTCTTCGAATTTCCATGTCGTGCCTCACATGCTACCGATCGGTATCAATCGGCGTCGTAAGCGGCAGCGAAAAGCTGCACTGCCTCGGCGAAGGAAGCGCCTTGGGCCTTGGCAGCAGCTGCGTACTGGGCGGCAACTTCGGCCAGTGCCCCCCAACGGTCATCGCGGGCACACACTACTGTCCCGTTGCGTCCACGGGTAGCGACAACGCCGGCTGCTTCGAGCTCCTTATATGCCCGGGCGACTGTATGGGGTGCCACGTCCAGTACACCTGCCAGGTTCCGGACGGGCGGCAGTTTCGACCCCACGGCGAGAACGCCTGAATCTGCGAGTTCGATGATGCGGAGCCTCAACTGTTCAAAGAGCGCCACAGCACTGCCGGCGTTGGGTCGCCAGCTCCCGGGGAAATCCCCTGCGGGCGTCATGATGAGCTCCTGGCAGGCACGTGCGCTACCGTCGGCGGCAGATCCGGATTGCATCCTTGGTCCATGCCGAGAATTAGACCAGCGCCACCACCATGGGACAAGACATGGGGGTGCGTGTTCCTCTGGCCGGTCATAAATGTATGTCGGCTCACGCGTGCTTCCTCGCCACCGCAAAAATACGGCGGAACGGAAACACCGTACCGTGGGCCGTCGACGGGTAGGCCTGGCGCAGCATGGCTGCGTATTCCTTTTCGAAGGCGTCGGCTTCGGGCGCGGGCAGGGCGGAAAGGACGGGTCGCAGTCCTGTGCCCCGTACCCATTCCAGCACCGGATCCTCCCCCGTAAGTACCTGCTGGTAGGTGGTCTCCCATGCGTCAGCCGAGCATCCGGCGTCGAGCATTATGCCCAAGTAGTCCGCGGGGCTGCCCACCGCGTCATCGTGCCGCAGGACCCCATCCAGTCGCGTCCGCCATCGCGGCGAACCGGCGAGTTCACGCATCAATGCGTGGGAGGGCGACGAAAAGTTGCCCGGGACCTGCAGGGCAAACCAAGCGCCTGGCCTTAGCGCTTCGAGCCAGGCGGCGAGCATCTCCTGGTGCCCGGGGACCCACTGGAGGGCAGCGTTCGTCACCACGACGTCGACATCGTTGTCCGGCATCCACTCAGCAATGTCGCCCTGGTTGAAGGACAGCCCACTGTAATGACCCGTCAATGACGCGGCTTTGGCCAGCATTTCCTGCGACGAGTCAATCCCAACAACGTGTGCCGCGGGCCAGCGGTCCGCCAAAGTGGCAGTCATGTTGCCAGGGCCGCAGCCCAGGTCCACCACGTGGCCGGGCTTAGCGGCTTGGATTCTCGCCACCAGGTCATGAAACGGACGGTCCCGATGATTGCCGAACTCGGCGTACTTGGATGGATTCCACTTCATAAAAGCCTCCTGGAGCCGGGCAACACTGCTGGGCTGAGCCTAAACTGTCCGGGCACTAAGCTGGAAACCAATGAAACTTCTTGAGCAGCTTCCTGGTTCCACCGCCACAGGTCCCCTGGACCCGGATGACATTTACACGCGGTTTGTCGAGTGGACCGAAAGCCGTGGCCTGCAGTTGTACCCGGCCCAGGATGAAGCGATCATGGAACTCGCCTCCGGCGCCAACGTCATTCTTGCTACCCCCACAGGTTCCGGTAAGTCCCTGGTGGCCATTGCCGCCCACTTCGAAGCCATGGCCCGTGGCCAGCGCAGCTACTACACGGCGCCCATCAAGGCACTGGTATCGGAGAAGTTCTTTGCCTTGTGCGACATCTTCGGTGCGGAAAACGTGGGAATGATCACCGGCGATTCCGGCGTCAACCAGGATGCACCCATCATCTGCTGCACAGCGGAAATCCTGGCCAACATAGCCCTCCGCGAAGGGTCAGCGGCCGAACTCGGCTCGGTGGTCATGGACGAATTCCACTTCTACTCCGATCCCCAGCGCGGCTGGGCGTGGCAAGTGCCGCTCCTGGAACTCCCCCAGGCCCAGTTCCTCCTCATGTCTGCCACCCTTGGCGACGTCTCCCGCTTCGAAACAGGCCTCACGGAACTGACCGGCCGGACTACGACAACGGTAAGTTCCGCGGAGAGGCCTATTCCGCTGCACTACTACTACCAGCTGACCCCGGTCCACGAGAGCCTGGAAGAGCTGCTCTCCACCAAGCAGGTTCCCGTGTACGTGGTGCACTTCAGCCAGGCCGAAGCCATCGAACGTGCCCAGAACCTCATGAGCATCAACATGTGCAGCAGGGCCGAGAAGGATCGCATCGCCGAACTGATCGCAGGCTTCCGGTTCGCGGCAGGCTTTGGAAAGACACTCAACCGGCTGGTGCGCCACGGCATCGGAGTGCACCACGCGGGCATGCTGCCCAAATACCGCCGTTTGGTGGAACAGCTTGCCCAGGCCGGGCTGCTTAAGGTCATCTGTGGCACCGACACCCTGGGCGTGGGCATCAACGTTCCGATCAGGACGGTGCTCTTGACGGCCTTGAGCAAGTACGACGGCGTACGCACCAGGTCTCTTAACTCGAGGGAGTTCCACCAGATTGCCGGTCGTGCCGGCCGCGCCGGTTACGACACCGCAGGCACCGTTGTGGTGCAGGCGCCGGATCACGTGGTGGAGAACACCAAGGCCATGGCCAAGGCCACCGCCAAGTTCGGTGATGACCAGAAGAAGCTCCGGCAAGTCGTCAAGAAGAAGCCCCCGGAAGGATTCGTGTCCTGGGGCGAACCCACGTTCAAGAAGCTCGTCGAGTCCATTCCTGAGCCGCTGACGTCCAGTTTCACCGTTACGCACGCGATGCTGCTCAACCTGATGGAGCGTCCGGGCGACCCCTTCCAAGCCACCCGGCGGTTGCTCAGCGAGAACCACGAGAGCCGCCCTGCACAACTTCGGCTGATGAAGAAAGCACTGGGGATCTACCGGGAGCTGTTGGCTGCCGGGGTTGTTGAACGAATCCCCGAGGACGAGCAGGAAGCTGAAGGACGGTCGGTTCGGCTGACGGTTCACCTCCAAGCCAACTTCGCCCTCAACCAGCCGCTGTCCCCCTTCGCTCTAGCAGCCTTGGAACTGCTTGATCCGGAGTCGCCTTCCTACGCACTGGACGTCGTTTCAGTCATTGAGTCGACCTTGGAGAAGCCGCGCCAGATTCTTTCCGCACAGCAGAAGAAGGCCCGCGGGGAAGCTGTTGCCGCCATGAAGGCGGACGGCATCGAATATGAGCAGCGCATGGCCATGCTGGACGAAGTGACCTATCCCATGCCGTTGGCCGGGATTCTTGGTGAGGCGTTCGAGGTCTATCGAAAAGCTGCGCCGTGGGTTGGCGACTTCGAACTCGCACCAAAATCGATCATCCGGGACATGTACGAGCGCGCCATGAACTTTGGCGAGTTCGTGCAGTTCTACGGCCTGGCACGCTCGGAGGGCATCGTCCTGCGATACCTTGCGGACGGTTTCCGGGCACTTCGGCAGACCGTTCCCCAGGACTTGCTGCGCGAGGATCTTGAAGACCTCATTGCCTGGCTCGGAGAACTCGTGCGTCAGGTTGACTCGAGCCTGCTGGACGAATGGGAGGAACTGACCTCCGGGCTGGCTCCGACACCGCACGATGCACCTCCTCCCCCGCCGCCACTGTTGACCTCGAACATCCGGGCCTTCCGGGTGATGGTCCGGAATGAGATGTTCCGCAGGGTCGAACTTTTCGCAGACGAGGATTCCAGTGCCTTGGGAGAACTCGACGCCGACGCCGGCTGGGACGCCGGGCGGTGGGAAGAAGTTCTGGACGACTACTTCGACGAACACGATGACATCGGGACCGGCCCGGACGCGCGTGGACCCGGTTTGCTGATTATCACGGAGGAGCCGGGCCTGTGGAAGGTCCGACAGATTTTCGACGACCCCGCGGGAAACCATGACTGGGGTATCTCGGCCGAAGTGGATCTGGCGGCGTCCGATGAGAGCGGCACAGCCGTAGTCCGCGTGACCGACGTCAACAGGCTCTAGCCCGAAGAAGCCATGGAACCCGTCCCCGACCTGACCAGCAGCCTGCGCAGCCTGGAGGCCTTGCGCTCGGTAACCCCCTTGACCCCGATGATCCCGCCGGGTTTGAGAAGCTGGTGGGAAGGTGCGCTGGATGTCGAGGGCCTTGCATTGGGTTCAGTGTTGGCAGCAGCCACTGCCCTGGAAGCCCTGACAGGCTGCGCGGGCAGGTACTCAGCGTCATCTGGGCCGGTGGCTGCTTCGTTCGATTCGCTGACGCACCTGCGGATCGCGGGCGCCAAACCCCAGGGCTTCGCACCGGCGTCGGGTTTTCGGCGGACCTCGGACGGCTGGATCCGCCTTCACGCGAACTACCCCCACCACGCAGCGCGGCTGATGGAAGCGATGGGCGCGAACAGCGCCCAGGACGTGGACGACGCACTCCTGACCATGACCTCCCTGGACGCCGAGGATGCCATCAACGCCAACCGGGGCGTGGCAACGGCGGTCCGACGCCGTGGCGAATGGGCCTCCTCCGCCATGCACCGCGCGCTCTCTGATGAACCGTGGATCCGGTTTCTCCCATCAACCGCCCTGCAGATGTCGTCAACCACCTCACCAGCTTCTTCTGCCTCAGCCGCATGGAAGCCATCCAAGGACCCTGAACGGCCACTCACCGGCCTGCGGGTTCTGGACCTGACCCGCGTCATTGCAGGCCCGACGGCGACCCGGCTCCTCGGAGCGCTCGGAGCCGATGTCCTGCGGATCGATCCTCCGGGCCTCCCGGAATTGGAGGAGGCTTTCGTGGATGGCGGTTTCGATAAGCGATCTGCCGTGGCCGACCTGGGGAACGCTGCCGGACTGGAGACCGTCAAAGACCTGATCTCCACCGCGGACGTCGTCGTGACGGGTTACCGCAACGGCGGCCTGGACAGATTTGGCCTGGGAGCTGAAACCCTGTTGGCCGGGAAGCCGGACCTCGTGGTGGCGACCCTGTCGGCTTGGGGAAGCGCGGGGCCGTGGAGACAACGGCGCGGTTTCGACAGCCTGGTACAGGCGGCCTGCGGCATCGCCGAAGAATACGGGCACCTGGACGACGACGGGTGGAAGCCAGGTGCGCTGCCGGTGCAGGCCCTGGACCACGCCACAGGCTACGGAGTGGCGGCTGCCGTACTGGCCCTGTTGGCAGAGAGGTTGAGGACAGGGGCAGGAGGAATGGCGGCTTTGTCGCTGGCACGCACCGCCGAGGAACTGTTCAGGTTGCCGGCCCGTCAAGCTGACGTAAAGGCCGCCCGGCTGCCCCAACCTGCGTATCGGGAGACCCCGAGTGCGTATGGCCAGCTGCGGTTCGTGGGGCCGCCGCTGTTGGTGGACGGCGTGCAACTGCAGTATCGCCGGCCGCCTGTGCGGTATGGAACATCCCCGGTGGCGTGGAGCCAGTAAGGCGGGCTTCCTTTAGTAAGCTCGAATGCATGAGTGTTATCCGCCAAGCCACTGTTGACGATGTCCCCGCGATCCTGCGCATGATCCACGATCTGGCGATCTATGAAAAGGAGCCGGACGCCGTCAGGAACACCCCGGAAAGGCTCACGGAGGTGCTGTTTGGCGAGAACCCGCGGGTCTTTGCCACGATCGCGGAAAACGCTGCCGGCACCGTGCAGGGGTTCGCGCTGTGGTTCTTGAACTACTCCACCTGGGAAGGCGTCCACGGCATCTACCTGGAGGACCTTTACGTCGAACCCGACGCCCGTGGTGAGGGCCATGGGAAGGCGCTTCTTCAGTACTTGGCAGCGACCGCCGTCGAACGTGGTTACGCCCGTGTGGAATGGAGCGTCCTGAACTGGAACGAACCATCCATCAATTTCTATAAAAAACTCGGCGCGTTCCCCATGGAGGAATGGTCCACTTTCCGCCTCACCGGAGAGGCCCTGGAAGCTTTCGGCACGAAGGCCGGACAGTCAGAGGAATCGTTTGCCCGTGGCTGAAACGTACTCCTCAATGCCGGAACACACCGTCCTGAACCGCCACGAATTCCGTGGCGTACGCACGGTCGAACACTACTTCACCGTCCCCCTGGTGCATTCCCCCGGTGCCAACGAAGCCACCAGTGAAACGATCACCGTTTTTGCCCGGGAGTACTCCTCTGCGGCGCATACCGCGGAAGAAGCGTCCAAGCTGCCGTGGCTGCTGTTCCTGCAGGGAGGTCCGGGTGGACGCGGGAACCGGGTCACCTCCCTGGCCGGCTGGATGAAGGCAGCCGCGCGGGATTTCCGTATCCTGATGCTCGACCAACGCGGCACCGGTCTTTCCACCCCCGTTGAACGGCAAACGCTGGAGCTTCGTGGCGACGCTGCTGCCCAGGCTGAGTACCTGACGCACTTCCGGGCCGATTCGATTGTTGCCGATGCAGAATTTATCCGTGGCGTCCTGGGCTCGGGCCCTTGGACCGTCATGGGCCAATCCTTCGGCGGGTTCTGTGCCTTGACCTATCTGTCCTTCGCGCCGGAGGGTTTGCGCGAGGTCCTGATCACCGGAGGCCTGGCTCCCTTGGAAGGACCCGCTGACCGGGTCTACCAGGCGACCTTCAAGCGCGTTGCTGCACGGAACGCCGAATACTTCGGTTGGTACCCGGAAGACCGTGAACGGGTCACGCGGATCGTCCGGCACTTGGAAAAGACTCCCGAGTTCCTGGCAAGCGGTGAGCGGTTGACCCCGGAACGGTTCCAAATGGTCGGATCGTTCCTGGGAGGCAACACCCGCGTGGATTCGCTCCACTATCTGCTGGAGGATGCGTTCATCGACACCTTGGACGGGGAGCGACTCTCAGAAGTGTTCCTCGAGCAAGTACGAAGCCTGGTCAGCAGGGCTGCCAACCCCCTTTACGCTGTGCTGCATGAATCAATCTATGGCCAGGGCGAGGCAACCAACTGGGCGGCGTGGCGGGTCCTGGAGGATTATCCGGAGTTCGAGCCGGGCGCCGAACAGCCGCTGCTCACCGGGGAAATGGTTTATCCCTGGTATTTCGAACAGGACCCTTCCCTCGCACCCCTGCGCGACGTAGCGGAAATCCTGGCCGCCCGCAAAGACTGGAAGCCGCTGTACGACACCGCCGCCTTGGCCGCGAACCCGGTTCCCGTGGCTGCGGCTGTGTACAAGGATGACATCTACGTGGACCACGATTTGTCGCTTGAAACCGCTGCGGCCGTTCGCGGGCTCCAAGCATGGGTAACGTCAGATTTCCACCACGACGGTATCGCGGAAGATGGTGAAGGCATCTTCAAACGGCTTTTGGGCATGGTCCGTGGCGCACGCTGACCGCTTGGCTGAGCTTCAGCGGCTGCTCACGCCCGGGCGGCGCCGAAGAGCCATGGCCAGAGTCAGGGCAAGGACTGCTGCAGCCACTAAGCTGGACGCCACGTTGAGGCCCTGGTAGCCAATCCACGCGAGGAGTAGGCCGGAGGTGGCACCCCCGATTGCCCCCGCAGCGCCCATCAAGGTGTCCGAGACTCCTTGGACGGTGACCCGCTCATCCTGGCTGACGCTCTCAGCCAGCATCGTCGAACCAGCGATGGTGGCTGCGGACCAACCCAGGCCCAGAAGGATCAATCCTGCAGTGACAAGCGTGGGTTCGTGCTGCCCGAAGCCGGCGATGAACACGGCCACCAGCAGCAGGCCGTGCCCGATGGCAATGGTCTGCGGCCGGCCGGCCTTGTCCGTCAGCCATCCCCACACCGGCGACAAGGCGAACATGCCGGCAATATGAAGCGAAATGGTGACCCCGATAATCACCAGAGCATCCGTACTGTCGGTGGTTCCCCCGTGGTGGCCGGCATGGGATCCGTCCACCAGCTGCTGGAGGTGAAGAGGCGTCATGGACATGACCGCCACCATGACCCCGTGGGCGGCGATAACAGCGGCCAGTGCCAGAAGGGCCTGCGGGGAGGAACGAACGGCCCGTAGGCCGGACCTGACAGTGCCCCTGACGGGGATGCTCCCGGTACCGCCCGAATCGTGGGCGCTTGATGCCAGCCGCCGGGCAAGCAACAAGGGATCCGGCCTGAGCCCCAGGAACAGAAGCAGCGCCGCCAGCAAGAGCCCTGCCGCGGAAAAGACAAAGGGGCCCGCAATGGGCGGCAACCCCAGAGCCTGTCCCACCAAGGCACCTGGCTGGATGAGGTTCGGCCCGGCAACCGCTCCGATGGTGATGGCCCAGACCACTGTGGACAGGGACCTGCCGCGATGTTCGGGCTCGGCGAGGTCTACGGCAGCAAACCGCGCCTGGAGGTTTGCCGCAGTGCCCAGGCCCAGGAAGGCTGCCCCCAGTATCAGGACGGGGAATGACCTGGCCATCACGGCGACTATGAACAGGAGTGCCCCGATCATGGCAGCTACCAAGCCGGTGACCAGACCCACCCGGCGTCCACGTGCTTCGGCCAGCCGCGCCAGCGGAAGGGCGGCAATGGCGGCCGCCAGGGTCAACACGGTAGTGATGGAACCTGCCCATGCCTCGGAGCCGGACAGATCAACAGCCAGCAGGGAGCCAATGGAAAGCGTCGCTCCATTGCCAACTCCGCTGAGGAGCTGGGACGCACTGAGCAGGAAAACACTACGGCGCTGAACCCGTTGTGGGTCCAGCGCCGTAGTTGGGGAGGTAGTCACCCCATGAGACTACAACTTTCGATGAAGTTACTCTGCTTCGCTCAAGCTCTTTCGTGCGTCTTCCTCAAGCCGGGCATCAATCTTGGCCTGGCGTGCTGCGGGGCTGAGAAGGCTGGCCACTACGGCCACGACGATGGTACCGACGATGACCGCCAGCGACACGTACGTAGGGATCTCCGGAGCCCACTCGATGTGGTGGCCGCCGTTGATGAAGGGAAGTTCGTTGACATGCATGGCGTGCAGGACAAGCTTGACGCCGATGAACGCCAGGATTACCGACAAGGCGTGCTTCAGATAGACCAAGCGGGTCATGAGTCCGCCCAACAGGAAGTAGAGCTGACGAAGGCCCATCAACGCGAAAATGTTGGCTGTGAAAACGATGAATGCACTTTGGGTCAGGCCGAAGATCGCGGGGATGGAGTCCACGGCGAACAAGAGGTCGGTCAGGCCGATGGTCACGAAGACGATCAGCATGGGGGTGAAGACCTTCTTGCCGTTGACAGTGGTCCGCAACTTGCCGCCGTCGAACTTCTCGGACATGGGAAGCACCCTGCGAAGGCGGGCAATCAAGGGGTTCTCGGCCCCTTCTTCCTCATCCTCACCGGAGTCCTTGGCTTGCTTCCAGGCGGTCCACAGAAGGAAAGCGCCGAAGATGTAGAACACCCAGCTGAACTGTTCGATCACCACGGCGCCCAGGGCGATGAAGATACCTCGGAGCACCAAGGCGATGATGATGCCCACCATCAGCACTTCCTGCTGGTACTTACGGGGCACAGCGAACCGGGCCATGATGATGATGAACACGAACAGGTTGTCGATGCTGAGGCTGTATTCAGTCACCCAGCCCGCAATGAACTGGCTTCCGTACTCGGGGCCCGTGAAGTAGAACATGGCTCCGGCGAACACCATGGCCAAGGCCACGTAGAAAGCGACCCACAGGCCGGCTTCCTTCATCGAGGGTTCGTGGGGGCGCTTGACGACCAACAGCAGGTCGACAGCGAGGATAATTCCGAGGACGACAAACGAGCCGACCTCGAACCAGACAGGGAGCTCCATTAAAGGGCCTTTCGCAGGGTACGGGAAAACGGTGTAAGTCTCTCCGGCCGCCTTGGAGCGTTTGATGCTCTGACATGGCGACCCGCTAGGCCCGGCGAGGCAACCATGCCTTGCGTGCTGACGAACCTAGCGCTTGGGATACTCCCCTACGTGGCTTAAACCTTACCCTAGGCGTGACCGGCGGACTGCATCTGCCGTAATTCGCGCTTCAACTCCTTGACTTCGTCACGGATCCTTGCCGCGACCTCGAACTGGAGTTCGGCGGCTGCACCATGCATTTGTTCCGTGAGCTGTTCGATGAGGCCCACCAAATCCTCCGCCGGCGCTGCTGCAAGGCCGTCCTGCCGGACAGTTGCGGCACCCTTCGCGGAGGTCTTACCGCGTTTGCCGCCCTTGGCCAGCCGGTTGTTGTTGAGCAGCTCCTGGGTGTCTGCGTCTTCCTTGGCCAACTGGTCGGTGATGTCAGCGATTTTTTTGCGCAAGGGCTGCGGGTCGATGCCGTGCTCAGTGTTGTACTTGACCTGGATGGCGCGGCGCCGGTTGGTCTCATCAATCGCGTGCGCCATGGAGTCCGTGATCCGGTCGGCGTACATGTGGACCTGGCCCGACACGTTACGGGCGGCACGGCCGATGGTCTGGATCAGCGACGTGGAGGAACGCAGGAAGCCTTCCTTATCGGCGTCGAGGATACTCACCAAGGAGACCTCCGGAAGGTCAAGGCCTTCCCGGAGCAGGTTGATGCCCACCAGGACATCGAAGACACCCATGCGCAGTTCCCGGAGCAGCTCCACACGCCTCAAGGTGTCGACGTCCGAGTGCAGGTACTCCACCTTGATGCCGTGTCCCACAAGGTAATCGGTGAGGTCCTCGGCCATCCGCTTGGTCAAGGTGGTCACAAGAACGCGCTCGTTCTTCTCCGTGCGGATTCGGATCTCCCCCAGCAGGTCGTCGATCTGGCCCTTGGTGGGTTTGACCACCACCTCGGGGTCGATGAGGCCCGTGGGTCGGATAATCTGCTGCACATAGCCATCGGCCTTGCCGAGCTCGTACTTTCCGGGAGTGGCCGAGAGGTAGACCGTCTGGCCGATGCGCTCAAGGAATTCGTCCCATTTCAGGGGCCGGTTATCCATGGCAGAGGGCAACCGGAAGCCGAAGTCCACGAGGTTTCGCTTCCGGGACATGTCGCCTTCGTACATGGCGCCGATCTGCGGAATGGTCACGTGCGATTCATCGACCACCAGCAGGAAGTCATCCGGGAAGTAGTCCAGGAGGCAGTGAGGTGCCGTGCCGGGCTCGCGGCCGTCGATGTGCACCGAGTAGTTCTCGATGCCGTTGCAGAACCCCATCTGCTGCATCATTTCAAGGTCATAGGTGGTCCGCATGCGGAGCCGCTGGGCTTCCACCAGCTTGTTCTGGGCCTCGAGGACCTTCAGACGGTCCGCCAGTTCGTCTTCAATCCGCTTGATGGCCCGCGCCATCCGTTCGGGACCGGCCACGTAGTGCGAGGCCGGGAAGACGTACATCTCTTCCTCCTCCCGGATGACCTCGCCAGTCAGCGGATGGAGCGTCTGGATGTTCTCGATCTCATCGCCGAAGAACTCAATCCTGATGGCGAGTTCCTCGTACATGGGAATGATTTCCACGGTATCGCCACGGACCCGGAAGGTTCCCCGGTGAAAGTCCATGTCGTTGCGGGCGTACTGCATGGAGACAAACTTCCGCAGGAGATGGTCGCGGTTCATTTCCGCTCCCTTCCGGAGTGTCACCATCCCGGCGATGTACTCTTCGGGCGTGCCCAAGCCGTAGATGCAGGAAACGGTTGCCACCACGATGACATCGCGGCGGGTCAGCAATGCGTTGGTGGCAGAGTGGCGCAGCCGTTCGACTTCCTCGTTGATGGACGAGTCCTTCTCGATGAAGGTGTCCGTCTGGGCCACATACGCTTCCGGCTGGTAGTAGTCGTAATACGAAACGAAGTACTCAACCGCGTTGTTCGGCAGGAGCTCCCGGAACTCGTTGGCCAGCTGCGCCGCCAGGGTCTTGTTCTGCACCATCACCAAGGTAGGCCGCTGGACCTGCTCGATGAGCCATGCCGTGGTGGCGCTCTTACCCGTACCCGTGGCACCAAGGAGGACTACGTCCTTCTCACCGTTGTTGATGCGTTCGGTCAACTCTGCGATGGCGGTTGGCTGGTCGCCTGCGGGCTTATAGTCACTGACAACTTCAAAGGGTGCGACGACACGGTTGATTTCCTGGGCAAGGCTCATACATCAAATCTACCCCCGACCCCGGACAGCTACTGTCCGCGTTTGCGCTCAGCGGAAGATGAATACGACGGCGGTGCCCAGCCGGTGCGTTTGGCCCACTCCTCCATCTGCGGCCACGCCACGTCAGTGAACCAAGGCTCTTTGGCTTCGGCATAGGCTGCACTGTCCTTGTCCCCCGCATGGGCCCCGGCCAGGCCGCGTTTGTGAGCCTCATACTCAGCGCGGGCTGCAGGGTCGGCGCGCAGCCAGTCCCGGAACAACAGGGCGTAATACCAGCCGGGCGATCCAGCCTTCCGAACGTGAAGGTTCACCGCCCTGCCGGGATCGGCGTTGGCATGGAAGCGCTTTTGCCAGGATTCCGGAGAAGGGTGGGAGGGCTTCGGAGTGTCCCCGCGAACGTGCTGCACTGCTGGGAATCCGGCTGCGCCAAGCAAGGGCGAGATCCGGTCGGCCGTCTCGAGATCGCGCACTGTCAGTTGAAGGTCGATGACATCCTTCGCGGCCAGGCCCGGCACAGAGGTTGAGCCGATATGGTCAACCGCCAGAATCGCATCCGGAGCGGCCAGGGCGACGCGGGCTGCCAGCCGTTCGGCCTGCCGTGCCCATTCCCCATTCGGGGCAACAAGGACGGGGCCATCTGTCCGGGGCGCGCGGACACCACTCTTGATGTTTTCCGCAAAAGGCACCAGACGCCGCTCCCACAGTGCATCAACCGCGGCAAGTAGATCCTCCCGACTGCCGGAATTGTCCAGGATGACGTCGGCTGCAGCTTGGCGCTCCGCCCTGGAGGCCTGCGCGGCCATGCGGGAATGCGCGTCCTCCGGCGTCATGCCTCGAAGCTCCACCATCCGTTGGACACGCAGCTCATCAGGCGCATCCACTACCAGCACCAGGTGGAAGGTGCTGCCTTGTCCGGTTTCCACGAGCAGAGGAATGTCCTGCACCACGATGTCACCCGCACCGGCGCTGTTCATGACGGCGGCCGCGGACTTGCGGACGAGCGGGTGGACGATGGCGTTCAGGATTTCGCGCTGAGCCGGTTCCCGGAACACGATGGAACCCAGCTTCGGCCGGTCGAGCCCGCCGTCGTGATCCAGGATGCCAGGACCGAAGGCTTCAACAACCTGTTCCAGCCCCGGTGTCCCGGGTTCCACTACTTGCCGGGCGATAACATCCGCGTCTATGAGCAGTGCCCCCAGCTCCCGGAGCCTGGATGCCACCAACGATTTGCCTGAGGCGATGCCGCCCGTCAGTCCGATTTTCAGCACCCCTCAACACTAGACTGAAGCGGTGGAAATTGAGGAAGAAAGCCGTGCGACCCGGTACACGACGCTCCGGGCAGGGCCCGACTTCCGCCACGAACTGGAAATCCGGCGGTCGCGTTTCATCACCGTGCTCCGCAGGGTGCCGGATGAGGATTCCGCGCGCGCGTTGGTGGCCGGGCTGCGGCGCGAGTTCCACGACGCCCGCCACCACTGCTCGGCGTTCGTCATCGGACCGGACCGGATGATCCAGCGATCGAACGACGACGGCGAACCCTCCGGTACCGCGGGCATACCGATGCTCGAAGCCCTTATCAAACGTGAGTCGGCGCCCGGGGTGACCGACCTCAGCGACGTCGCTGCCGTCGTCGTACGCTATTTCGGCGGAATTCTGCTGGGGGCGGGCGGGCTGGTCCGCGCCTATTCGGAATCGGTCTCGACGGCCCTGGACCTGGCTCCCCTGGTTCAGCGACGGCGTCTGCGGCTCTGCGCCGTAGAGGTCGCCCATGCCGAAGCCGGGCGTTTGGAGAACGAACTCCGGAATGCCGGATATGTCATGGCTGAAACCGCGTATGAAGCACGGCATGCGGTCCTGCGCATAGCGTTGGAGGACTCAGCCACTGAGATTGGCGATGCCCACGCCCGGGTGGCGGCACTGACCGCAGGCAGTTCACTCCTCCGTCCCGAGGGTACCGAATGGATTGACGTTCCGGCCTAAGAATGCGCCAACAGATTGACCGCAAAACAGAAGGACCCCTGCCCGGAGGCAGGGGTCCTTCTTTGGCTATTCAGCACATCCCGTGAGGGCGGCGGAATTAGTTGCCGGTCAGCTTCTCGCGCAGTGCGGCGAGTGCTTCGTCGGACGCCAGGGTGCCAGCGTTGGACTCAGCAGCAGCCGGCTCCGAGGAGTAGCTGGTGGTGCCGGAATCGCTCTCACCGGACGTTGCAGCAGCAGCGTCGTCGGCAGCGTGCTGGGCAACCTGCTTCTTGTGGGCTTCCCAACGGGTCTGGGCGTCAGCGTACTGCTGCTCCCAAGCGGCGCGCTGGGTCTCGTAGCCTTCGAGCCATTCGTTCGACTCGGGGTCGAAGCCCTCAGGGTACTTGTAGTTGCCCTCTTCGTCGTACTCAGCGGCCATGCCGTACAGAGCGGGATCGAACTCGGTGCTGTCAGCGTCCACGCCCTCGTTGGCCTGCTTGAGGGAGAGGGAGATGCGACGACGCTCGAGGTCGATGTCGATGACCTTGACGAACAGTTCGTCGCCAACGGAGACAACCTGCTCGGCGAGCTCCACGTGGCGGACAGCCAGCTCGGAGATGTGGACGAGGCCTTCGATGCCGTCTTCGACGCGAACGAACGCACCGAACGGAACCAGCTTGGTGACCTTACCCGGAACAACCTGGCCGAGGGCGTGGGTGCGGGCGAAGGTCTGCCACGGATCTTCCTGCGTAGCCTTGAGCGACAGGGAGACACGCTCGCGGTCCAGATCCACTTCGAGGACCTCGACGGTGACTTCCTGGCCAACCTCGACAACCTCGGACGGGTGGTCGATGTGCTTCCAGGACAGCTCGGAAACGTGAACGAGGCCGTCTACGCCGCCCAGGTCCACGAATGCACCGAAGTTGACGATGGAGGAAACAACGCCCGGACGAACCTGGCCCTTTTCCAGCTTGTTGAGGAACGTGGAGCGAACCTCGGACTGGGTCTGCTCGAGCCATGCACGGCGGGACAGAACAACGTTGTTGCGGTTCTTGTCGAGCTCGATGATCTTGGCTTCGATCTGCTGACCGATGTACGGAGCGAGGTCGCGGACGCGACGCATCTCGACGAGGGATGCGGGCAGGAAGCCGCGCAGGCCGATGTCCAGGATGAGGCCACCCTTGACAACCTCGATGACGGTACCGGTAACGACGCCGTCTTCTTCCTTGACCTTCTCGATGTCGCCCCAGGCACGCTCGTACTGAGCACGCTTCTTGGAGAGGATCAGACGGCCTTCTTTGTCTTCCTTGGTGAGAACCAAAGCTTCGACCTGATCGCCAACGGCGACAACGTCACCGGGATCAACATCGTGCTTGATGGAAAGCTCGCGGGAAGGGATGACACCTTCGGTCTTGTAACCGATGTCGAGCAGAACTTCGTCGCGGTCGACCTTGACGACGGTACCTTCGACGAGGTCTCCGTCGTTGAAGTACTTGATGGTGGCGTCGACAGCTGCGAGGAAGTCCTCAGCGGTACCGATGTCGTTAATGGCGACTACGGGGGTACCGGGCTTCTCGGTGGAGGTGATGGTCATGTAGTAGGGGCTCCGTTGTGGATAGTTAGTCGGTCAGGCAAACCGCTGCCGCCCGGGTCCGGACGGCAGAACACGGCAAAGCGCCGGGTCATCCTGATTTGTGGATTAGTACAAAATGGATGCATGCACGTAGTACACGCCCGTTTATTCTAGTCGTATTGGCAAAGCAGGGTCAAAAGCGGTGTTATGGCTTCAAGACATCCCCGAGCCGCGCGAAGGAAATACCCTTGTCCAGCAACCGCGGCAAGGCGCGCCCATAGCCTTCCGCCGTTGCTCCCGCCGGCTTGTTGAAGTGCGAAATGACAATGTCTCCGGGCCCGACCCGGCCCACCTCGGTGGCGACGGTGGCCGCCGGAAAGGTCGCGCCGCCGTCGCCGTTGACAGTAAAGTTGACCGGCAGCATGCCGAGCCTGCGCGTCATGGCGGCCGTGACGTCGTCGTAAAAGGCCGTTCCCGGACGGAAGAACCGCGGGGACTTCCCGAACGTGTCCTGCATGATTGCCTGGTTGCCCATGAGTTCGTCGTACGCCGCGGACGCTGTGGCCGTTCCGGTGATCCCATAGGCTGACTTGCCGCTGACCGACAACGGAAGGTGTGATGTCCCGTGGTTGGCCAGTTCGAACAGCGGGTCCGCTGCCAGCTCCGCGGAAAGTCCGGGATTGGCCTGGATCCAGCGGCTGTTGACGAAGAGTGTGGCGGGTACGTGGAGCTTGCGCAGGGTCTGCAGCAGTTCATGGTCGCACCCTGAACCCCCCGGCCCGCCGCACGCATCGAACGTCAAAGCCACTTGCTTGGCCGGAGAGTCGTTGACGACTCCGGTGACATGCAGTCCCCATTCCTTTGGCTGCCTGCCTGCAAACTCAGCAAGGATTTTTAGTTTGTCCGGCACCGCCGGGGGCTTCATGGTCGGCTGCGCGAGGGCGGCTGCAGCCTGTTCGCTCGACTTGGCAGAGACGGACGGAGGCGGCGTAGCGGGACCGGTTGGCCGCAATTGCTCCGTTGCCGCATCCTTTTCAGGAACGCCCGGCAAGGACCCGGTCCCGCTGTCTGCACATCCTGCCAGGACAGCAGTTGCCAAACCTGCCATTCCAAGCAGCACTGATCGCCGGCCAGCCAATGGCCGCCGCTTGGAATCCCCCATGGATGTCCTTACTGACGTTGTAACTATGTGGTTGTAGTGAAGTGGTACTGCCTAGAAGTGTGTCAGACAGTGAGCGGAACGTTCCACTGTGAACAACTGCTGGGCCAGGAACGCGGCGCCCGGGGTGTTCTCGCGGATGCGGCCGGCGGCTGCCAGCGTCACCGGCGATACCGCACCCAGGTAAATGGAGGCGAGGCCTGCGGCGTCCATGCTGAGGTCCGGCGTCTCACCCGAAGCATCCTTGACGACGGCGGCAGCACCGCCGTCGGATTCCAGAAGCCAGGTGCCGCCCGCCAAGCCCAAGGAGTCGGTGACCTCAATAACCAGGCGGCCGGCTGCAGGGTAGTTCCGGGCCTCCAAAGCGGCCTGGGTATCCAGGATCCTGAGCCACAGCATGTCACGGACTTCGGAAGCCTCAATGCACCTCTGGTCCTCGAGCGCCCATGCCAGCGGATCATCCACGGGCGCCTCGGCCCATGTGACTTCGTCGATGAGGTCGATGCTGCCCAGGAAGCGCCACAAGTCGCGGTAGCCGGCGTTGGTTGCGGCAACGAGGTCCACGATTTCCATGGTGTACGGCTTGTGGTCCCAGCCCTTGAAGCGGTAGGAAACGTAGCCATCCAATGTTCCGGAAGGGTCGTAATGCAAGGCGCAACGCACGGAGGCATCGGGCTTGCCGTCATGGCCGATTGAACCGGATGCCACCAAGCGGTAGTACTCCTGCCTGTCGACCGAACCCGGAGAAAGCCGCTGGACCCGCTCAAAGACCTCGGGCGCAACGTCCAGGAGGACTGAAGGATCGGCGACTTCGACCACGCCTTCAGGCTGTCCCTTGAGCCGGAAACGCGGACCGGTGTCGACTTTGATGCTGCGTTCAAAAGTGGCCACACCAAAGCCGAATCGTCCGTAAATGGAACCTTCGGAGGCCGTGAGCGCCGCCATGGCGAGGCCGTCGTCCTTGGCGCCTTGCAGGTCGGCAGTGATCATGCCGCGGAGGATTCCGTTGCGCCTGTGGGTTCCACGGACGGTTACGGCAGTAATCAGGTTGGACTCCAGCTGGCGCCCGTAGCCGATGTTGAGGGACTTGCGCATGGTGGCATAGGTGGCCACCGGGACATCCGCGCCGAGCGAATGCTCGGGAACGTCCGCGTTGACATAGACACCGGTCAGCTCGCGCTTGTCGGTCCGGTAGGCGGCCAGGGTTTTGGCCAGGTATTCGTCGTCCCGCCGCTCCTGGTGGAAGCCGTGCGAGACGGCCTGCACCCAGGTGGTGCAACGGCTGTAGCCTTCGTCAGTCTTGTCGGCGACAACAGGGAATCGTTGGACAGAGTACTTTTCGGAGTTTCTTTCATTGGGATCAGCCACGCCTTTGAGCCTAGCCAGACGCCTGAGGGCGCGCCACCACCACGGCGGCGCGCCCTCAAGCGGTTACTCGAAAGCTAGTGTCCGGCCTCGTACCAGCTTGATCCGACGCCGATCTGGACATCGAGCGGAACTGACAGGTCCGCGGCAGAGCCCATTTGTTCGATGACCAGTTTCTCCACGGCTTCGCGCTCCCCTGGCGCTACTTCCAGGACGAGTTCGTCGTGGACCTGCAGCAGCATGCGGGACTTCAGGCCCTGGCTGGCGAGCTCGGCCGATACCCCCAGCATGGCCCGCTTGATGAGGTCGGCAGCGGAGCCCTGGATCGGCGAGTTCAAGGCGATCCGCTCTGCTGCTTCCCTGGCCTGGCGGTTGGTGCTGGTCAGATCCGGCAGGTAGCGGCGGCGGCCTTCGATGGTGGCGGTGTAGCCGTCGGTCCTGGCCTGGTCCACGACGCCCCTCAGGTAGTCCCGGACACCACCGAAGCGGTCAAAGTAGTCCTTCATGAGCGTCCGGGCCTCATCGACGGAAATCTCCAATTGCTTGGACAGGCCGAAGGAGGTGAGGCCGTAGGCCAGCCCGTACGACATTGCCTTGACCTTGGAGCGCATGGCGCTGGTGACTTCTCCCGGCGCGACGTTGAAGATCCGCGAGCCCACAAAGCGGTGCAGGTCTTCGCCGTCCCGGTACGCCTGGATCAGTGCCTCATCGCCCGAAAGGTGGGCCATGATCCGCATTTCGATCTGCGAATAGTCAGCGGACAGCAAGCACTCGTAACCTTCGCTCACCACGAAAATACCGCGGACCCGGCGCCCCTCTTCGCTGCGGACCGGGATGTTCTGCAGATTAGGGTTGTTGGACGAGATGCGGCCGGTGGCGGCAATGTTCTGCGCGTACGTGGTGTGGATCCGCCCATCGTCGGCGACAGACTTCTTCAGCGTCTCCACCATCTGGGCCAGCTTGGACGACTCACGGTGCGCCATGAGCTGGACCAGGAACTCGTGGCCGGTCTTTTCAAGCAGAGCCTTGAGGGAGGCAGCGTCCGTGGTGTAGCCGGACTTGATCTTCTTGGTCTTGGGCAGGCCCAGTTCCTCGAAAAGGACTGTCTGCAGCTGCTTGGGCGAACCGAGGTTCACCTCATGTCCGATAGCCGCAAACGCCTGTTCCTGGGCGGTCTGGATCACCTTGGTGAGGTCCGCCAGCTGTTCATCCATGCGGTCCGTGGAGACGAAGATGCCCGTCAGTTCCATTTGGGCCAGGACGCGCGCCACTGGAAGTTCCAGCGTGGTCAGCAGGGCGTCGGCTTTGCGGTCTGCAAGCTCCTTTTCGAAGTGTTTGCTGAGCGCGTGCACGACGGCGGCATGCTGGACGAGCGCGGCAGCGGCAGCCTGGTCCGTATCACCGGAGAGGTCGAGTTCCAGCTGGCCGGACTGGGAAGCGGCCGTGGCCAGGGAGATCTTGAGATGGACCTGTGCGAGTTCGGCGAGGTCGTAGCTGCGGCGGTCGGGCTGGATGAGGTACCCGGAGATGGACGTGTCATCCACGACCCCTTCCAGGCCAAGGCCGCGGTTATGCAGGGCCTTGAGGGCCGACTTGAACTCGTGCAGGACCTTGGCTTCTTCGGGGTCGCGCAGCCAGCGGGCCAACACTCCCTCGGCCGCGGCGTCCAGGCCCGTCAGTTCAATGAAGGCTGCACCGTTGGCGCGAACGACGGCCAAGGCACTGGCGTCCTCACCCACCCGGCCGGGGACCATCTGCACGGCCAGGGCCGAACGCATGCCGGATCCGGCGGTGAAAAAGGCTTCCAGCCCGGAAGCATCCGTGAGTGAGTCGAACTCGGGGGCATCGATGGTGTCCGGAGCAGCCCCCGCTGTGTCGTCACCATAGAGGTCGAAAAGGCGCGTGCGGAGGGTCCGGAATTCGAGCTCTTCAAAAAGCTCTTCGATGGCCTGCCGGTCAGGACGCGGTTCGTGGAGATCCTCCAATGTGATGGGCAGCTCCAGGTCCGTGAGCAACTGGTTCAGCCTGCGGTTGCGCTTGACGTTTTCCAGGTTCTCCTTGAGCGCGCCGCCCACCTTGCCTCCAATGGAGTCAAGGTTCTCCAGGATGCCTTCCAGGCCGCCATAGAGGTTGATCCACTTGGCCGCAGTCTTGGGGCCAACGCCTGGAACGCCGGGCAGGTTGTCGGCGGATTCGCCGACAAGTGCGGCGAGGTCGGAGTACAAACCGGGCTTAACGAAGTACTTCTCCTCGATGGCGGCCGCGTCCATCTTGGGAATGTTGCTGACACCCTGCTTCGGATAAAGCACAAAAACGTTGTCGTTGATGAGCTGGAAGGCGTCCCGGTCACCGGAAACCAGCAGCACCTCGAAACCGGCGGCATCAGCCTGCGAGGCCAGCGTCGCAAGGACATCGTCAGCCTCGTATCCGGGCATGGCGATGGTTTTGATGCCCCATGCCTCCATCACCCGCGCAATGAGGCCTATCTGGCCGGCGAATTCAGCCGGAGTGGCGTTTCGGCCGCCCTTGTACTCGCTGTACTCCGCCTTGCGGAACGTCGTGTCGTCGGAAACGTCGAAGGCGACAGCCACATGCGTGGGCTTCTGGTCCTTGATCAAGTTGATCAGCATGGACGTAAAACCGTGCACCGCGTTGGTGTACTGACCCCTGGCCGTGGAGAAATTCTCGGCAGGAAGGGCATAGAAAGCCCTAAAGGCCATGGAGTGGCCATCCAGGACCAGCAACCTTGGCCGGCCCTCCCCCGCGGAGACGCTGGAAGCAGTGGCAGAAGGGGCGGGTGCTGTTGCAATGGCAGCAGCTTGGGCCGTTGGAACCTGGTCCGGTTTGGTTGTTTCACTCACAGGTGCCAGCCTAGTTGGCATGATGGACAATTTCACGCCGAACAGCTTTGTCGACCAACTCAATGAGGCCGGGGTGCCCGAAGAATTCCACGATTGGCTTTCCGCGCACGGCGTGGGAACCCTGGTGGTGAAAATGGGTATCCGTTTCACGGAGATGAGTGCGGAACGGATGGTGGCCACCATGCCTGTGGAGGGAAACACCCAGGTAGCAGGCATTCTCCATGGTGGAGCCCACGTTGTGCTGGCGGAGACCCTTGGCTCCTTTGCGGCATCGTTGCACGCCGGAAGGGGACGCCACGCCGTCGGCATTGAAGTGGGCGCAACCCATCACCGTTCAGTGGCAACGGGTACCGTCACCGGCACGTGCACCGCGATCCACCTCGGCGGCACTTTGGCCACGCATGAAATCGTCATCACTGACGAGAAAGGCCGGAGGCTCTCAACAGCCCGCATCACCAACATGATCCGGGACAACCGCCACTGATTCCGCTCGGGCCGGAAACCCGCCATTACCGTGCGGATTGCTGCAGCCGGTAGCGCAATTCCACCGCAGCCCCACCAAGCGTCCTCGACGAGACCAACTCGAGTGGCGCCGTCGGGCCCTTCAACGGCAACAGCGGCTTTCCGGCGCCCAGTATCACAGGCACGATGGTGACAATCATTTCGTCGAGCAGTCCGGCGTTGGCAAATTGGGCCACCAAGTCACCTCCACCGACCAACCAGACGTTCTTGCCGTCGGCGGCCTTGACCAGGTCGGGAGCGAATTCGCTGACCTCGCCGCGGACGAAGGTGATATCCGATCCCGCGGGTGCGGAGTACTCGTGGTGGGTGAAGACCCAGCACGGAATGTCCGGATACGGCCACGTGCCGGGTTCGTGCTCAATGAGCCACCTGTAGGTGTCTCCGCCCATGGCGATGCAACCAACGCCGGCCATGAACGAGCCAATGCCCTCGTTGACTTCGTCGACGCTGTCGAACTGCAGGAGCCAGCCGAGGTCGTCGTCGGGCGAAGCGATGAAGCCGTCGATGGTGGAAGCTACGTAGTACTGGAACGTCGACATGGCCCCAGACTAGTCAGTCCGAAGCAGGGTTCCCATACTCCACGCGGACACTCCCGTTATCCGGCAGGACCACCACCCTGCCGCGGTCCAGCGACCATCCGTCGTTCAGCAGGAAGATCCGTCCGCCGCTGACCACCAGCAAGCGCAGGCCGGTGTAACGGTACAGGGGTGCCGCCTCCGAGCCGGCCGACTCCTCCTTGACGTTAGGCACAGTAACGGCCAACCGTTCCTTGCTGTAAACGACGGCGGTGGGCAGCAGGTGGGAGCGCTCCTGGTAGTCGACCGCGGCGCCCCGCCCCAGCGCCTGGGCGTAGTCGGAGGTTCCCCAGAACAGCAGGAGCGTCACCAGGACAAATACCAGCCACCCTTCGAGGGCGCCCTTGCCGGAGCGCGGGGCCTGCGCTGAAAGCCCGGTAGCCCGGCGTCGGACCCGCAGGCCCCACGCGCCGACAACGAGCCCCGCCGCGATGAGGAACGGCGCATAGAGGACAGTCTGTTCAGGGCGCGCCGTCACCGCAAGCCACATCACGGCGGCATAGGCGAAAGCTAGGAAAAGAACTACCGTGGCGGTCAACTGCACCCGCCTCCGCTGCCCGGGAAATTCGAGGACGCGCGCCACTGCCCGGTCCAACATCAACCACAACAAAGCGATGACCACCAACCACGCCAGGGGCTGGAACAACGACTGGATACTCCGCAGCATGAAGTCCTGGACCGTGTAGCCGAACAGGCTGACGTCCAAGCCCATCGCTTTCGCCTGGGCATCGGTGCGTGCCCATCCGAAATAGACCAGCAACGCCGTGACAACCGTCAACGGCGGACCGACGACCGAGAGCACCTCGAGGGTCCGTTGCCATCGGGTGTTGCTTCGGTCTGGAGCCGCCGTTTCTTCGCTCACGGTGAGGCCGTGGGGGTTGCTTCAACGGACACCGTGGGGGTCCCGGTGGCGGTAGATGGACCTCCTCCGGTTGCCTTAGGGCTCGGGGTAACTCCGGCGTCGTCGTAGAAGAACGTCACTGAACCGGCGATATCCACGGTGTCCGTGACCGATATCCGGACTGACTTCCGCCCTTGGGCGGGCGGCATCCGCAAGTAGAGCGTCCCGTAGTCTTCCCTGTCCCCCACGAATTCGACGTCTGCCGGAACGCCGTCGAACATGACCTCGCCGATGCGGACGTAGTAGCCGTCGAGGCGGACAATGGTGCCGCCGGAACTTGGGCCGGAGGCCCGGGGCGTCCCCGGAACCGGCCTGAGCTGTTCGTCCACTACCGTCAAGCCCAGCAACTGGCGCGGACATGCCTCGCCCAGCCCGGGTTCCACCTGGAAGGCAGCATCAGGGTTGCTGCGACGTTGGGCCACCAAAGAGGCCGACATGGCTGCAACCCTGAACTCCAGGCACTGACTCTGCGGAATCCGCGGCACGGCCGAAACCGCGTTGGACGCCCTTTCCCAGTCCCCCCGGCTGCCGCTTAGCACGGCGCGGCAGACAGCGGCACCGGCCACCCAAACGGCCGCGTCCTCCGCCCCTTCGATGCTGCGGTCCAGGGCGTCGCACTGGAATTGCTGCAGAAGGAGGTATCGCTGACCGGAGGTGGGATCGTTGGGCCCGACTGGCCCTATGGGAATCCATCGCACGACTGGCGCGTCTGCCTGCGGCGCTGCGGGACCGGCAGGGCCGGCAGGTTGTGCCGCCGTCGGATCGCCGGCCGTTGGACTGGCCTGTCCGGAGGTTGCGGCCGTTTGCGCCCCGGACCCCGGCTGCGGGGAAAGGCCTTCAGAGGACGGCGGCAAGCAGGCTGAAAGGACCAGCAGCAGGACCGGGACCAGGGCAAGTCCTGCCGGGCGGCTTCGGGATTGGCACTTCATGACAGCCCCATATCTGCCGGATCACGACCACGCAGTCATATTCATGGCTACACTGCCGATTATTCTCCCGAATGGACGAAGCTGCCAGAGTAGTTGCTACCCGCAGTTGCTACTTTCCGAAGTACGGAACAATCAGGTAGATGCCGAACAGGACGGCCGCCCCGCAGAAGCCAAAGCAAATGTAGGCCAGGGACCGCATCAGGACCGGGGACTTCTGCTGGGCGTCGCCGGCAATGGCAGTAAGCCGCACGCCGAGGGAGTACAGGACCACGAGCGTCACAGCGGCAAGGAGGGTAACGCCGGCTACCTGCAGCAGTTCCAACCATTTCATCGCTGCACGTCCTTGCTCGGGGTGTTCTTTCGGGACTTCTTCTTCTTGCGGAACCGGACGGCGTGGCCGGCCTCTTCAACCTCGACGGCGTTGTGGTGCCCAACGTGCGATTTCCGGGATACAACGAACATGAAGACGATGGCTGCCGTTCCGGCTACTGCGGCGATCACGACACCCACGACGCCGACCCCAACAAGCAGGGCGGTCAGGGCACCAACGATCGCCGATGCCGGGAGGGTAAACAGCCATCCCAAGGCGATCTTGCCTGCGGTGCCCCAGCGGACGGAGGTGCCTTTGCGGCCCAGGCCGGAACCGATGACGGAGCCGGAAGCAACCTGCGTGGTGGACAGGGCGAAACCCAGGTGCGAGGAAGCAAGGATTGCGGAGGCTGTGCTGGTTTCAGCTGAGAAACCCTGGGCGGGCTTGACCTCGGTCAAACCGGACCCCATGGTGCGGATGATGCGCCAGCCACCGGCGTAGGTTCCGATGGCAATGGCAAAGGCACAGGCGGCGATGACCCAGAACTGCGGTCCGCTGCCAGGTGTCTGGGTGCCCCCGGCGATCAGGACCAGCGTGATGATGCCCATGGTTTTCTGCGCGTCGTTGGTACCGTGCGCGAGGGCCACCAGGCTGGACGTGAAGATCTGGCCCGTGCGGAAGCCGCCTCGCTTTTGCGTGAGCTTGTCGCCGGTTTCGGGATCATGCCGCGAGGTGAGCGCGTAGGCCAGGCGGGTACAGATGTACGCCACCACGCCAGCGATCAGCGGCGCGAAGAGCGCAGGAAGGATGACCTTCTGCAGAACGGTTTCGAAGTTGATGGAGTGGAATCCGATGCCCACAACCGCAGCGCCTATCAGGCCGCCGAAAAGCGCATGCGAGGAACTCGACGGCAGGCCCTTGAGCCAGGTGATCATGTTCCAGAGGACGGCGCCCATCAGCCCGGCAAAGATAATGTCAGGAGTGATGTGGATGCCGTCGGAGCCTTCGCGGATCAGGCCACCGGAAATGGTCTTGGCCACTTCAGTGGATAGGAATGCGCCCACAAGGTTGAGGACCGCGGCCAAGGCAACGGCCGTCTTGGGCTTGATCGCCCCCGTAGCGATAGGCGTGGCCATCGCATTGGCTGTGTCGTGAAACCCGTTGGTGAAGTCAAAGAATAGGGCCAACGCTATTACCAGCGCGACCATGAAGGTGATATCCACCTGTTGCCCAATCTGCAGAGTCGACGTTCAGCAGTTTCACTTCCCCATACCTGCCATCCACAGCATAGTTCAGCAATTGTTCAACTGACCCTGCTTGCGGGATTCACTCTGGCGGGCTTGAAACCTTAAGAATCCTACGTGCCATCCACTGAGCAGCCAAACGTATGGGATCCCCGGTTCACCCCAGATACCTGCGCACGGCCGCGAGTTCGCCCCGGCTCAACCCTTTGCGGGGATCCGGTGAGATGCAAAGCACACGATCCTGCTGGTATTCGGCCCACGAGCGGGCATCCGACTCCTGGCTGAGCTGGTCGTCAAGCCAGATAATACGTTCACTCCCGGTCGCTGCCAGGTCCTTCTGCAGGGCTACCAGCTTCCACCATTCCGGCCCCTCATCCCAGCCTTGGCTTGAAAGTACCGGCCAGTCCTGGCCGTTCAGGCCGATAGCGGGGCACAGGAACTCCGGCGCGAGGCGCTCCCACGTCGTCAGCCACACGAACCTGGCGGAGGGATGTTCAGCGAGGTCGTTGAGCTCGGCCACGGCTTCAGGCGCAAAGGCAACCTCCAGGATGCCGGCGTCGGCGATGCTCCATTCGCCGCCCCAGTCCGTGGTTCCCATCGGACTGAAGGGGTTCACCACGCCGTCGACGTCAAGGTAGATGGACACGGGCCTCACGGCGTCCCCCATGGAATCCACAATCGTCCCCTCCCCAATAGATGGAAGCCAGCCTACGGGAACGGGGTTTGTTCGGATGCAGCGAGTCAATAATCAATCTCTTGACGTGCGTCATGAAAATGATAATCTCGAGTCATGGAAAAGCCCCCAGTCCACTCCGCCCAGAGCGTCCGCGACATCGAGGACACCGTCCGCACCGATTTCCGGCACGCCATGTCCTACGGCGGGTATCTGGACCTTGATCGTTTGCTTAGCTCCCAACACCCGCTCAGCAAGCCGGAACACCACGACGAATTGCTGTTCATCATCCAGCACCAGACCAGCGAACTCTGGTTGAAGCTGGTGCTGCACGAGTTGTTGGAGGCCAGGCGGCTTTTCGACGCTGACAACCTCGGCAAAGCGCTCAAATGCATTGCCCGAGTGAAGGCAATCCAGCGCACGATGACGGAGCAGTGGTCCGTCCTGGGCACCCTTACGCCGCGCGAGTACGCCCAGTTCCGCGGGTTCCTGGGCAGCTCCTCAGGCTTCCAGTCCTACCAATATCGCGGAGTCGAGTTCCTGCTGGGCAACAAGAACCGCGGGATGCTGCGCGTCTTTGAAAGCGAACCCGAAGCCCACGCCCTGCTGAGCACCCTCCTGGAGGAGCCCACGCTGTACGACGCGTTCCTCGGGGTCCTTTCCCGTGCTGGCTATGACATCCCGGCGGACATCTTGAACCGTGACACGAGCGAGCCGTGGATCTTCCGCAAGGATCTGGTTCCCATCTTCCAGAAGATCTATGAGTCGGATGACACTCAGTGGGGACTCTACGAAGCCTGCGAGGACCTTGTGGACATCGAAGACAACTTCCAGGCCTGGCGCTTCCGTCACCTCCGGACCGTCCAACGCACCATCGGCTTCAAGGTCGGTACCGGCGGATCCTCCGGCGTGGACTTCCTCAAACGCGCCCTGGACCTGACGTTCTTCCCCGAGCTCTACGCCGTCCGCACCGAAATCGGCAACTAAGCACACCACCCCGGGCAGTGCCGCCCAGAACTTCCGCAGGAGAAGCCATGACCACCCCACAGCAGACCCAAAGCCCACTGCAGACGTCGGCCGAACTGGACGCCGCTGATCCCCTCGCCGCCCAGCGTGATGCCTTTTACGCCCCCGACGCCGATCAGCTCACCTCGTACCTGGACGGCAACTCGCTCGGACGCCCCCTGAAGGCAACAGCGGCGAACCTCGCCTCCTTCGTCCACGACGCCTGGGGCAGCCGCCTCATCCGCGGCTGGGACGAACAATGGATGGACGAGCCCACCGCTGTGGGCGACCGCATCGGTGAAGTGACCCTCGGAGCGGCCCAGGGCCAGACCATGGTGGGTGACTCCACCTCCGTAATGCTCTACAAGATGATCCGCGCCGCTGTCGACGCTCAGCCAGGCCGCGACGAGATCATCATCGACCGTGACAACTTTCCTACTGACCGCTTCATCATCGAAGGGATCGCCAAGGAACGCGGGGCAACGATCAAATGGATCGCGGCCAACCCCGCCAGCGGCGTCCGCGCCGCGGACCTCGACGGGCTCCTCGGTGAGCGGACCGCCGTCGTGGTCCTCAGCCATGTCGCCTACCGCTCAGGGTTCCTGGCGGACGCTAAGGGAATCACCGCCACGGTGCACCAAGCCGGTGCCCTCATGCTCTGGGACCTCTGCCACTCTGTGGGCTCCGTACCCATGGAACTGGATGCGTGGGGCGTGGACCTTGCCGTCGGCTGCACCTACAAGTACCTCAACGGCGGACCCGGCTCCCCTGCCTTCGCTTACGTCAACTCCTCGCAGCAGGACCGCCTGCAGCAGCCCATCTGGGGCTGGATGGGCGCCGACAACCCCTTTGGCATGACCGAGGCCTACCGTCCGGCGCAGGGCATCCGCCGCTTCATAACCGGCACACCCCCGGTCCTGGCCATGCAACCCCTCAAGGACATGGTCGAACTTATCGCCACTGTGGGAATGGACGCCATACGGGAGAAGTCCATCAAACTCACGGAGTACGCCATTGCGTTGTCCGAGGAACTCCTGGTCCCGCTCGGAGCAGAGATTGTCAGCCCCCGGGACCCGGCAGAACGCGGTTCTCACATCACCGTGGACCACCCGCTCTTCGCCGACGTCACAGCCAAGCTATGGGAAAAGGGAGTCATCCCCGACTTCCGCCCCCCGCACGGCCTCCGCATCGGCCTCTCCCCGCTCAGCACCAGCTACGCCGAGGTTGAGCTGGGAGTGGCAGCTATCCGCGACGCCCTCGCCGAATTGCGGTGAGCCGGGAATGAGCGCCGTCCTCGATGACATGGACTCCCGTCCAGGGAGCACAACCTCATTGCTGCGCACCGTCATCGGCCTGTACTTGCGCGACGCGGGCGGATGGATGTCCACCAAGGACATTGTGTTGCTCATGGACGCCCTGGGGACATCGGGAACAGTCACGCGGACGGCACTGGGCCGCTTGCGGAAGAAGGACGTGCTCGTGCAGGAGAACCGGGAGGGCGTTCCAGGCTTCACCCTGACAGAAGGTGCGACCACCATGCTTGCCCGCGGCGACCGCCGGATCTACAACCCGCGGAGCATGTCGCCCACTGATCCCTGGTGCCTGATTTCGTTTTCGATCCCTGAGACCGAACGTGAGAAACGTCATCAACTGCGGCGCAGATTGCACTGGATCGGGTGCGGGACAGTGGCCGCCGGCCTGTGGATCTGCCCGGATTCCCTCCGGGTGGAAGTGGAGGAAATACTGTCGGACCTGGGGCTGCGCAACGTAACCACAGTCTTCGTGGCCGGTACACCCATGGTGGGTGGCAGCCTTCGGGAAGCGGCGTCCAAATGGTGGGACTTGGAAGCAGTTGCTGAACTCCATAGGGACTTCATCCGCGAACATGCAGCTGCGGTCATTGATGCCGCACCGGAAGTCGAACCCGGCGCCTCCGCCTTCGCTGCCTACGTCCGGTGCATCGACCGGTGGCGCATCATTCCCTACCTCGACCCCGGGTTGCCGCAGGCATTCCTGCCCGCCGACTGGCCCGGGGCCGAAGGTGCCGAGTTGTTCAAACGGATCCTCGCAGCTTATGCGGAACCCAGCTCGGAGTTCGTCCGGCGTTCCCTCCAGGACACCGTGACGGTCACGGCTTCCTGACAGCAGTTCCCCGCCAGTAGGGCTCCCCCAGCTCTCCTATGGGAGTCCTGGCCGTTTCCCGGGAGAAGAAGGCGGAAACTCCGGCGATGGCCATGCACAGTACCGCGAAACCCGCTACGGGAAGCCAGCCGTCGTGGCCCTTGCCCAGGAGCAGTCCTGCGATGAGGGGAGCAAAACCAGCCACCACCAAACCCAACTGGTTCCCCAAGGCCATGCCCGAATACCGGACCGGTGCCGCGAACAGTTCGGCAAAGTAGGCAGGCCAGATCCCGTTGAAGCAGGAGTAAAGCAACGTCATGTTGATGAACGCTGCGGCGAAGACCAGGAAGAGGTTGCCCGTGGACAAAGCCGCGAAGTAGGCGAAAATCGTCACCGAGCAGCCGATGGCCGCAGTCAGTAGCAGCGGCCTGCGTCCCAACCTGTCGGAGAGTTTCGCAGTCAGGGGCATCACGAACATGGACAGGCCAATGGCTACCGCATTCACAGTGAGGATGGGTGCCTTGTCGAACCCTGCTGCACCGGTGGCGTAGGACAAACCGAAGACCGTGAAGATCGTCTGCATCACTGACATGATGGACATGCCGATCAACCTCACCACATCCGCAGATTGGAAACGCAGGACTTCCCGTAACGGCAAAGGAGCCACAGCCTTGCGGTCCTTTGCTTCTTCAAAGACCGGAGTCTCATCCAGGTGCGTACGCACCCAGTAGGCGATGCCCAGCACCACAATGGACAACCAGAAAGGGATGCGCCAACCCCAACTCATCAGCGCCTCAGTGGGCAGAGCGGACACAGGAATAAAGACAATCGTCGCGAGCACCATGCCGGAGGCATAGCCGGTCATGACGAAGCTGGTAAAGAAGCCACGTCGCCCTTCCGGTGAATGCTCCAGGGTCAAGGTGGACGCGCCTGCCGATTCTGCCCCTGCGGAGAAACCCTGTGCCAGCCGGCCAATGACCAGCAGAACCGGAGCCCAGACGCCGATCTGGCTGTAACCCGGCAGGAACCCGATGCCAAGGGACGACAGTCCCATCACGGCCAGGGTGATGAGCAGGATCCTCTTCCGGCCCAGCTTGTCACCGAAATGTCCCATGACCAGGCCGCCGACCGGCCGTGCCACGTAGGCCACGCCAAACGTGGCGAAAGCCCCGATCAGGCCAACTGCGGGATCATCGGAAGGGAAGAACAGCGGGCCGAAGACCAGTGCAGCGGCTGAGCCGTAGATGAAAAAGTCGTAGTACTCGAGGGTGCTTCCCAGAAACGAGGCCAAAGCGGCTTTTCCGGGGGTTTTGCGCAGCGTCGTTGGCTGCGAGGCAGTTGTATGCATGGCTGTTCTCCTTTGAACGGCGTCCAGGCGTTGATTCAGAGGTGGAAATCGACGGCGATGATGTGTTCGCTGTTGGGAAACGAATACTTCTTGAGGGGCTCGTGCAGCGGGTGGGTGTTGTAGACCTCGATGTCTTCCGCCGCGGCGAAGTCGGCAACGATCGCGTAGTCGAAGGAGCGTTCCTGCTGCAAGATGTCAGCGCCGTGGGTCAGTTTCAGGAGGCCGGGAATGTTGCCGTCCATGGCATCCAGTCCCGCCATCCACGCGGCTTTGTCGGCTGTGGGAAAATCCGGCTTGAACTTGAACAGCACTGCATGGCGGATCATGCTTCCACCCCTGTCATGACGCTTTCACCCGCGTATTCGGCCGGCTGGCCCGCAATGGTCCGGCCCGCCAGGTACCCCATGGTCATGATGGGACCCAGGGTGGCACCGGCACCCGGGTACCCAGCGGCGTAGGCATTTTCGGTGGTGTTACCGGCAGCGAAAAGGCCCGGAATGGGTTGTCCGTCGACGTCCAGGACGCGTGCCCGTCCGTCCGTGGCTATGCCTCCATTGCTCCCAAAGGCACCATTGACCACTTCCATCGCGTAAAACGGGCCGGTCACCAGCGGGCCGAGCGATGGGTTGGGCCAAGGGCAGTCGTCGTCGCCCCAGTACTTGTCGTAGGCGCTTTCACCCCGGCCGAAGTCCGGGTCCTCGCCTTTGACGGCGAATTCGTTGAAGCGGCTGACCGTAGCCCTCAGTTCCCCGGCAGGAACACCGATCTTTGCGGCCAGTCCCTCCAGCGTGGGTGCTTCCACGAGGTATTCGGGCGTGGGCTGGCCGGCCCGGTGTGCAAGGACGCCGTAGCGCTCCAAGTAGGCGTGGTCGAAGACCACATGTGCCGGTGTATTCAAGGTCTGGTTGTTGGGCGAATCCCAGGACTGAAGGCAGCGCGCAAGGTCGTTGTAGTTCTGTGACTCGTTGGCGAAGCGGCGTCCGTGCCGGTTGACCATGAGCGAGCCGGGCCCTTGCCGTTCGAACCTCAGCAGTGTGCCCACGGGTGCCCCGTCCCGGGTGTCTCCCGTTATTGACATGGGGGCCCACCAGGCTTCGCGGGTTCCGCGGGTCTGTGCCCCGATGCGTTGTGCCATCCTGAGCCCGTCGCCTGTGTTGGAGGGCGGTGAGCACATAATGTACAGGCGCGAGGCCAGCAACGAATCGGCCAGGGCCTTGTCCCATTCGAATCCGCCGGTAGCCAGTACGACACCATCGTTGGCAAGGAACGTTTCTCCCGATTCGAGTTCGACGCCCGCGACCCGGCCGCCGTCGAGCAGCAATCGTTGACCACGGGCGCCAACCACCAGCGCAGCGCCGTCCCGGACCAGGCTTGCGAGCAGCATGCCAATCAAGGCGTGCCCCTTGGCCACGAGCCCTTGGTCCTGGCGCCGGTTGAGTTGAGCCCACGGAAATTTGGTGAAGGCGCCCCAGTTCTCATACTCCTGCATAGTGAACGGTGCCCTGCCATCGGAGCGGACGTGGCGGGCGAGGTCGCCGAGTGCCTCCCGGATATTGAATAGTTCAGGTTCAACAGTGCGCCCGCCTTCAACGGAACCGGGTAGGTCCTGGCGGTAGTCCGGAAAGTTATCCAGGAAGATGAAGCGCAGCCCGCATTCTTCCTCGGCAAAACGGAGCATGGTGTCTCCAAAATCAAGGGCAGCGTCCAGGAGCTCTTCGCGGCTGCGTCCACGCGCCACGGCCCGGATGTACCGGGCGGCCGCTTCCTTGGAGTCGTCCAGGCCCGCTTGGCGGGCATGGTGGTTGTCAGCCACCCAGAGCATGCCGCCCGAGACGGCAGTGGTTCCGCCGAGAAGTTCGGTCTTTTCGAGCACGACGACGGACTTGCCCGCCCGTGCGGCGGTGGCCGCTGCTGTCAGTGCCCCTGCGCCAGAGCCGACGACGACGACGTCGTAGGTACCGGCCTGTGTGCCGTTGAGAAATTTCACGAAGAATGCCTTTCAGAGGGGAATTGTGGTTCAGTTGCGGATGCTTGGGCTCAGACAGCGGTGTAGCCGCCGTCGATCACCAGCTCGGATCCCGTGGTGAAGCGGGACTCATCGCAGGCAAGGTAAAGAACGCCGTAGGCGATTTCGTCCGGTTCCCCCTGCCTGGGGAGGGGGCTGTTGCCGACCAATTGCCGGTAGTAGGCCTCTGCCCCGATCGCGGACTGTTCCGCTGAACGGCGGCTCATCCTGGTGTTCATGGAACCGGGGTGTATCGAGTTCACGCGGACACCGTGAATTCCGTAGGTAGCGGCGTCGGACTTGCTGAGGAGCCGGACGGCGCCCTTCGTTGCGTGGTAGAGGGGCACGTTGCTTCCACCTGTTAGTCCATGAATGGACGAAAAGTTGATGATGCTCCCGGACTGCTTTTCGATCATCCCCGGAACGACGTATTTGGTCATGAGCCAAACCCCCTTGACGTTGACGTCAAAGATGGCATTGAAGTCATCCATGGAGGCGGTGTGGCTTGCTCCGGCGGCACCGATGATTCCGGCTGCGTTGACCAGGATGTCCGGGGCGCCGAGTTCTTTGCTGAGTCTCCCGATCGCTGATGCGACGCTGGACTCATCGGTGACATCGACGTCGTATTCGGTGATGCCCGGGCGGCCGCCTCCGGACGGTGCCCCGGCGCGGTCCAACGACGCCACCAAGGCTCCATGGTCCGCCAACAGCCGGGCAGTCGCGCTCCCCAGGTCGCCCCTGCCGCCGGTAACCACGGCCACTTTCCCGGCCACGCGCCGGGCCGCATCGGCCGGATTTCCGCGTCTTTCTGAATCCATGATCAAACTCCTCCTGCCGCGGCATTGCGGCGCTCAAACATCACTGCGGCGCAGGGCAGCACGGAAGAGAGCCTCAAGGGGCTGATCGTGAACTTGGGCGAAATGCCGTGAGGGTCTGAGTCCTCTTGGATGGCTCCGGACGGTGGTCCTGTCCGCAGTGCCCTGCTGTGTCCTCCACTTTGCCAGCGGCCCTGTGAGTAGAGCCACAGCGTTACCGATGAACGGGAATCAGATGCTTCCGTTGCTTTGGCGAAGAGCGCCCTTGAGTTCGCCGCGCCAACCGAGGGCACGCGAAATACCCCTTGCTGCCGTCACTAAAACGGGCACACGGACGGCCGCGTTTTCTTCATTCCTGGGCACCACCACACTCAGGGCCGCCACGACGGCGTTGGTGCGGTCGAAGACAGGCACGGCGATCCCACTCGACTCCGGCACGATGATCCCGGGCATGGACGCGAATCCCCGCTGGCGGATCGCTGCCAGGTGGCGGCGCAGTTCGGCTGGATCGGTCAGCGTGGCGTCAGTGAACTTTTCAAGCGTCCGGGAGAGGAAGAGGTCCTGATAGGCGGCTGAGGAATACGCCAGCAGGACAAGCCCGGAGGATGTGCCGTGCACGGGCAGACGTCCGGCCACCTTGGTGATGTCCACCATCGAATCCCTGAAACCAATCCGCTCGATGTAAAGGACTTCATCGGACTCCAAAATTCCCAGCGTTGTTGAATGCCGGACCACAGACTGCACGTCTTCCATGAAGGGCAGCGCGGCCTCACGCAGGCCAACCATCCGGGAGCTTCTGGACACAAGCTCCCACAACCTCGTGCCAATGCGGACCTCGGCATTGGCTTCCCGTTCAAGAAGGCCCTCGGCAAGCATCTCGTCCACCAAGCGGTAGGTGGTGGTTACGGGCAGCCCCGAGCGGCGGGCCAGCGTGGCGACGCTCATGATCCGATGGGAGTCGTCGAACGCGCCGACAAGCCGGACAACCCGACGGATGACGGACTCGCCGGAAGTCGAGTTGGCCACGCTATTCCCCTGATTTCACGCGCGAGACAAACCTGAACCGGTCACCGCGGAAGGTACTGTGAGTCCACTCAACGGGCGCCCCTTTCCCGTCGCGCGCCAGCCTGTTGACCACCAGAAGAGGGGCCCCCATTTCAATCCCCAATATCCGGGCGTCACCCGGGCCGGCCAACGCAGTTTCCACCGTATCCTCGACCTCGGCAATGCTTATCCCGTAAGTGTCCCGGAGAGCGGCATACAGCGAACCCGCCTTGGCAAGGCTGGCCTTGAACCGTGGAAGCCTTCCCGGAAGCCATGCGACCTCATGGGCCAGTGGTGCACCATCGATCAGCCTGATGCGTTCCAGTCTGGTTACCAAGCCACCCTCCGCGAGCCCGAGGTGCGCAGCGACCTCCGGGCTGGCCTTGGTGACATCCAGGGCCACCAGCGTCGAACCAGGTTTAAGTCCCTGCATCCTGGCGTCGTCGGAAAATGAGGTCAACTGCCGCACATGGGTCACCTTGGGGGGTGCGACAAAAGTGCCATGCCCCTGGATCCTCCCCAGCTTCCCCTCGGCAACAAGCTCACTGATGGCCAGGCGCACCGTGGTGCGGGACGTTGCATACGTCTGCGCAAGAGCCCTCTCGGTGGGAATGAGGGTACCGGGCTTCAACCCCGTGATGCGGGCAAGGATTTCGGTCTTGACCATGTAGTACTTGGGTGTTGCCGGAGCTGTATCAGCGGACATACGGACAAACTACCTGTAGACAAGGGGATTGGTCTATGCCAATCTAGGCGGAGTGCCAAACTTGGCGAGAGACGAAGGGATGTCACTTGGAGGAAATGCAGCAGTCCGGGAGCAACAGCGCCACAAACGCTGCCCCGGTTGTCCTCGGGCTCCACATCGGCGGTTCGAAAACCCACGCGGTTCTCTCCGACGACACCCGCTTCCCCGGGGCGGACAATGATGCCCGCCTGGAGATCACCGAAGCACGTGCAAACCTGTCTTCCGTGGGGCACCAGGGCGCGGACGCAGTGCTGCGGCGGATTGCGGCACGTGTGGGCGGTAGTGTCGCAGCAGTCTGTGCGGGAGCGGCCGGCGCCGACACCCCTGCGAGCCGGGCCGTTCTGTCGGCCCTCCTCTCGGAACATTTTCCCGGTGCCAAAATCGAGGTGGTCCATGACACACGCATCATCCTCGCCGCGGCCGGTCTCGAAGCAGGCGTGGTCCTGGTGGCCGGAACCGGCTCTGTGGCCTGGGGCAGGAACCGTGAGGGACGGGAAGCCCGCAGTGGAGGATACGGCTATCTTCTCGGCGACGAGGGTGGTGGATACTCGGTAGTCCGGGACGCCGTTCGCGAGGCCTTACGGGAGTACTACGCCGGACTTGAACCGGGCCCGCTGGTCCAATCGTTGATGGCCGCCACGGCCAGTGTGGATGCCCTGCAGCTCATGGACTTCTTCTATGCAAAGCCGGAACCCGATCATTGGGCTGGACTGGCCCCGCTCGTCCTTGAGATGGCGCAGGACGGCGACCCTGCGGCGCTGCGGATCCAGGCCGAGGCAGCCCACTCCCTGGCGTCCTTGGCCAGGCAAGTACTGGGCGAACTCGGATTGGATCTTCCCTTGGTGATGGCCGGCGCTTTGCTGGTCAACCAGGACCAACTTGCTGCGGCTGTAGCGCGCAAAGTGTCCTTGGAGGATCCGTCGCTGGTCCGGATACTCCCCCAAGCCCCCGTTTTCGGCGCAGTCAAACTTGCACGGCAACTGATCCAGCAGTAGCGAACCACGAGTGATCCAGACGGCCAACGGGAGTAATCTGGACTCATGCCTTTGATGTGCGGTGGCCGGTAGCAATGACCCGGGCCAGGCGGCGGTGGCTGCCGGCGCTCCTGATAAGCCTTGCCATGGGCATGGCCGTGCTGTTTGGTGCAGTCCAAGCGGGCGCAACCGGCTCCCTGCCACCCAAAACCGCAGACGAGATCCTGGCCATGATCGCGCGCACCCAGGTCCGGGAGCTGTCCGGCACACTGGAACAAACCGCCGAACTGGGACTTCCCGAAGTTCCAACGGCCGGCCCCGGGGTTGCGCCCGGAACCGCCTCCGCCTTGGAGTTCCTGACAGGCTCGCACACTGCGAGGGTCTACATTGATGGTCCTTCCAAAGCACGCGTACAGATCCTGGACCGGATGGCCGAGCGCGATCTTGTACTGAATGGCGAGGACGCGTGGTTCTATGACTCCTCGGACAACAGTGCTACGCATGTGAGCATCCCCCGTCCGTCGGTGGGAGCACCCACCGAGTCCCGGGTACCAGAATCACCGCGCCCCACCATCCACACTCCCGAGGCTTTAGCGTCGCGCTTCCTGACAGCCATTGACGCCAGCACTGAAGTAAGCGTCGGGAATTCGTCCTCGGTGGCCGGGCGCAGCGCCTACAAACTCCTCCTGAAACCCCGCACGGCGGGCACCTTGGTGGACGCTGTGGCGATTGATGTGGATGCCGAAACCGGCCTCCCCCTCGGTATCGAACTGAGGGCCAAAGGGCAGGCCGGGCCCGCCTATTCACTGGAGTACACGCAGCTGGACCTGACTGCCCCGGACGCCTCGCTGTTTGAATTCGTACCGCCGCAGGGCGCATCGGTCAGCGAAAAGACGATCCCCGCAGCACCCGTTCCTTCCATGCCACTGCCTGAGCCCTCCGGCCCAACGACCCAGCCGCAACCGCCCCAGCCACATCATGGTGCAACGGTTACAGGCGCCGGCTGGGACGCCGTGATCTCCCTTCCGGCGGGAACCGCTCCGGCCGGACTCACTGCCAGCCCGGAACTCACGCAAGCGCTCCAAGCTGTTCCGGGCGGCCGCGCACTGACGACATCGGTGATCAGCGTGCTGATTCTCGACGACGGCCGCGTCTATGCGGGCATGGTGCCGTTGGAGCGGCTTCAGGCAGTCGCCCAACAGTTAAACGTCCCTGCCCCGTGACCGACCCAGCGACCAGCCCGCTGACCGGCCCTGCCGTCCTGGCAAGCCATCCAGGCACCGGCGACAATCTTGCCATCGAAACACGTGGACTGGTGAAGCGCTTCGGCCGCCGCGCCGCCGTCGACGGCATTGATCTGGCCGTTCCCCAGGGGGCGGTCTACGGCTTCCTGGGGCCTAACGGCTCGGGAAAGACCACCACCATCAGGTTGCTGCTTGGCCTCGCCACGGCGAACAGCGGCGACATCAGCGTTTTGGGCAAGGAGATGCCACAATCCTTGACCTCCGTGTTGCCGCACGTGGGCGCCTTGGTTGAGGGCCCCGGTTTCTATCCGTTCCTCACCGGCGAGGCAAACCTGATGCGCCTGGACTCGGCCGACCGCCACGCACCCTCATCGACCAGGCGGCAACGTGCCCACGAGGCCCTGGACTGTGTGGGGCTCGGCCATGCTGCCGGAAAGAAGGTCCGCGCCTACTCACTAGGCATGAAACAGCGCCTCGGCCTGGCCAACGCGATGCTGCGTCCCCGTGAACTGCTTGTCCTCGATGAACCGACCAACGGACTTGACCCCCAAGGGACGCGCGAAGTGCGCGCCCTGGTTCGTTCCCTTGCCGCAGGTGGCACGACGGTCTTTGTCTCGAGCCACCTGTTGGCCGAGGTCGAGCAGATGTGTACGCACGCAGGCATTATGAGCGCGGGAAAACTGGTGGCCCAAGGGCCACTGGATGAGCTGCGCTCCTCCGGGGAGTCGCACGTCCTGATCCACACGCCCGACGTCGGTGTGGCCGCAGGCGTCCTGTCCCGCCTTGGTGTGGTCCCAAGTGATGCGACAGGCAGGGGCGACGACACGCTCATGGGCACCGGACTCAACGGCATGGCCCCGGAGACGATTGTGGCCGCACTGGTTGCAGGAGGCGTGCGCGTCCGCGGATTCACTGTTGGGCACGCAAGCCTGGAAGAACGGTTCGTGTCCCTTACTGGAGAGGGGTTTGACGTTGCCGGCTGAAACCGCTGCTGGTATTCCATCTGCCACCGGGCGGTCCGGGGCAGGGTGGGCACTCCTTGCCTCTGAACTGTCGGTACTCTTCCGCAGGCTCCGCACGTGGGCCATGCTGGTCGCGTTGGCCGCCGTGCCCATCCTGGTTGCAGTCGCGGTGAGGTTGTCGTCGAGGCCCGCAACTCCTGGCCGCGGCCCGCTGTTCCTGGACAGGATCACCCAGAACGGGCTCTTCGTGGCGGTCACGGCGCTGGTGGTGTGCGTGCCATTGTTCCTTCCCCTCACCATAGGTGTGGTGGCAGGAGACACGATCGCAGGGGAAGCGAACCTCGGAACCTTGCGGTACCTGCTGTTGGCACCTGCGGGGCGCATTCGCCTGCTGTTGGTCAAGTACGCGGGAACGGTCGCCTTCTGTTGTGCCGCGACGGCAACTGTGGCAGCGTCAGGCACCCTGGCCGGCGTCGTCCTCTTTCCCGTAGGGCCGGTCACCCTGCTGTCCGGCGACACCGTCAGCGTGGGCGATTCCGCACTGCGGTCGCTGCTGATCGCTGCCTACATCACGGTGTCCCTGATGGGGTTGGGGGCGATCGGCCTTTTGATCTCGACCTTCACCGATGCGCCTGTTGGTGCCATGGCAGCCACGATTGTCCTGTCCGTCGTGTCGCAGGTCCTCGACAACCTGCCACAGCTGGAGTGGCTGCATCCGTGGCTTTTCAGCCACCACTGGCTGGACTTCGCTGATCTGCTCAGGCAGCCCATCGCCTGGACATCGTTTGGTGCGAACGCGCTGCTGCAGTCCGGCTACATAGTGGTGTGCGGCGCCTTGGCGTATGCGAAATTCTCCAACAAGGACGTGTTGTCGTAGCTTTGTCGTAGGCTCTTTGCATGGCCAGATTCTTTGATGTGCACCCGGAAGACCCTCAACCACGCGCCATCGGCCAAGTGGTCAATATGCTGCGGGACGGCGGCTTGATCGCCTACCCTACCGACTCCTGCTATGCCTTGGGCGCCCAGATCGGAAACAGGGAAGCGCTGGACCGGATACGCACCATCCGGCATCTGGATAGCAAACACCACTTCACTCTGGTCTGCAAGGACTTCGCCCAGATGGGCCAGTTCGTCATGCTGGACAACGACATCTTCAGGAGCATCAAAGCTGTAACCCCCGGCAGCTACACGTTCATCCTTCCGGCCACCCGGGAGGTTCCGAAGCGGCTTCTGCACCCCAAGAAGAAAACAGTCGGCGTCCGCATCCCGGACCACAAGGTGGTGCAGGCACTTCTCGCCGAATTGGGAGAGCCTCTGCTGTCCAGCACGCTCCTGCTGCCGGATGAGGAAGAACCGTTGACCCAGGGCTGGGAAATCAAGGAGCGTTTGGACAACCAGGTGGACGGCGTGATCGATGCCGGAGACACAGGTTCGGAACCAACCACGGTGATCGACTTTTCGAGTGGGGTGGCCGAGGTGGTACGGCGCGGTACGGGCGATCCTTCCCGCTTCGAATAACGGTCAAGGCCGACGGCGGTGGCTTACTGTTCCGGCTTTCGCGCCCGGCTTGGCTGTACCCGCATGGGTTCACCGGGCATTTTGGGAAACTCCGGCGGGAATGGCATCTCGCCCTGGCCGTTCTCGACGTCGCGTTCCCACCACGTGAGCAGGACGTCAATGTCACCTGGATGATCGTGCATGGCCGCCCAAGGATCCCCCACCTTTTTCAACCGGTCGGGAACGGTGGTGATGGTGTACTTACCGGGGTCCGCATTCTCCAGTTCCTCCCAGGTCAAAGGGCAGGACACCTGCGCTGTCGGTACAGCCCGCGGGCTGTAGGCGCCAGCGATGGTCCGGTCCCGGTTGGCTTGGTTGAAATCCACGAAGATCCGCTTTCCGCGTTCTTCCTTCCACCACGCCGTGGTGACCTTGTCGGGCATGCGGCGCTCAAGTTCGCGTCCGGCAGCGATCACGGCGTGGCGGACCTCGAGGAACTCGTGCTTGGGATGGATGGGGGCGTAAACATGCAGACCACGGTTACCCGATGTCTTGATGAACGCCGTCAGCCCGCCCTCCTCCAGGACAGAGCGAAGCTCAATCGCAGCCGGGATGGCGTCGTCGAAATCCGTCCCGGGCTGGGGATCCAAATCGATCCGTAGCTGGTCCGGGTTATCGGGATCGTTGGCACGGGAAGCCCAGGGGTGGAATACCACGGTGTTCATCTGGGCTGCCCACACCGCTGCCGCAGGTTCGTCGATGACCAGTTGGGGGTGTGCCCGCGCGCTCGGGTAGGTAACAGTGACGGCGCGAACGTACTCAGGGGCGCCCTTGGGAGGGTTCTTGGAGAAAAACATCTCTCCATCGATGTTTCCTGAGTACCGTTGAAGGCTCACAGGCCTGTTGCCGTTGGCGGCGACAAATGGCTCCCCGACATCGATCAGGTAGTTGGCGAGATCGAGCTTGGTCAGCCCCGCGTCCGGCCACATGACCCGGCCCGGACTGGAAATCCTGACCTCACGTGGGCCGTTGGGACCGGGCACGGTTACAGTGGTTGCTTCACTCGCCATGGGCACAAGCTACCCCGTAAAGGTGCGCCGCGTCAGCACCTTGTGCCTGATGCCCGAGGGCGTGTTTCGTGATGGGCTCTTCTCCTGCCGCTCCGGTAGGTAATGATGTTCATATGCCCACCGTCGAGACATCCCTGACCGTCGCCGTCGCCGATACCAGTGTTTCCGCCCTCCATGTCCAGCCTGAGGACAGTTTTGCCACCTTGGTGGTGGCCCATGGCGCCGGGGCCGGGATGGAACATCCCTTCCTGCAGGGCTTCGCCTCGGCCACGGCGCAGGAGGGTGTGGCTACACTCCGTTTCAACTTTCCCTACCGCGAAGCCGGGCGTCGCTTCCCGGACCGTCCGCCCCTTGCCATCGCAACGTGGCGGGCCGTGATGGAGGCAGCGGCAGAGCTGTCGGACGGCAAACCGTTATGGGCCGCAGGCAAATCGTTCGGCGGGCGCATGGCGTCCATGGCGGTGGCCGAAGGCATGCCCGCGCAGGGACTCGTCTACCTTGGGTACCCGCTGCATGCCCCCGGGAAACCAGAGAAGCTCCGGGATGAACACCTTTACGGAATAACCGTGCCGATGCTGTTCCTGCAGGGCACCCGGGACACCTTCGCCACTCCTGAAATCCTGGAAGGCGTGGTGTCCAGGATCGGCCCGACGGCGAGGCTCCAGTGGTGCGACGGCGGTGACCATTCATTTGCGGTCAAGGGCCTGAAGCGGACCGCAGCTGAAACAGGTGCTTCGCTGGCACCCGAGGTAGCTGCGTTCTTGAAAACGGGTGCCTGAACCTACTTGGGCAGTGGCTCGTGGCGAAGGTACGATCTCCGGAAATGTCCTGTGCCGGCCGTGAGGGCGCGGAGTTCGATGGCGTAACGCAGCAGTTCCTGGTCCGGCACTTCCGCGAGGATCTCGGTACCCTCGTTGTCGGTGGCATTGGTGCCGTTCACCCGCCCTCGTCGCCCGGAGAGGTCGCTCATGACAGCTCCGACGTATTCGTCGGGCACGCTGATCACCACGGAGGAGACAGGTTCAAGGAGTTGGATTTTCGCGGCGGCGGCAGCCTCCCGCAGCGCCAAGGCGCCTGCTGCCTGGAACGCGGCATCGGAGGAATCCACGCTGTGGGTCTTGCCACCCACCAGCGTTACCTTGATGTCCACCACCGGGAATCCTGCAGACACCCCCTTGAGCATTTGGGCCCGGACCCCCTTTTCCACGGACGTGACAAACGTTCCCGGAATGACCCCGCCAACGATCTTGTCCGTGAACGCAAACCCCTCGCCGCGTGCCAGCGGTTCCACCTCGATGTCGCAGATGGCGAACTGGCCATGGCCGCCTGATTGCTTGACGTGGCGGCCGTGTCCGGTTGCCTTGCTGGCGAACGTCTCCCGCAGGGGAGTAATGATATCCACGGTCTGCAGCTTCACGCCTTGGTTTCGCAAGCGGTCCATGATCACCTCGGCGTGCGCTTCGCCCATGCACCACAAGATGAGCTGATGGGTGTCCGGGTTGCGCTCAAGCCTGAGTGTTGGATCGGCGGCCGCTACCTTTCCAATGCTCTTCGCCAACGCGTCTTCGTCGCTTCGTGATGCGCCCTCCACGGCGATCGGCATCAAGGGTTCGGGGATGTTCCAGGTCTCGATCAGGAGCGGGGCTTCGCGGTCCGAGACGGTATCGCCTGTTTCGGCACTTGCCAGTTTGCTGATGGCACAGATGTCACCCGCGATGCACTCCGGGACGGCTTTGAGGCCGGATCCCACCGGGGAGTACAGGTGTGTGATGCGCTCATCCGCGTCGTGGTCCTCATGTCCCCTGTCCGCCAGTCCCCTGCCGCCGATGTGAATGGACGAATCCTCGCGCAGCGTTCCCGAGAAGACCCGAACCAGGCACACCCGGCCGAGGAAAGGGTCCACGGTGGTCCGAACGACTTCGGCGGCGAGACGGCCCGCGGGATCGCAGTGCAACGTCTTCAGCGATGAACCGTCGAGCGTCATGGCTGCAGGTGGCGTCCGTTCAAGGGGCGATGGCATAGCGTCGGTGAGCAGGGCCATCAGTTCCGGCAACCCAAGGCCCGTTTCGGCCGAGGTGGGCAACACGGGAAAGAAACTGCCGCGTGACACGGCGGTTTCAAGGTCGTTGATGAGGTCGGGCAACGGCAGTTCTTCACCGCCCAGGTACCTGTCCATGAGGGTTTCGTCTTCGCTTTCGGCAATGATTCCTTCCAGCAGGGCATCCCTTACTGATTCCACATCGGCCGTGGGGGTCAACTCCTCCGCGGCGCCGTGAAGGACACCGATGAGGCCGGCGTTAACCACTGCCGGAACGTACAGCGGGAGGACAGATTCTCCGAAGGCTTCCCGGCAGCGCTCGACGGCGGCGCTGAAGTCTGCGCGGGGATGGTCCAGTTTGCTGATCACTACTGCGCGGGGCAACCGGATCTTTTCGCATTCGCTCCACAGCGCGACGGTGGCGCCGTCGATTCCCTCCACGGCGGACACAACAAAAAGGGCCGCGTCGGCGGCCCGCAAACCAGCCCGCAACTCGCCTGTGAAGTCGGTGTAGCCGGGGGTGTCGATCAGATTGACCTTGATGTCGCCAATGAGGATCGGTGCGACGGACAGGGTTACCGAGCGTTGTTGATGGATGGCTGAAGGATCAGCATCGCTGACAGTCGTGCCTTCGCTGATGGAGCCCATCCTGGTAATGGCTCCCGTTGCCGCGAGCAGCGCTTCGACCAGCATCGATTTGCCGGAGCCCGAATGCCCGACCAGTGCCACGTTGCGTATCCTGGCGGGGTCTCGGTGTGCAGAAACCACGCCGTTCCCACTGCGCCTGGTTTCATTCGCGGTGGGGCTTGTAGCTTTTCCCGCATCGCGCGTGCCCTTTGCAGACATGGCATCTCCTGAGGTTCTCCCGCCACGGAGCCCGAACGCTCATGGTTCGCGTCCAGAGCTCCGAATCTTTAAGAGGATTGGACACCCTGAGGCGACCACAGGGCAAGTGCCTGCAGCCACTGAACCAAAGCCCGCGGCGTCGCACGTCCCCCGCTGTCCCTGATGCCGGGCTAAACGGTGAGCATCCCCCACAGCAACCACGCTGACGCCGCCACGCAGCCGGCAATGACGATCGTGAACCCGGAGAGCCACACAAACCCAGGCACGCCAGTGGTCCGGCCCAGAATGAAAGCGTCTGACGAGGCGAGGCGTTCACGGCGTTTTGTGTGGACGCCGGCCAGCTTCAAGAGGTCACGCACCCCTCCCACGGTCAGGGCTACGCCCAGGGCCATCACGACGTAGTTGACTACGTCGGGAGTGGCGAAAAGGAGCAAAACCTGGGCAATCCCTGCGCTGGCCAGAGCCACCAGTATCCCCGTGAGGTTGCGCAGGAAGACCAGGGAAACCAAGAGGATCAAGGCCCCGACCGACATGGCAGCGCCGGACCGCCCGGCACTGACCGCCGCAATCAGGCACAGTCCCACGACGGCCGGGGCAGGATAACCCCAGAAACCGGACCACGCCGCACCGAAGGCGCTCCGGCCACTGCTGACCAGGCGGCCGGAGTGATCGAGCCCGATCCGGAGTCCATGGACGAATCTTCCCGTCATGAGGGCTGCGTAGGCATGGCCCAGTTCGTGGACGAAGGTGACGTACAGGCCGAACCTTCGCCACGTCGCGCGCGGGATGCTGAGGACCACAGCACAGGCGAGGATGCCAACGAGGACAGGCATGGGTACGGCAGTGGCGTGGGTCTGGGTGAAACCACGGACCACCGCCTCCCACCACGTTTGCAGAAAGTTCACTGAACCGCGGTCCGCAGCCGGGAATGCAAGCCCGCGATGAGGATTTCCAAACCGAATTCGAAGGCCGCTTCGCCCCGCTCATCCGCAGGTCCCGCGTTGGCCAAGGCGCCGCTGAGGGCCGGGAAGCCCTGCTGTGGAGGTGCCCAGACAACGTCCGGGGCTGCCAGATCCAAGGCAAAACCCAGTGCGAAGCTGTCGATGGTGGAGATCGCGGACAACACGTCGCGGCCGCGGAAACCGGCGGCTTCCAGGGCCAGTGCCAGGTCCTCGTAGAGCCCAAGGACCTGGTGGTCCTGCACCGTCTGCAGTACCAGCAGCGGAGCGAGCCTGGGGTGCCGGGCAAAGGCATCCCGGTAGCTACGGACAATCGCGCGAAGGGCGGCCTCCCAATCCTGCCGGGCGCCGAGTTCGTAAGTGCTTTCGGAGATGATGCGGCCCCGCATGAGTTCAAGGATCTCTTCGCGTCCACTGACGTGGTTGTAGATGGAGGACTGGCTGACGCCGATCCGTTTGGCCAGTTTGGGCAGGCTGAAGTCCCCGGCCTCGTCCACCAACTCCAGGGCGGCGGTGACGAGTGCGTCGATGGATATCAGCGGGACCAGCGGGCGTGCCATACGGGGTACTCCATTCAAGGTTGTTGTTACGACTCTAGCCAGAAGTTGCCCGATGGGTATTGTGCTGCGGATCACAAGACCTTACGATAAACGAAAGGCTTTCGCTTAAGTCTCCCTCCCCCAGTTTTCCCCTTCACCCCATAGGATCCCCATGTCTGATCTGGAAACCCGACCGCCAGCAGCCGATGCTGGAAACGGGCTCAAACGGAACGCCATCGGCACCGGCGGCATCGCCTTCCTGGTGATCTCCGCAGCGGCCCCACTTACCGTCATGGCCGGCGTGGCCCCCGTAGCCATTGGAATCGGGGGCATCGGCGCCCCCATGGGCTACGTCGTCGCCGGCGCGGTGCTGTTGGTATTCGCCGTCGCTTTCATGGCAATGACCAAGCACGTCAAAGCCGCCGGCGGCTTCTACACCTACATCACATTGGCCATGGGCAAGACGGTGGGACTTGCCTCGGCAATCCTCGCGATCGTGTCCTACAACTGTCTGCAAATCGGGGTCTACGGGCTGTTCGCGGTCCAGACCCAAGCCATGCTTCGAACGCTTTTCGGCCTGGAAGTCCCTTGGCCGCTGGTAGCCCTGGCCGCGATAGCGGCTGTTTGGTTCCTCGGCTACCGCGGAATTGACGTCGGCGCCAAGGTGCTGGGCGTCTTGCTCATCGCTGAGACCGCGATCCTCGCCATCATGGGTGTTGGCATCCTGGCCCGCGGAGGTGCCGAAGGTATCAGTTTCGCTTCCTTCTCCCCCGAAAACGCCTTCACTCCCGGAGTCCTGGCCATTCTCGCTATCTGCTTCGCGGCGTTCATGGGCTTCGAATCAACGGTCCTGTACCGGCGTGAAGCACGTAATCCGGACAAGTCCGTCCCCAGGGCGACCTACATCGCCGTGGGATTCATGTCCGTGTTCTACGCCTTCATTGTGTGGACGGTCATCCAGGCATTCGGCAACGGGAACGTCGTGGCTGCTGCCGGTGAACTCGCCGACGGGATGTTCTTCGCCACCATTAACCAGTACGTGGGCCCCTGGGCCGAGGTCGTCATGTATGTGCTGATCGTGACCAGCGTTTATGCCTCCCAGCTGGCCTTCCACAACGCCATCAACCGCTATGTCTACATGCTGGCCAAGGACGGGATCCTTCCCGCCTTCCTGGGCAGGACACACCCGAAATACAAGTCACCGCACCGTGCGGGACAGATCCAGACGGTGCTGGCCGCCGTCGTCATCCTGATCTGTGCCGTGGCCAATGCCGACCCCTACAAGCACCTGCTCATTTGGGTCAACACGCCAGGCATCGTGGGGATCGTGGCGTTGCAGGGGCTTGTTTCGGTGGCCGCGTTCATCTACCTGCGCCGGAACCCCGCCGCAGTGACCAACCGAGTGCTCATTCCAGTGAGCATTGCATCGGCCTTCCTGCTCTTCGGGGTCGTGGCGCTCATCGCCGTCAACATCGAACTGCTGACCTTTGCCGATGCCGTCACCAACGCCATTCTCCTGTCTGTCACACCCATCGTTTTCCTCGCAGGCCTGCTGATCGCCCGCCGCCTGCGCACTGCCCGCCCCGACGTCTTCGCCCGGATTGGAAGCTTTGAAACCCATGATTCCTGACCTCATCGTCCTCGCCGATACCATCCACACCCTGGACGAGCACCCACAGCTTGGGCCCGTCCAAGCGGTCGCGGTCAGCGACGGCACCGTGACCGCCGTCGGAAGCCGCGCTGACGCCCACGACTGGCGACAGGCGGGCACAAACGTGGTGGACTTCGGCAGCGCGACACTCACGCCGGGCCTGGTTGACTGCCACATCCATCCGGTATTCGGCCTGGACCTCACCGTCGGTGTGGACCTTTCCGGTGCGTCGACGCTTGATGAAGTCCGGGCGCTCCTCCGCGCCCAGGCAGCACACGACGACGAGTGGTTGCGTGGCTGGGGCCTGAATCCGAACGCGTTCGGCACGGCGCCCTTGCACCGCAGCATGCTGGACGATGTCAGCGGCGGCAAACCGGCACTGATCCGGTTGTTCGACGGGCACTCGGCCGTGGCCAACAGCCGCGCCCTGGAGGTGGCCGGCGTCCGTGGCAGGTACGCCTTCGAGCAAGCCTCGGAAGTGGTCTGCGACGCCGAAGGAGTTCCTACCGGCCTCTTGCTAGAAGCCGCCGCCATGGAGCTCGTGCAGCGCCACATCCCCCAGGAGTCCTTTGCCCGGCGCAAGACGAGACTGGCCGCGTTGCTCCGGGATTTTGCGAGGTCGGGACTCACCGGCGGCCACATCATGGACCACAGTGCAGAATCCGCAGCGCTCTTCCACGCACTCGAGGCCGACGGTGAGCTGCCGCTCCGGCTGCGCTCTGCGCCGTGGTGCATGCCTGGCACCGGAGAGGACGACTGGAAGGAACTCGCCCGTACCTTGGGCAAGGGTGGGCGACGCTGGTCCGTTGAAGCCATCAAGCTGTTCGTAGATGGAACGGTGGACAACGGAACGGCCTGGCTCTACGAACCCGATCTGTACGGCGAATCCACGGCGCCCTTCTGGCCGCGGCCCGAAGAATACTCAGCCGCCGTCCGCTACTTCGCGAAACGCGGAATCCCGACGGCGACCCACGCGATCGGTGACGCCGGAGTGCAACACGTGCTGGAGGCGATGGAGTCCCTCCGCGATGTTGTGCCGTCGGATGTCCTCCGCCGGACCGTCCACAGGATCGAGCACCTCGAAACCGTTCCGGACGAACTCGTGGCGCGCTTCAAGGATGCGGGGGTGGTGGCGAGCATGCAACCGACCCATTGCACTCACTACTCCCTGGCCGACCATAGCGACAACTGGTCCAACAGGCTCGGTCCCGAAAGGGCCGACAGGGCGTGGCGCTGCCGGGATCTTCGTGAAGCCGGTGTGGCCCTGGGGATTGGCTCCGATTGGCCCATCGCTCCTTTCCCGCCGTTGCCCATCATGGCGGACGCACGCCTGCGGCGCCGTTCGGGCCACCCGGAGCAGGACCCCATCGCTCCCGGCCAGGCACTTACGGCGCTTCAAGCGCTTGAGGGCTACACCTCACACGCAGCAAAAGCCGCAGGGCTATGGGATGTTTCGGGGTCCATTTCCAAGGGCAAGCGGGCGGACTTCACTGTCCTTGAACTGGACCCGCTAAGCGCAGCGCCGGACGAGCTGGCCGCAAGCCGCGTCCTGGGAACGTTCGTGGACGGGGAAATCCAGTTGATGCTGGACCGTTCGGCCTAGCAGGCCGCCCTACATCCGGTTCTTGGTCCTGGCGGTAGCCGGTGCGGTCCACGGGTCTTCGGGCCAGGGATGCTTGGGATAACGTCCCCGCATCTCTGCCCGGACCTGCGCGTAGGGGCCGGACCAGAAAGACGAGAGATCATCCGTGACGGCCAGGGGACGCCCTGCCGGGGACAGCAAGTGAAAGAGCACAGGCACCCTGCCGTCCACCAGCCGGGGCGTGCTGTCCCAGCCGAAGCACTCCTGCAACTTGACCGCCACGACGGGACGACCGCCGTCGTCATCCACGTCCGGATAGTCAAGGCGCACCAGAGAACCGCTGGGCACCGCAAGGCGTTCGGGAACAAGAACGTCCAAACGGCCGGCATCCGGCCATGGAAGGAGGCGGCGCAGCGGATCGGCAAGATTCACGGCACTGGCAGCAGTGCCAGTGGCCATCGCCTCCAACTCGGGAGCCAACCATTCTTCCAACCTGGCCAACAGGCCTGATTCCGTGACATCTGGCCAAGGATCACCGAGCTCACGGTGGAGCAGGGCCAAACGCCGCCGGAACGCATCGGCGTTGCTGGACCAATGCAGCATGGATAATCCGTTCTTGCCCAGGGACTCTGCTACTGCCCTTCGTCCGGACGCGACGCTGGGACGTACCGGCGTTGAGGACAGCACAATCGCCCCAAGCCTCCGTTCCAGGCGGGCGGTCACGCGACCTTGGTCAAAGGTGGCGTACTCCTTCCCGGTCAAGAGGTGGGGGGCCGCGGCCTCGGCCAGTTCCGCCGAAAGCGGCGCGGCCGAGCGAATAACCGCACCTGTCCCGGCAGCGTCGCGGCCCTGCGCGCGTGAGACCTCAGCAACCGCCAGCCAATCGTGCCCTGACAACGGACTCCCGGCCGGCAGTCCCGCCCGCGTACCCGAGGTCAGCAGATAGCTGTCCGGGCCACTCCCCGTAACGCGTTTGGCCATACGGTCCGGGAACGCCAGCGCCACAACGAAGCCGGGCGCCTCGGCCGCCGTGATGTGGCGGGCATTTGGTAAGGGCACGACGGCGGCCGCCTCCTGCCGCGCGATGCTCTCCATCCGCTTCACGTCTTCGGCGAAACGCCGCGCTGCGGGATCTGATCCGGAACGCAGGTAGCCCAGCAACTTGGTCAAGTCCGCCCCGGGAGCACGCTGATCGCCGGCCACCATGGCCACCGTCTCGGCCGCGACGCGTCGGCCCACAACTGCTGATCCGTCCAGCAGGGCCCGGGCCAGACGCGGATCGGCGGGTACGCGCGAAAGAGTTTTGCCCAGGGCGGTGGCTGTTCCGTCTTCCGTCACGGCGCCCAGTTCCCTGAGCAGTTCCATAGCGTCGTCCATGGCCGCAGAGGGCGGGGTATCCGGCAACGCCAGCCCCTTGCCGCGGGGCGCCCCCCAGCACGAGAGCATCAACGCCGCTCCAGTCAGGTCAGAGGCCAGGATCTCCGGGGTTTGATGGGCAGGGGCGGAAGCAAAGTCCCGTTGGTCGTAGCAGCGGACCACGGTACCCGAGCCCTGCCGCGCCGCGCGCCCCGCACGCTGATCCGCCGATGCACGTGAGCAGGAGACGGTAACGAGACCGGACATGCCGCGGCCGGCATCCCTGCGCGGTTCGCGGGACAGCCCTGAGTCGACGACCAACCGGACTCCCGGAACGGTGAGTGACGACTCAGCCAGAGACGTGGACACGATGATCCGTGCTGCGCCTCCCGGCTCCCGCCCGGATACTGCGCGGTCTTGGGCGTCAGGACCTACTTGGCCGTGCAACTCAAGAACCTCAACGTTCCCCGACACCTCCGCCCGTAGGCGGGAAGCGACGTCGGACACCTCACGGACGCCCGGGAGGAACACCAAGGCATCCACGTCGGGGTTCCCGGCCACGGCGGCTGCGTGGGCCTCCGCCGTGGTGCGGGCAACGTGATCGAGGAAGGCACGGGCCACTCCCCGTTCGTCCAAACGGTGTTCCCGGAACGGACGCCACTGAACGTCCAAAGGGTGCATTGCGGAAGGGCAGTCGATAACGGGAGCCGGCCCGCCGCCGTCGCCCCCGGTTCCCAACAACGCGGCGAACCGCCGGGCATCAAGGGTTGCCGACATGGCGACCAGTGTGAGGTCCTCGCGGAGTTCGTGGACCTCGGCGAGCATCCCCACCAGAAGATCAGACTCAAGGCCCCGCTCATGGACCTCATCCAGGACCACCGCCTGGACGCCCTCCAAACCGGGGTCGTTGAGGAGTCGCCGGATGAGTATCCCGGGAGTAACGAACTCCACCATCGTGTCCGGACCCGTCCTGGACTCGCCACGGACGGTGTAGCCCACCTTGCTGCCCAACCGGGTTCCGTCCAAGGAAGCGAGCCGCCGTGCGGCGGAACGTGCTGCGACCCTCCGGGGTTGGGTCACGACGACGCGTGGCTGCCCGGAATGCCACTGACCAATGAGGTTCGCCAGCAGCGGCGGCACCAGCGTGGTCTTTCCCGTACCTGGCGGCGCCTGCACAACCGCAGTGCCGCCGTCGCCCTGCTGCGACAGGGCCGCTGCAAGGTCCTGGATGGAGTCGGCGAAGACCAGTCCCCTGCCAATGGTGTCCAGTCTGAAAGTCACCAAACCATTGTCGCTGCTTTTTTTGGCAGCGTCCCGGCAGCCGAAAGGCCGCGCCCTTTTGGAGGGCGCGGCCTTTCGAGACGTTCGGTCTAGCCGATGGTGGAGGCGTCGATGACGAAGCGGTAGCGGACGTCCGAGGCGAGAACTCGTTCGTAAGCGTCATTGATCTTGCTGGCAGGAATGACCTCGATCTCCGCACCAAGGCCGTGCTCGGCACAGAAGTTCAACATCTCCTGCGTTTCGCGGATGCCACCGATCATGGAGCCGGCGAAACGACGGCGACCGCCGATCAAGGCAAAGGCGTTCACCGGGAGCGGTTCAGCGGGCGCGCCGACGTTGACGAGCGTCCCGTCGAGCGTCAACAACTGGAGGTAGGCGCTGATGTCGATTGAAGCGCTGACCGTGTTGATGATCAGGTCGAACGTACCGGCAAGCTGTTCGAAGGTGGCGGGGTCACTGGTCGCGTAATAGTGGTCTGCGCCCAACTGCAGGCCATCTTCCATCTTCTTCAGGGACTGCGACAGAACCGTCACCTCGGCGCCCATGGCGTGGGCAATCTTGACGCCCATGTGTCCGAGACCGCCCAGCCCGACAATCGCTACCTTCTTGCCCGGACCCGCGCCCCAGTGATGCAGCGGGGAAAAGGTGGTGATACCGGCGCAAAGCAACGGAGCAGCAACATCGAGGTCCAGCCCTTCCGGAATGGTCACCACGAAGTCTTCATCCACCACGACGTTGCTGGAGTAGCCACCCTGGGTGATGGTGCCGTCGCGGTCCACCGCGCCATAGGTGCCCACGTTGCCCTTCAGGCAATACTGTTCCTCGCCGGCCACGCAGTTCTTGCATTCCTTGCAGGAGTTGACCATGCAGCCGACGCCGACGCGGTCGCCGACCTTGTGTTTGGTCACCTCGGCGCCAACCTCGGTAACGATGCCGGCGATTTCGTGGCCCGGCACCAAGGGGTACTGCTGGGGACCCCAGTCACCGCGAACGGTGTGGATGTCCGAGTGGCAGATACCCGCAAACTTGATATCAATATGGACGTCGTTCGGGCCAACTTCGCGGCGTTCAATGGTGGTCAGGGTCAGGTCGCCCGTGGCCGAGGGTGAGGCAAATGCGGAAGCGGTAGGCATGTTTCTCCAACGTGTCTGTCTTTAGCGGATGTTTCCATCTAACACGCTTTGGCTGAGTGTAAGCAGTCACTGCTGTTACGGGTACTGGCAGAAACCCTCTCGGCATGATGAGGATGTTGCCGTTGGAGGCTCCGTCAGCAGGAGCTGCATGGGTGGATTTTCGGCTTCAAAGACCGGCGTAGTCACGGACTTTTCCACATAGCCCGTGAGGGGGCTAATCGCCGGCGTCGGGCCATGACAGGCTCGTTGCATGGACACAAACGGGCAGGTTCTCAGTCGGCCGGGCGAACCGTCCGACGTTTCCTTCCGTTCAGGGAATCCGCAATCCGAGCAATCAGGCTCCAGCGATTTGTCCCCGAGCGATCACAACAGTAAGCGGCTTCCTGTCAGCTGCGGACCCACGTCCGGCTCTGGAGGTGGTCCGTCAGAACAGGCACAGTTGCTTGACGAGGCTTCCGAGGCGTTGGTCGAGCTGTGTGGTTCGGTCGCTGCCGATGCCCGGTTGTTTGGCTTTGGGGAGGCTGCTGATTTTGCGGGCCGGGTAGAGGATCTGTCTCGTCATCTGGAGTACGTGCAGGTCGTCGCTGCGCAGGCTGTGGAGCGGACCCGGACGGAGGCGCAGCGTGCGGCGCCGGCACCGCAGCCCGGACAGTCCCCGGCGTCCGGCGCCCAGAAATGGCGGACGGGCTGGACCGAGCCAGCCGGTGAGTCAGAAGGTGGCGGTGACTCCGTCCCGGCTGCTGCTGCTGATGGTGGTGGTGCTGGTGGTGGTGGCAGTGTTTTGGATGATGGGTACCGGAACGCAGCGGAGTTCCTCCGAGCCCGGTTGCGGATCGGGATCGGCGAAGCACGGCGCAGGCTCGCCCTCGCGAACGAGATCCTGCCCGGGGCCGGAATAACCGGCCAGGAAATCCCGGCCCGTCGTCAAAGACTCGCCGACGCCCTCCACACCGG
>NZ_JARDAN010000053.1:0-710 GCF_040560085.1 Paenarthrobacter sp. CC6 | reverse complement strand
TATTTGGTGGTTTCGGTGCGTTGGGTGCCGGTGAAGGCGAAGGCGATGGTGGAGGTGGCGCCTTGGAAGGTGTTGTCCGCGGTGGTGGGGAACGCGGTGGTGACTTTGAGGTTGTCGGTTTTGGCTGAGGTCAGGGAGGTGAGGTTGTTGAGGACCTTGTTCGCTGCGATGACGGGGCCGTTGGCCAGGACGGTGGTTTTGGTGCCGGCGCAGGTGTAGGGGGCGGCGGTGCCGGTCCAGGGGGTGGAGCAGTTTTCGATGGTCAGTTGCAGCCCGTTGGTGGTGTCGGTGGTGAGGAGGGAGGCGGTGGCGCCGGCGGAGGTGGTGAGGGTGACGTTGTTCAGGTCGGAGTTGCCGGTGTTGGCCAGGGTGACGAGTTTTTCGACTTTGTCGCCGGGCAGCAGGCCTGCGATGGGGACGTTGAGGGTGTTGGCTGGTCCGGGGGCGCCCAGGGCGATGGTGACGGTGCCTGCGGTGACGGCTTGGGAGGCGGAGGTGGAGGAGGTGAACGCGCCGTAGGTTCCCATGCCGGCGACGGCGGCTGCGGTGCCGACCAGTGCGACGGAGGCGAGGATTTTGCCGGAGGTGGTCTTGAGGCTGATGGCCATGGGGATCAGTGTCCTTTCGTGTGGCCACCGTGAGACCGGCCGGCCGTTTCTTCAGCCTGTGTGGCTGACAAGAAATACTTTGCCGGGCCTGGATCAAGAACC
>NZ_JARDAN010000052.1:0-713 GCF_040560085.1 Paenarthrobacter sp. CC6 | reverse complement strand
CAGGAGTGGGTGAACCTGATTGCTTTGGCGGTCAATGAGGAGAACGCTTCTGGTGGTCGGGTGGTGACGGCGCCGACGAATGGTGCTGCGGGGATTATTCCGGCGGTGTTGTATTACGCGTTGAATTACGCTCCGGGCATGGATCAGGCCAGTCAGCAGGACAGGGATGATGTGGTGGTGAAGTTCCTGCTCACTGCTGGTGCGGTGGGTGTGTTGTATAAGGAGCAGGCGTCGATTTCCGGTGCTGAGGTGGGGTGTCAGGGTGAGGTTGGTTCGGCGTCGTCGATGGCTGCTGCGGGGTTGGCTGAGGTGATGGGTGGTTCTCCGGGTCAGGTGGAGAACGCTGCGGAGATCGCGATGGAGCATAATCTGGGGTTGACGTGTGATCCGATCGGGGGGTTGGTTCAGATTCCGTGTATTGAGCGGAACGCGATTGCTGCGGCGAAGGCGATCAACGCGGCGAAGATGGCGTTGTGGGGGGATGGGACGCACCGGGTGTCCTTGGACGAGGTGATCGTGACGATGCGTGAGACGGGCAAGGACATGTCCGATAAGTACAAGGAAACCGCGATGGGCGGCCTCGCCGTCAACGTCGTCGAATGCTGAAGATCAACGTAAAGGAACCCCATGACACTCGCACCTGAAGGCCGTAAGTTGCTGCGCGTTGAGCAGCGTAATTCTGCGGTTCCGGTTGAACGTAAGCCTGAGTGGAT
>NZ_JARDAN010000051.1:0-818 GCF_040560085.1 Paenarthrobacter sp. CC6 | reverse complement strand
GCACCTGAAGGCCGTAAGTTGCTGCGCGTTGAGCAGCGTAATTCTGCGGTTCCGGTTGAACGTAAGCCTGAGTGGATCAAGGCCAAGGTCCAGATGGGGCCTGAGTTTGTCCAGCTCAAGAACCTGGTGAAGAAGGAAGGCCTGCACACGGTCTGTGAAGAGGCCGGCTGCCCGAACATTTTCGAGTGCTGGGAAGATAAGGAAGCGACGTTCCTGATCGGCGGGTCCGAGTGCACCCGGCGTTGTGATTTCTGCCAGATCGATACCGGCAAGCCCTCTCCGGTGGACATGTTCGAACCCACCAAGGTGGCCCGGAGTGTCCAGGCGATGCAGTTGCGCTACGCCACCGTGACCGGGGTGGCCCGTGATGACCTGGCCGATGAGGGTGTCTGGTTGTACGCCGAAACGGTCCGGAAGATCCATGAACTGAACCCGGGCACCGGGGTGGAGTTGCTGATCCCGGACTTCTCCGGCAAGCCTGAGCACATCGCGGCGATCTGTGATTCTAAGCCCGAGGTGTTCGCCCACAACGTCGAGACCGTGCCGAGGATTTTCAAGCGGATCCGTCCGGCGTTCCGGTACGAGAGGTCCCTGGATGTCATTACCCAGGGCCGGGATCTGGGCATGGTGACCAAGTCGAACCTGATCCTGGGCATGGGCGAGACGCGGGAGGAAATCTCCGAGGCCCTGCGGGACCTGCACCAGGCCGGTTGTGACCTGATCACGATCACCCAGTACCTTCGCCCGTCCGAACGGCACTTGCCGGTGGACCGGTGGGTCAAGCCGCAGGAATTCGTGGACCTCCAGCACGAAGCCGA
>NZ_JARDAN010000050.1:0-870 GCF_040560085.1 Paenarthrobacter sp. CC6 | reverse complement strand
CCCTACCAATATAAGCCGGACTTTCGCTGCACTCTCGGCGGCCCCGGCGCACGCGAAATGGGCTGCCTGACCCTTGAATGCCCACCTACAACACCCGACGGTGAGAAGGGCTCACCTGTCATCTGGTTGAAAGCACCGAAAGCCGTCGCTAACCCGACATTCACCGATTGGCAGCCTGTCGACGGTAAGCCCGCGTGCCTCTATGACGCAGAGCCGCAAAACGTCCTCGCCGACATCGCCGCCCGCATCCTCAACGACTTCCGCCAACTCCCCATCAACCCAGGAAACCTCCAAGCCCAACCCTTCCCCCACACCCTCAAAGGCGGACCCACCAACTTCTACACCACCGCCACCGAACAAACCTTCGACGTCACCATCCTCGGCCAAGCCATCCACCTCACCGCTACCCCGGCCAACCACACCTACACCTTCGGAGACGGCACCACCCTGGGCCCCACCCCCGCCGCCGGCTACCCCATCCCCGAAGCCGAATGGCTCACCACCGAAACCCGCACCAGCCACAGCTACACCGAAACCGGCAACTACCCCGCCACCATCACCACCAGCTTCACCGGCACCTACTCCGTCAACAACGGCCCACCACTACCCATCAACGGAACCCTGGACCTGACCACACCAGCCACAACCATCCACGTCTGGAAAACACAAAGAGCACTCGTCGCCGACACCTGCCAACAAAACCCCACTCATGGGGCTGCCCCACCACCGAACCAACGCACTAAGGCCTCGGAACAGTAGCTTCCTGACCCGTTTTGAACCCGAAACAGCTCGAAACCGCGGGAAAAGCGCGCTCAACGGCCTCAAACAAGGTCACAAAGCCACACCACCCAGGTGCCGACGTCGAAGTTT